>JBJKOY010000608.1:0-13962 GCA_046706945.1 Ignavibacteriaceae bacterium | reverse complement strand
TCAAACGGCCTTCGCGTATGAGCTTCTTTACTGCTGCCTTTGTGATAGGCTTTGTTATGCTTGCGATTCGCAGCATTGCGTTGCAGGGCAGCGGTATTTGAAGCTCCTTGTCCTTCCAGCCGTAACCGCGCTCAAAGACAATAATGCCGTCCTTCATAACCGCCAAAACACCCGCTTTTTTATTATGCTCGGTCATGTATTGCTGCATCGCTTCATCGAAAGCGGCAAGTTCCGGAACCGCGGTCCCGCTTACCGGCAAAGGCCCTTCAAGCTTGCCCGGCGAGTTCAAATCGCAGGATAACAGAATGCCCATGAGAAAAATAAGGATACCCGAGCATCCTTTCCGTATTAAATCTTGACTTTCGTTTTTCATATTAATTTTTCTGAGCGAATGGTATATGCTTTGTTTGCTAACTTTTGAATAAGGATATTTTATAAAGACAACTTTCGGCAATACCGCCGGAACCAATGTACGTAGGTTGAATTGTGCTTATTTATTTGAAATCTCCTCACGAATTGCCGTTATCCGTTTTATATGATGGACAACGTGATCAGCTTGTATTTTAATTGCGGCGCCGACCGGGACCGGTTCTATTTGCCCGTCAAACTTTCGAAATTGAACGCATTTACTCCATCCGTCATGCGCATATTCCAGCAATTGAATTACATGGTCTCTATTTGCCTTCAGTAAGGCTAGCGACGGATCAATAGGGCGTTCCTCATAACGCCAGAATTCGGCCCACTCGGTTTGGGGGTGCGCCCAGTACCATTGAAGAGTGAATTCGGCTTGTTCATTACCCAAAGCAATCTTGACGCAGGTTTTCCAAAGATCATCCCCGTCGACTATATGATGGATAATCTGCCGTATAGACCAACCTCCGTTTGACGGGATATAATCCAGTTCTTCTTCATTCAAACCCGTCAAAGCGTCCGCCAGTAAACTAGGACCCTGCCTAAATAACTCAAGAATCTCTAATTTATTTTTCGGCGGTTCCATATTATAAAATCCCTATTTAAAATTATAAATGGTGCATGCCGAGGTTCGCTGGGCGGTATAAATAAATATTAATTAAAATAAAACCGAGACAGCGAATAATGCCGGGAATGAATATTCTAAACATTTCAGCGCTGCACAAACCGAACCATGAAGTTTATAGCAGAAGTATATTAAAAAAATTAGCAGGAACGTCAGCCAAACTGCCGATGTTTTCATCGAAAATATATGAACGGTTAAATATTTAAATGCAGCAGTCGGAATGAATTCTCTCAAAACAATTGAGGCATACAATTTATTTCAGAAAATTAATTTTATTGGCTCCCCGTAGAAGATAATTTACAAATGCCGCTTACCTTAGCCAGCGTAATCGAAAATTAAATAGTTCGTCGGATAAACTATGTAAAATAGAGGCTTTTATCAAGAGGAACTCTTTAAAATTCTAGTTTATACATTCGAACTTGATCCCGGGAATTACACGAATTGAGAAAAATTAGGGTGAACCGGAATAAGAAAGTGCCGCTTTATAAATTAAATAGTTTTTTAAATTATAAAAACTAGTAAATTACGACTGCTTAAATTATCGATTTTCCTGTACTGGGGAAATGGGGACCATATCCGGTTAAAATATTAACTTCATCTAACAGGGACTTACATGGAAAAACAAACTCAACATACCAGGGAAAATGATTCACTTTTAGGACCTATCGAGATTCCCGCATTGAAATGGCTTTCCGCGCATATGCCGAAAACGATAACACCGAATATGATGACTGTACTTGGGGTAATTGCGTCAGTAATAATTTTTTTCAGCTATTGGATGACCGTATACAGCAGTAATTTTTTGTGGCTTGCAAGCTTCGGGTTAGTCTTAAACTGGTTCGGCGACAGTTTGGACGGGAATTTAGCCAGGTTTCGGCATATCGAAAAACCTAAATTCGGTTTTTTTATCGATCATACCGTTGATACTCTCAGCGAAATTTTGATCGGAGTCGGTATAGGCCTTTCTCCTTATGTAAGATTAGATTTTGCACTTCTGGCAATAATCAGCTACTTGCTGATGAGCGTGTTTGTCTATATAACTACTTATGTTAAAGGCGTATTTAAAATCTCATATTCAAAGGTGGGGCCCACTGAAATCCGCCTGATGCTCATAACTGCAAATACGTTCATTTATTTTGCCGGCAATTTGAAAATTGAATTGTTTATAATTAGAGCGTCAATTTACGACACTCTGGCAATCCTTATTTCTCTTACCTTATTTTGTCTTTACGTTACATTAATAATAAAACAGGGAATTGAACTTTCAAAACTTGAAAATAAGTCGAACTAAAATATTAAGTAATGTCATAATTTGCACTCGGTTAAAATTTATAAACTGCCCTCAAGGAGAAAATGTCGTTTATAAAATTTAATAAATTTATTCTGACGAATATTTCCGGCACGGTAGTCGATACGGTCTTTTTATGGCTGTTGTCGAATACCGTTTTCGATACGTATTTTGAAAAGTATGTTATAGCCCCCGCCATTTCATTTGAGATAGCCGTATTTAACAATTATACTAATTCGTATTTCTGGGTCTGGAAAGAGCGGGTATTGAAGAACGCAAAAGATTTTTTACGCCGTCTATTTTTCTATAACATAAACAGTTCGGTTACGTTATTAATTCGACTTGGATTAATCTTATTTATCGAAGAAATGCTTCACTTCCAGGTTGTTTACTGTAATCTAATAGCTTTATTATTTACGGGTATATTGAATTATTTTATGCAGGACAAACTAATCTTCAAACAGGAAAAAAAGTTTATATAAATGATCAGGGTTTTAATAAAGTTAATGTCGAGTAGACGATGTACAGTTGCCGCTTGACTTACGGTATTCGATTGGATCGCCGTTTATACGAGATGCCGAAGATATTATTGAACATGTATTCCCTTCCCCATTGTCAAACAAAAAATAATTTAGTATAGAACTTAATGCCCTTAACTTTTAAAAGCAGCATCCATAAGAGTAATCCCGCTGCAAGGTTAGCGAGCGGGCCGAACGCATCGGTAACATAACTGTGAACCTTACTCCTAAAATATACCGACGTCAGCAAAGTAATTTTACCGCCCGCAATCAAACAAGCTCCGCCGTGTCCTACCGCTTCATGCGAAATATTCGCAATTAAATACGACATTATAGCCGTTGAGATAAGTGCCAGGCGGTGATATAATTTTACTTTAAAGTTATGGTCCATGTCGATTCTTATTCTTTGTAAAATACAGTAATACTAAGCAGGATTTACAAAAATCAAAATTGTCAGACTATTTATAATTTAAGAGCGGCGCCGAAAACAGTATTTTCGTTGATAACATTTGATGATCCCGAAAATTCAGTCCGGCGCGTCTATTCCTTATGAAAACGCAAGTTAGGGTAAATTATTTGTTCTTTATTAAATATTCCATTTGGAAAAAAATTCAAAAAACGACGCGATAAAAAATACGGGAATGCTTAGTACAAAAATATTTAGAACGTCTGATAAATTTTCTTTCCTAATCCTGTACTTCCATAATCTCCAGCTTATTAATTGATTTTGTTTATATAAATCTATTCCCGTTTTTATTCCAGCGCCTACCGACAAAGAATACGCTATAAATTGCAGAAATAAAACGATAAAATAGTAAATCGCCGGCTCAAGTTTTTTTAGCCTGCTTTTATGTAAATTATTAACCGATACTAGTCCGCCTACCCAGCCCTGGTATGAAACGGTAAAATACGGAATAACTATGCCCAAGCCTAAAAATGTTTGCTCCGCTCCCCATAAAAAATTCCCGGTAAAATCGTAAAGCGCTGCGTTTAAGTTATTTCCTTTCTGATAATTTAAAGACGCTTTATCTGTTCGGACCGCCGTGCCGACGATTTTATCTCTTTGAACAAGGGCAAAATTATTGTCCGTCTGCACCATTATAATTCCTATCGAACATGAAATGCAATATACTGCAAAGACACTGATTATATAAACCTTACATCTATTTAAAGATGTCGATATTTTCATAAATAATTTATTCATAAATAATTATCATTTTATTAACAGCATCTTTTTCGTCGAAATAAAAGTATCTTCTTTGTTCGATGCGTCGCTTGCTCTCAATTGATAGAAATATACTCCTGTAGGCAGGTCAACAGAATTAAACTCCGCCGAATGCGCTCCCGCGGTTTGTCGACTATTCACAAGTGTCTTAACCTCTCTTCCCAGAACATCGTATACCTTTAATACTACAAATGCGGATGCCGGCAATTTATAGCTGATAATTGTTGCCGGATTAAATGGGTTCGGATAGTTCTGTTCCAAATTATAATCCGATAGTTGAGTATTGTTTCGGGCATTATTAATGCCGGTAAGATCATAATTTAATGCCGCATCAAGCACTTCATCTTTACCTTCTCTGATGCCTTCAACAGCCGGGTAAACGTATAAGTCGGGAACGATACCGATTCTCTGGGTCTGCCTATGATCCGGGTAAAAAGTACCCAGACCGGTAAAATAAGTCATAATACCGCCGGGTAAATAAATAATACTGATATTTCCGTCCGCCCCTGCAGTTTGACTTCCGATCTTAACCGCTTTCGGATATTGTTCAAGACCCATTATCATATATTCTGCAGCGCTTTGAGTATTTTCATCCATAAGAATGAAAATGTTTTTATCATATGTTTTGGAATAATCTCCTGCGATGCTGTATTGATGATACCAGTATAAAGTCCCTGGATATGTTGCGTCGGGTACTGTAAAATCGGCGATAGGAATAGGACTATTAAAAAGATAATATGCAATATTGTATATAGACACTGCCGGATAATTCCTTATATCGAAAATAATCGCATCCGTATTCCGTAGATCATTAAACATGGAATCGATTTCGGATATTTGGAGTCTTCCCATATCGACATATCCGTAGGCTTTTGAATCTGAATTTATTTTTTTTCAAAACCGGACCATTTTTTTTCCTAAGATTCAAATAATCAGCATCACTCAGGTCACGCTGCAATATCAAGTTTCTTTGTCCCGAATCGTTTTCAATAGTTAGATATACAGGACCGCTCTGCCCGGATATAATAAAGGAATTTATATTCCTGTTAACAGCTGCATTATTAGAACCGTACGCAAATTTTTTTAGACTGTCTCTAATCGTTTTTATGTCGACTTTGTTAATGGAGGTAATAATATCGCCCGCTTTTATTCCTATATTGTTCTCCAAGATCCCTGTAACCACAGTTTGATTTCCAATATATTTTAAATTCAAAGGTAAGTAATAATATCCGATGAAATAATTACTTATTCTACTGCTGTATGTAAATGCATGAGAGTCGTTTAATCTTGTTGTCAGTTCCATGAATTTTAGGTTAAATGATATTTCGTTCGAAGCATCTACCATTTTGGGAATAAATTCAGCTAGAGTTGAATCCCAGTTCTTATCCATTAAATATTTATCCGGATAAAAATAGTTGATTATATTCCAGTACCTGAACAAAGTTAATAACCGAATATTTTCCGATAAATATGCATCGGTATTAGCAGAATAAAATTCATCATGGTAAAAAAAGGGGTTGCCTACACTACTACCACTTACATAATAATTGTTCTGGGGTCTGAACCAATCTCTAACCGTATCCAGCCTTGTCTTTATTTCATTTGAAAATACCGGATCATTCAGCCAGTTTAAATTTAAATTATATTTTAGGCTGTCGGGAACATTCGGTAATTGAATTGCAGGATGAGCCATCTTTCCCGCGCTGTTAATCATAGCGCCCAGAGTGTTGTTAAAGTCCGAATCGGAAATGTCGTTCTTCACACCGTCTATAGTTTGAAGAAGCACGGCATCCCAGTTCTTTGTGCCTTTTGCTACTTCCGAATGAAAGTATTTTAGGAATCCCCATACTTTGCACGTATAATACAATCTCTCATAATATTTATTATCCGGACTTGTTTGAGCATCTATAAAATTTATGCCGGCTATGAAAATTACCAGGATAGTAAAATACAATTTTTTCATAATTACTATTCCTTTATTAATACGAAAATACAGACGCCCAAAATCCCAATTATGCCGAACCGATTATACGGTCGGAGCCGGGCGCCGGTTATATTGTTACAAAAGTATAACGGTTTTATTTATGAATTAATTGAATTTAAACAATTTTTATGGGATATTTATCAAGCGAATAAAATTGAGGGGGTCAAATGAAAAAGCTCATCTCCAAAATATCGGGGGTTCCTATGAAAAGTCTTATCTTAATTTCAATCGGTATTATTTTAATATTTTTTGAGAGTTGCGGAACGAGTAAAATAGTTACTCAACAAGATTACGGTATAGACACCTTAAAAACCGTAACCGTAGGGAGTGAAATGCTGTCATATACTTCGGTCAAATCACAGGCTTATAATTCAAATTCGTCGGATCAGGGTACGAAGGAAGTGCTGGTATATACCGGCAAATCCGGCAATACAATAAAAATAGATTACGACCAATTTATTATTCAGGACGGAGCGTGGTATATAGAAGACGGGTATCCGCTTCATTTAGAATATGATTTGTCCTTAGGCGATATAATTACGTGCAAATATTATAAAATAAAGATTTTGTCATCCGATAATAATGAAATAAAATTTTTAGTTATCAACGACTGAAATGAAATAAACTTATTTCAAAGTTAAACCGAGAAAAGGCCGTTTCTTTATCTCATGATTTTTAATCTTACATAATTATAAATCGCGATTTCATATTTTATTTTTGTAGACTGATTAAAGGGATTAGGATAATTCTGAAGACAACGGCAGGTTATCTTGGTTGCGGTAGTGTTGAGGCGATTGTCAGTCTTTTTTCGGCTTTGTACCTATCCCGCATATCCAATCATGTTTAATATCGTCGTTGATTATTACGTCCCGGTAGCCGGTCAATACGAATGTTTCTTTAAGTTGTTCTTTCGTTTGGTCGTATAATTCCGATACGATTAACAACTTCCCTCCGGGCTTTAATATTCTTAACACTTCTCCCATATCTTTTACCAAATCAGGCCAGAAGAAATATGTTTCAATTGCAGTGATAATGTCAAAATAATCGTCCGGAAAGGGCAGCGAAGTTACGTTTGCCTTTTGAATAATAACCCTGCCCTCGCTGATAAAATTCTTATTTAATTTATTTGATAGATTTATGGATGTATCGGAAATATCCACACCGTATACCTTTCCTTTATCGACTATCTTAGCCAATTTATTTACGGTCTTTCCGCCGCCGCATCCGATGTCTAATATTATATCATCTGCCTTAATAGTTAAATATGATAGTCCCCAATCTGTCAATTTATTGTGCACAAGATTCATTATCCTTGCTCTTAATAGGCCGAGCATTCGGGTCGGCTTTTTAGCTTGTGAAATAAGTTCGTCATACCTATTCAATTTTTTCCTCTATTTATAATCTTACTCAAACTCCTCTTTATCTTTAAATAGCGTTTCGCCTTTTACGAGCCATGAAGTACCGAACGAAATCAAGGCTAGGGACTCAAAAACCAGTACGGGTTTATATGCAGCCATAAATGTATTTTGCAAAACCAACGAATAGATCATAATACATAAAATTGAAAACAGTATTATACAGCCGCAGACGATATAAACTAAATTTCTTTTCTTTTTTTCCTTCGTCAACATATTACTTTCATGCTTCGTAAAAAGAAATATAGAAATGAATGCCAGCGATAAAAAGAACAACGACGCGAATATTAGATGAAAATAGAAGGATATATTATTATTTAACTGAAATATACCTACTCTATTAATTCCGCTGTCGCAGGTTGAGGTTGGGAAAAAGGCAACTCCCAAAGCTAAAATTCCGCTAATATCGCTGGTAACGTGATCAATACGCTCATAACCTTTATAAGATATAAGAAATAGTCCGACGCAACTCAGCAGTCCCACGAGGAAATCACGCATATTTGTATAATAATAACTGCTTATAGATGAACGAAGGACAAAACCATTCTGGATAAAACCGCCCGCTACTACGATTACCGGCAACCCGATTCCCAGGATGCCGATAATACGCCTCATGGTCAGAAACGATATAATTAAACCGGGATCGCTATCGGTATTATTCATAAGTCTTATTTGATTTTCACTTTAACACTTTTATTTTCTCAAAATCTTATCCATGGACCTTCCTTTTGCCAATTCATCTATCAACTTATCCAAATAACGAATCTTTTGCATTAGTTTGTCCTCTATTTCTTCCACACGATAGCCGCAGATTACACCGGTAATTTTTGAAACATTCGGATTGATCTGCGGTGCCTGGCCGAAAAATGATTTTAGATCTATTTTATTGTCGATTTGCCGTTGTAATGTTTGCTTATTGTATCCTGTTAGCCAAAATATAATCTCATCTACTTCTGCTTTTGTGCGCCCTTTCCGTTCCGCTTTTTGTATATACAGGGGATAGACGTTTGTAAAAGCAGTTCCGAAAATTTTTGTACTATCCATTTTTCTGATTACTCCATATTTAATTTTTCATTCTATACGTTGATAGCGGCTTAACGGCTGCATTAAAGCCCCAGCCTGTGCAAGCAATTTATTTTTATATATTTTTTTATTTAATGAGAATGAATTTCTTCGTACATACATAATTATTTGTAATTAATTGATAGTAATAAACCCCGCTTGCATATTTGCCGCCTTCAAATACAACACTATGTTTCCCTTTGCCTAGTTCTTTATCCAAGACGGTTCCTATTAACCGTCCCTGCAAATTATAAATGTTAAGCCTTACTCTCGAACGGGTTTCAATCTCAAAGGATATTGTTGTGCTCGGATTAAACGGGTTCGGATAATTTTGTTCGAGCCGATAATTATATTCGATACTTTTTTTATCCGCGGAAGATAGAATGCCCCATTCTTTACCGTGTATTTTATAACCGATCAGACTTATATTACTATTGCCTCCTTCTAAAAATGATTGACCGGCCATACCGACGTATTTCCTAAACGAAATGTTCTCAACGATTAGCCCGTCACCGCGGAGATTTATGGACGACGAATCCGGGTTATCGGACCCTAAAAAGCTAATTTGATAAGTCATCCCGTCGCAAGAGCCCCACACAATAGTTGAATCCTCTTTATAATTAAGCGAATATTTAGATATATCGTTCCCGGAACATCCAGTATAAGAATAATATTTAATCTCATTGCTCAATGTATCAAATCTCTCATAGTGCCGCTGACCTTTTTCAAGGATTGTGAAATATTTTATCCCGTTATCCATTGCCGTGTCTCCGGACACCTCTTTAGAGTAATATGAAACTGAGGAAGGAGCCGAGTTTACATCATAATTTGTCACTTTGTAAAACCATTTGTCCCCTTTTTCAAGAGGATAATAATCTGATAATGATTGCGTATAAATTGATGATGTTAAAATTATTATAAAGCTAATTATTCTCATATTACCTCTCCCCTTTAATAATGACAAATATAATGCGCCGCCTTTAACCCGGCTTGTCGCTATGCTGTTAATTAATATGCGGCCTCCCGCATAACGGCCATACCGTAACAAGTTCGCCGAATAGAATTGAATCGCCGATAAACTTTAGAATGATTGCTAAGCTTAGACACTTTGAGCAACTAAGCCGGTACATGGTGCCAACGCCAAGGACATTTGGAAATCGCGATCTCGGTTGTGCGGTCGGTTTGAAACGCATTGTTGGGCTTATTTACAATTCTTATTCTTTATTATATATGACAGGAGTCTTATGCTTCCAATCTTGCCATAACTTGTTATTTGTAATTAATTCTGCCATAAAATGACTAACATTTATTCTACTGGTTTTGCCGGGATTAAAAATCGGACTGCGTAATTTAAATTCATTTATTTCATATCTGCTTTCAAATTCCTCATTGAAAAGCGAGTCCGGACGAATAGCTACCCAATCAATTTCGGTAGTTGGACCTATATTGTTTACGAGGTGGTCGGCGGCAAGCATATTGTCTCTATGAGGAGGTAATAAAACTTTTAAGAACGCAAATATTATCTTCTCTCCGAAAGTATTTTTTTCTTTTGTGTTTTTATTTGTATAAGCGGTTGTGCTCATTAAAATAAACTTTTGATTAAGACGCAGGGACTGTAATGCTTCTATTATTTTAGATACGGCATTAGAAACCAGTTTATACGGAGGACCAAAAATACCTTTTATACTTATATTATGTCCAAGGCAACAAATAACAGAATCACAATCTTTTAATAGGACAATAATTTTATCAACTGTTAAATAGTTTATATTACCTTTTATTATCTCAATAGATTTGTCCTCCGCTATAATGCTAGGAATGACGGCAGATTCTCTCACAACTATCCGAACTTTAATATTCCTTTTGACAAGTTGTTGAATTACCAATTTCCCGGTTGCACCGCTTCCGCCTAAAATTAGGGTTCTCATATTTGGCTTTTATTAAATGAAATAATTTTTCTAAAAATAAAAAATTAAACTCCGTTATCGTTTAAGTTTCTAATTAATACTCGCGTATTATCAGTCCCATACTATCGGCTAAATCGGTAATAATTTATACTCTCAATTTTTTTGATAGCGGTAATGGGAATGGTTCTCTCAAAAAAATTAGAGGTTTTTCTTTTATTTCAATATGCAGTTATTATTGGATCCCCCATAGAAGAAAAATCATAAGTGCGGCTGAGTGTGGTTACCGTTATCGAATTCTTATCAATTCGTTTAATAAACTATGTAAAATACAGAACCTTTTCAAGTAAAATGATACTGGACTAAATATTAAAACCATAGATATCCGCTGCGCATTTCTGATGCCCTTGGATTTGCGGGCAGTCCCCTCTTCAGCATTGATCTGATTAGTATACCGGAGTCCGAAAGAATATTGTCCCGGGTTTAGGTCCTAGAATCATTTTCCCATTCGTCGAAAACTTTCCGGGTTATTATCTTTTGGGAATATACTTTGATGTTATTTAATTAATAACATCTTCTTCGTTGAAAAGAAAGAGTTATTTTTATTATCGGAAGCCGTAACCCCCAGCTGATAAAAATATACTCCGCCGGCCATATTATTTGCGTTAAAACGGACCGAATATACCCCTTGCTGCTTGTTACCTTCTATTATGGTTTTTAGATGCCTTCCCAGTACATCATAAATCTTTAAAGTCACGTACCCGCCGTAAGGCAGTTGGTAATTAATAGTTGTTGAAGGATTAAACGGATTGGGATAGTTCTGGGACAAGTAAAAACCTGTCGGGATAATTTTATTATCTTTTATAAACGTTACACCGCCGTTGGTCGTCTTTAAAATAGTTCCATAACTACCTATAGCCCAGCCGGTATTAGGATCCGTGAAATGAACCGAATACAACAAATTTGTCGTTCCGCTTTTTTGAGAAATCCAGTTATCTCCGCCGTCACTTGTCCTAAGTATTGTTCCGCTGCTGCCGACAATCCATCCGGAATTTAAATCCGTAAAATAGACCGATGAAAACCCTACTGCAGTACCGCTGATATGGGATGTCCAGCTATCCCCGCCGTCAGTTGTCTTGATGATTGCGGCAACATCTCCGACAGCCCAGCCGGTATTTGAATCAGTGAAATAAACAGAATTTAAAGAATTTGTTATTCCGCTGCTTTTTGATATCCAGCTATCCCCTCCATCGGTTGTTTTGATAATTTTAGAATGGTAAAAATCACCCCCTACGGCCCAGCCTATATAGGAATCTATAAAGTAGACCGACGACAAATCATACGAAGTTCCGCTATTTTGTGATATCCAATTATCTCCGCCGTCGGTCGTCTTGAGGATTGTCCCGGAATTACCGACGGCCCAGCCGGTATTTAAATCCTTAAAATAAACAGATGACAAATGATTTAAACTTCCGCTGCTCTGCTGTATCCAGTTATCTCCGCCGTTAGTTGTTTTGAAAATTATTCCCGAACCATGCGAATCATAACCCGCAGCCCAGCCGGTGCTGGAATTTGTAAAATAGACCGATGTAAACCATTCTCCGGTTTCGCCGCGTTTGGATATCCAGTTATTCCCGCCGTCGGTCGTCTTAAGAATAGTGCCTAATTCTCCAACTACCCAGCCGTTATTGGAATCCGTGAAATACACTGAATACAAATAATTTGAAGTTCCATTAATTTTTGATAGCCAGTCGTTGCCGCCGTTAGTTGTCTTAAGAATTGTTCCGCCGTAACCAACAGCCCAGCCCGTATTTGAATCTTTGAAATGAATCGAGTACAATTCGGTTATATTGCCGCTAATATTAGAAGTCCATATATTTCCGCCGTCGGTTGTCTTACGAATTGTCCCGTTACTATAACCGCCGACAACCCAGCCGGTATTTGAATCTGAAAAATAAACCGAATAAAGTTCATGTGTCGTTCCGCTGCTTTGAGATGTCCAGGAATTTCCGCCGTCAATAGTTTTAAGGATTTTCCCCCAGCCTCCTACTGCCCATCCGGTATTTGAATCTAGGAAATAAGCTGAATACAGCCATTCCGTTGTTCCGCTGCTTTGAGATATCCAGTTATCCCCGCCGTCAATAGTCTTGAGGATCGTCCCGTTTCCGCCCACGGCCCAACCGGTATTAAAATCCGTGAAATATATCGACCGCAGGTCAATTCCGGTTGTGTTATTTTTAGAGATCCATGTGCTTCCGCCGTCGGTTGATTTAAGAAAAGTCCCGCCTTCTCCCGCAGCCCAGCCGGTATTTAGATCTTTGAAATAAACCGAATACAGCCATCCTGCAGTTCCGCTGCTTTGGGATATCCAGCTATCCCCGCCGTCGGTAGTCTTGAGGATTGTACCATTCTCACCCGCAGACCAACCGGTATTTGAATCAGTGAAATGCACTGTTGACAAATGATATGAAGTACCGCTGCTCAGATGTATCCAGCTATCTCCGCCGTCGGTGGTTTTGAGGATTGTACCTAACCTCCCCGCAATCCAACCGGTATTTGAATCAGTGAAATGAACCGACGACAAGGGATTTCCCTGCGGAAAAGGATTTTGCCAAAACCACTGTGCTGAACAATTTGAATTAATAACTAAAAAGAAAAACAAAGCTATCAAAAACTTTTTCATAACTCCTCCTTTTAGGTTATTAATAACAGATATAATTACTTAATTCTGTAAGAGGCAGGTAAACAATTTGTTGTTTCTAAATTTTTCGATATCTCAACTCTGAAAATTTACCCCCCAGAGAAGAGAAAAAAGCTATATAAAATGAACAATAATGCTACAAGAATGTCAAGGAAATTCTTGCATACTCGAATATCAAATTCAAAATTGATTTTACATTAATGATTTGAGAGTAATTTTAATATAATTTTTATTCACTTGCCCCGCCATTTATGGCGGGGTAAAATTATCCAAATAAATTCTGGGCTTTTCGCATAGGTATGGATTCGCCAAGCCCCAATAATGAGCTTTCTGTGGCTATTGCATAGCTCTCCCTACGGGAAAGCCTTTTGCATTTTTAGACTTATAATCCCGCGGTTCAAGCCACGGGCTAGTGATAAATGCAAAAAAAATTTTGCGACAAATTAAAATATTTTCATTCAAAAATGGTTTTTACATAGTCTCGATGCCTGCGGCAGAACCTGCGGGGGGTATCCCAAGAACCTTAGTGTCTTCGCGGCAATGGCTTGAATTTATTTGATATTCGAAGAAGTTATTTGCCGCAATGTCACAATGACACGAAGAATAACAAAGCATGTTACTTTTTGCTCAGCCCTAACTGTCGAATGCTCTTTTCATTTTGCCTTTTTAAAACGTAAAAGCCCTGATGTTTCAGGGCTCTAATGCTCCGCGAGCAGGACTCTCCCGAAGGGATGCCTGCGGCAGAACCTGCATCCCGATCGAGTCGGGATAATTGCCTATTGCTTCCTTCTCAATTCAACCTTTTTAAAATGCAAAAGCCCTGATGCTT
>JBJKOY010000607.1:0-20884 GCA_046706945.1 Ignavibacteriaceae bacterium | reverse complement strand
ACGATAAGCCGGGTCCGAGATATACCAGCTATCCCACGGCGCCGCATTTTAACGAAAACTTTACGCATGAAAATTATCTCGACGAAATAATAAAAACCAATTACGGCGAAGACCTTCCCGATCTTTCTCTTTATTACCACCTGCCGTTCTGCGATACGCTTTGTTATTTCTGCGGATGCAATATGATCATTACCCGCAACAGGGACCGCGTGAAAGAATACGTCAAGTACCTGAAAAAAGAGATAGATATGGTCAGGACGTATCTTCTTCCCGAACGCAAAGTAGCGCAGCTCCATTGGGGAGGCGGCACCCCGACCCATTTGCGGCCGGACGAAATAAACGAACTCGGTTCTTATATAAAGGAATCTTTTCAATTCAAGGAAGATTCCGAAAACGGCTGCGAAATAGACCCTCGCGACCTGAAGCGCGAACATCTTGAAGCTCTAAGGAACAACGGCTTCAACAGGATAAGCATGGGCGTGCAGGACTTTAACGAAAAAGTGCAGAAAGCCGTCAACAGGATTCAGCCGGAAGATATTACTCGGCAGACGGTGAAATGGGTGCGCGAGCTGGGTTTCAGCAGCATTAACCTGGACCTAATGTACGGACTGCCGTTCCAGACTATCGAATCTTTCTCGGAGACGCTGGATAAAATAATAGATATATCGCCTGACCGTCTTGCGGTATTTAATTATGCGCATGTTCCGTGGATGAAAAAACATATGGCCTTAATTCATAAAGAAGACCTGCCGGCTCCCGAAATAAAGCTCGAGATATTGAAACTAACCGTTGAAAAACTTACTTCGGCAGGTTACATTTTTATCGGTATGGATCATTTCGCCAAACCCGGCGACGACCTTGCGGTTGCACTTAAAGAAAAGAAGCTTTACCGAAACTTCCAGGGCTACAGTACAAATTCGGGTGCGGACCTTTATGCTCTGGGCATTACCGCAATAAGCCAATTGAACCGCGTGTACGCGCAGAATTACAAGACGGAAAAAGAATATTTCAATGCGCTAGACAACGAGATTCTGCCGGTCGCCAAAGGGTACGTGCTGAACGAAGACGATATCCTTAGGCGGGAAGTAATCATGAAGATTATGTGCGATTTCGGAATAAAGTTCAAACCGATTGAAGATAAATTCAAAATTAATTTTAAGGAATATTTCGCGTACGGGCTTAACGGTCTTAAAGAAATGGAACAGGACGAACTCGTAGTTCTAAGCGACGATAAAATTGAAGTTACCGACATGGGAAGGCTTCTGATAAGGAATATAGCCATGAATTTCGACGGCTACATAGAGCGTAAAGAAGACACCGCCAAATATTCCAGGACCGTATAATCTTTAAAATACTAATAATCACAATTTATAATTTGCCGTAAATTGGAAAAGAAAATATTAATACTGGGAGCCGGTGTATCCGGGTTATCGGCAGCTTACTGGCTGTTCAAAGACGGTTACGACGTTACCGTGCTTGAAAAGAAAAGCGAAGTCGGCGGATCGATGGAAAGCGCTATCGAAAACGGATTCGTATTCGACCGGGGTCCGAACAGCGGCCTGGAGACAACGCCTCTAATCGGCCGGCTTGTGGACGAACTCGGCCTTAAAGAACAGCTTGTATACGCCAACAAGGAAGGCAATAAAAGATATATATTAAGAAGGAACCAACTCTACCCTCTTCCGATGAGCCCGCCGGCATTTTTAAAAACCAAATTATTCGGTACCGGCGCAAAGCTCCGGCTGATGGCGGAACCCTTAATCGGCAGGTCTGACGACGGTTATTATCAAAGCGTAGCGGATTTCGTAAAACGCCGCCTGGGGAAAGAGTTCCTGGATTATGCCATAAATCCTTTCGTAGCGGGAGTGTATGCAGGCAACCCGGAAGAATTAAGCGTAAAATCCGCGTTCCCGAAATTATACGCTCTCGAAGAAAAATACGGCGGCCTGATAATAGGTACCGTTAAAAGCATAAAAGAAAGAAAGAAACGCGCCGAGAAGTCGAAGCAGAGCGCAAGGATGTTTTCCTTCGTTAACGGAATGCAGACCCTCCCGAGGGCAATTGCAGGCAGGCTCGGCGATAAGGTTGTTACGTCGGCGGACGTTACCGGCATTACAAAAAACGGGAGCGGATTTTCAGTTAATTACGTCAACGGCGGAACGGAAAAGATAATAGAAGGAGATATTGTATATTCGACGCTGCCTGCGTACACTGCGGCAGGTTTGTTTAAGGACTTCGACGAAGGACTTGAGAAACACTTAAATGACATATATTATCCCCCGGTTCTGGTTCAGTATCTGGTTTACGATAAATCAGCCGTAAAGCATCCTCTGGACGGGTTCGGGTTTTTAATCCCGGCTAAAGAAAAGAAATCTTTTCTCGGCGCAATATGGAGTTCGGTTATATTTCCCAACCGCGCCGCGGATGGCAAGGCTTCGTTTACGCTGTTTATAGGAGGCGCGCGGGATTCCGAGATAGTCAACATCGATAAAGAAGTGCTTTTCAAAAAAGTACGGGGCGAGTTCGAACAGATAATGGGAATTACGGCGGAACCGGAAGAATTATATTACAGGTTCTGGCCGAAATCCATTCCCCAGTACAACATCGGCTACATCGAACACGAAAGGTATTTTGAGGACTTCGAAAAAAGAAACCCGGGTCTCGTTCTCGGCGGCAATTACCGCGGAGGTATATCGGTAGGCGATTGTATTAAAAATTCGGAAATTATGGCGGACAAGATTAAATCTATAAAACAAATGGACGGGGTGGATTCAAGGTAAAAAAGTATTATACTTTGTTATTCTTCGTGTCTTTGTGACATTGTGGCAAATAACTTCTTCGAATATCAAATAAATTCAAGCAATTGCCACGAAGAAGCGAAGACACTAAGGTTCTTGAAATACTTTTTTGGACGGCCCCGAATTAAAGGGGAATGAGTTTACATTGGAAATAGATTACATCATATTAGAAAAATTCTAACATAATAATTAATTTTAAATTTTTACACCGGAGTATATTATGGCTACTTATCCGATTAAAAGATTGAGAAGGCTTCGCTACAATCCTCTTGTAAGAGATATGGTGCGCGAGACGGAGCTGTCGAAAAACGATTTTATTTATCCTTTATTTGTAGTACCCGGCAGCAAGGTAAAGAAGCCTGTCAAATCGATGCCCGGCGTATTTCAGATGTCGGTCGACGTCGTTGCCGAGGAATGCAAAGAAGTCGAATCTCTGGGAATACCCGCGGTTATTTTGTTCGGAATCCCGGAACATAAGGACGAACGCGGTTCGGAAGCTTACGCACCCGACGGCATAGTACAAAAGGCCGTAAGGTCCATAAAAGAAAAAGCCAAGAACCTTCTTGTAATAACGGATGTCTGCATGTGCGAATATACGTCGCACGGGCACTGCGGCCTCTTGAACGGAGAAGATATATTAAACGACGAGACAGTGGAGCTGCTTGCAAAAGAAGCTTTGTCCCATGTTGAAGCCGGCGCGGACATCGTTGCCCCTTCTGACATGATGGACGGAAGAATTGCGGCGATAAGGAATGTCCTGGACGGCAAGGGTTTTATAAAGGTCCCCATTATGAGCTATGCCGCCAAATATTCGTCGGGTTATTACGGTCCTTTCAGGGATGCGGCCGAATCGGCCCCGGCTTTCGGAGACAGGCGCTCGCACCAGATGGACATTGCCAACAGCGATGAGGCTTTAAGGGAAGTGGAAGCGGATATTGAAGAAGGAGCGGACATAGTAATGGTCAAGCCGGCCGGCCCGTATCTGGATATAATCAGAAGGGTTAAAGACACATTCGCAATGCCCACGGCGGCGTACCAGGTCAGCGGGGAATACGCAATGATCAAGGCCGCCGGGATTAACGGCTGGATAGACGAGGAACGGGTTATGATCGAATCGCTGATCGCGATTAAACGGGCGGGCGCGGATATGTTCCTGACATATTTCGCGAAGGATGCCGCGAGGTATTTGGACAAGAATCGTTAGGAGGGGTTTATAAGTAGCTGGTAGTTAGAAGCCGGTAGCTAACTACTAGCTACCAGCTACTATCTACTAGGAAAACATGAACCTGGAAAAAGTCCGTGAACATTGTTTGAAGAAGAAAGGCGTTACCGAGAGTCTGCCTTTTAACGAAGACTCGCCCGTGTACAAGGTAATGGGAAAAATATTTCTAATTGCAAACCTTGTTCCGCCTGTGAGTATTAGTTTAAAATGCGACCCGGAAAAAGCGGTTGAATTGAGGGAAAGATACGATTTCGTAAGACCCGGATACCATTTGAACAAGAAGCACTGGAATACGGTGGAATTAACTAATACGGCAACGGACCGGGTAATACTTGAATGGATCGACGACTCGTATCTGCTTGTTATTAATAGCCTTAAAAAAACGGATAAGGATAAGCTATTAAAAGACAATTAGCATCTGCAAATTAAAAAGCAGCGGCGGTCGGGGGTCGTACTGTAGGCGGTAGGTCGGTCAAAAGGTTTCAATAGTTTTAACTTCACTATTCGAATTTTCCGTACTTTGAATTTCTTATTTGATGAAATGAATTCTTGAATTCAGAACAATTAAAGGCAGAATTAACAACATACCACAAACTACAGACCACAAACTATTTCAAGAATACCATTTTTTTAACGGCGTTGAATTTATTCGCTATTATACGGTAAATGTAAATTCCGGAAGCTACCTTTTCGCCCGCCGAGTTCGTCCCGTCCCAAGTTACGGTATAACGGCCCGCGCCCTGCGCCAGGTTGTTAATTAATACTTTTATTCTCTGACCGAGTATGTTATATATTGTGAGCGAAACGTTGCTGTTTTCTTTTAATTGGTACTCTATGTCGGTAGTGGGATTAAAAGGATTCGGGTAGTTCTGGTAAAGAGCGTATTCCAGGGGCACCAGCGGAATATTTTCCGAATGCTGTTTGGCGTAATCTTCTTTTCCTACTATTATCCTGTATTCGCCTTTCCCGCTGCCCGGAACGGTCAACCTCACGCTGCCGTTGTCAACGGGTAAATCCGATTTATCAGTTAAGGATAAGAACCATATATTAAAGCCGTCGGGCAGAGTCGATTTTTGATCCAATTGTATTACTACCGTTTTACCCTTATAACCGGACTTGATTTCTATATTCCAGTACGCGCCCTCTTTCGAAGTGCCGACGATATTCTCCGCGAATTGTTTTCCGCCGGATATAATATTTAAATTAAGATTTCCGGTTACGGGCGGCGGTTTCAAAATATCATATTTGTCTTTGCCGTCTTTGGCATTTTCCATCATGCCGACAAAGTTCTGCATATCTTCAATCCCGGAAGATTCAATACCGGCTTTTAATTGCAGTATAAATTCGTCGCTTTTAAGGTTTGCCCATTGATCTGCCGTTTTCCGGGCGGGTCCCTGGCTTTTAATATCTTTCACAAAAATGTAAACAGTCCCCGAATCGACCGGATTATAAACCCAGTAGCCGTCCCAAGGCTGCAGCACGGTTTGATTTAATTCGTAATCCTGTGTCTGCGGGTTCCAGCCGATGGGCGCCTGCACCTGATCCGAATTCTCTATGCTGTCCCAGTCAACAGGGAAGGCAAAAGGATCGCCGATCTGGTTCCATCCGGGCTGCAGGTTTATCGGGTAATTTTGTACCGAAGGCACCGTGAACGTTTCTTTTAAAGTAAACGGCTTGCCGTCCTTTTGTATCAGCCAGAAGGCGCTGCCGGGCATTATTTCATTGATAAACTGGGTATATTCGCCGTAGGATTGCGATGACGGATCCCACCTGAACAATCTCCAGACACTGTTGTTATAAGGTCCGTAATCCGCGGTAAATAACGAATCGAGATAAATGCCGAACACATAAAGAGGTATCGTTATCATTCTGTATTCCGATTTGGGGATAACCGACGGGTACGTATACTGGGGCACAGTCAATTCTATAAATTCGGGGGACCCGGCAGGATCGACATCGGGATATGATACCGAAGTCGTACTGTTTGAAAAGACAATGTAATACTGTACGCCGCTTATCGTCAAGTATGCGCCCGGAATAACTCCGGTGTAGTATCCCTGGCTTGCAGTTAGATCGGAAGACTTATAGGCCGAGTCCCCGGTTATCCTGTAGTACATCTTGGCGCTGGTAAAATTAAATCCCGTTGGCGGCGTAACCTTAAGAGTTATATCCTGACCGGTAGGACTTAATTGGGGAACCTGTACTGTTATGTCCGACTGACCCGTCCCGGCTAATTTTACCGTATCGGGTCCCAAGCCTCCGGGGCCTGAAAAAACCAGCAATGCCCTTCTGACGCCTACGGCGCGCGGAGAGAATTTGACTGTCAGGTATTTATAATTCAAACCGATAACGGTATCGGGTAGGATATTATGCTGTACGGCGAATTCGGAACTATTAGGGCCCGATATATTTATATTGTTGATGATTATTGCCGTATTGCTCAAATTGTATAAGGTAATGAACGAACTGCTCGTATCATTAATAGTAATCGACCCGAAGTCCAAAGAATCCGGGGAAAAACTCAGTACCGGAGCCAGCGCCTTGCCTAAAAGTCTGACCGTATCTGGGCTGTTAATAGCGTTGCTGTTAAATATCATCAAAGCACTTTTATTTCCCGAAGATACGGGATTAAAATTTACCGTTAGATTTACGGCGGCGCCCGGGGACAATGAATCGGTTATGAATGCCGGGATTATTTTAAATTCGTTTTTATTTATGCCCGCCATAGTTATGCTTTGAATAATAAGCTGAGAAGAGCCCGTATTGCTAGCCGTGATTTCCAGCGAACCGGAGCCGTTTACTATTATGCTGCCGAAGTTTAACGTATCGTCCGTTAAAGTTAAAAATGTAGAGCCTCCGGATCCCGTTAATAGAATCGAATCCGGCACACTTGACGCGTTGCTTGAAATTTTAAGGTAAGCGGTCTTTTTTCCGAAAGTAAGAGGGGAGAAACTTACGGAAAAATATTTCGAGCTTCCAATTAAAATCGTATCGGGCAGAGAAGCCGCGGCAAGTTTAAAATTGCTGCTGTCCGGTCCGGAAAGTCTCATAGCGGTAAGAATCAATCTGGAATTTCCTGAATTTTTTACCGAGAAATTTAAAGACTTACTTTTCGTAACTCCGACGGTGCCGAAGTTCAGCGTATCTGAAGAAAAAGTAACGGTTGACGAACCCCCGGTCCCCGTCAGACTGATTGTATCCGGGCTGTTTGCGGAGTTGCTGGAAACCAGCATTAAAGAATTTTTCGCTCCCGGCAATTTGGGATTGAATTTGACCGTTATTATTTTGGAACCCTGCGGCAGGACGGTATCCGGTGCAATAAAGTTAATCAAACCGAAATCGCCCGAACCGTTATTTAAGAATGTTATTTTATTAATAATAAAATTGACCGAGCTTATGTTATTTACGGAAATAAACTGCTGCTGCGTCGTATTGATCTCCTGTGTACCGAAATTCAGACTTTTCTGAGAATACGAGGCAGTGGGTACCCCGCCGGTTCCTATTAATTTTACCGTATCCGGTCCGGTAGGAACATCGCTTTCGATGACAAGATATGCATTATCGGTCAATGTATTCCTCGGTGAAAAACTTATATTTAAAGAACCCGAAGACAGCGGCGGGATGCTGTCGATTATAGCGCTCGCAATACCGAATTCTTTGTCGGCATCATACACCGTTACACCGGTAACATGAAGGAGAGCTCTTCCAGTATTGTGCAGCGTAATGCTTTTTACAGCCTGACTGCCTAACGGCACTACATTGAAATTTAAAGTATTTGAACCGAGAGAAAGCTGCGGAACCGGTATTCTCCCTATAAAAATATCCTCGGCGCCGATGCCCTGCAGTCTCTGTGTGCCGAAATCCAGGGAATCGGAAAATGCTCCCGTCGCGACCAAATCGCCGTTTGTTTCAGTTGCTATGCCGCCCACCTCGGTAGTGCCAGAGTTAGTGCCTAATTTCGACCATAATTTTCGACCCGTGTTTGTATACCTTGCAAGGTATATATCGCCGAAATCGCTCCCGCCTAATCTTACGCTGCCCGATAAAGAAATGTTTGAAGCATTGTCCAGGCTGATGCTTTGGCCGTAATTATAATCGTACAGACTGTCCTGAGAAACCCATAATGCATTTCCGTTGGTGTCGTACTTTGCAATAAAAATATCCGCCTGGGTGCTGCAGAAGACGTTTATACTTCCGAAGGAAGTTGCGCCCGAAAACAGTCCGGTAAGGTAAACATTGTTATTCTTGTCGATTGCCACGTCGTTGGACACAGTATACTGGTTCGCCCCTCCTGCCTTTTTTACCCATAACACGTTCCCGGCCGCATCGTATTTCGTTAAAAATAAATCCTGGGTACCGGTAGAAGTTACAACGGTCCTGCCGAAAAGAACCGTTCCGCCGAATGTTCCGGTGACCAGAATATTGCCGTTATTGTCCGCAGATACGGCTTCGCCTGCATTATAAAATCCTTCGTTGCCTGCACCGTAAGCCCACAAAATATTCCCCGCCGAATCGTATTTAGCGGTATAAATATCGCTGTAGGTATTGCCTACGACTGTTATATTACCGCCGAAATACATGCTGCCGGAATAGGATCCGGTTATTATTACATTATCCTGATTGTCTACCGCGATGCCGTGCGCATAATCGTAATTCTGACTGCCGGCCTGCCTTACCCATATTAATTTTCCGGCCGGATTGTACTTGGCTACAAATACGTCGGCATTTCCGTAAGACTGCAGGGATACGCTTCCGAAAATCGCCGTCTGGCTGAATTCGCCGGTTACATATATATTGCCTGTTTTATCGGTTGCGATATTATAGCCCTCGTCGTAATAAGTTCCGCCTGCCTGCGCAGCCCACAAAGGATTTCCGTTGGGGTCCAGCTTGATAATAAATATATCGTCATAACCTGCGGAATTGAGCGTATAGCTTCCGACAGTCAAAGTGCTGTCGAAATACCCGGTTAAAATAATGTTGCCCTGCCCGTCAACAGTTACGGCCGTGCCGACATCTCCGTATACGCCGCCGAAATCTTTCAGCCATTGGAAGCCGGGAGCCTGAGCAAATATTTTTTGACTAGCCGCCAAAAGAGCCGCGGCAATTATAAACGCCGTCAACAGCCGGTTCATAGAAAATCCTTTGTTCATTACATGTACCAAAAAATTTTTATAATAGTTTATTTATTCCCTGCAAGGAATAAAAGCTCTTTCCGAATCCGAATTTAAAGTGATAAACTTATACCTGCGCCGACGGTAAAACTTTGTATATCGGGTTTATTAGCGGCGCTTCCTCTGGAAAATTTTAAGAGGAAAGGAACGGCAACGGAAGGAGATATAGTAAGATCCGGGGTGAGCATTAAACCGTATAGGGTATAGCCGGAGAAAAACGAAACAGTTTTTTCGAATACGCTCGCGAAGAGTCCGTAGCCCATTGAAAAAGACTGGCTGAATCTTTGATCGAAAGCCGCGCGCAGGTAAAGCCTGTTCGGATTCAATTTAACGTTGTCTACCTGCGAATAAAGCAATTGAATTTCGGTAGGCGTAAGATTATTCAAAATATTTATATCGGAGAAGACGTTCTGGTCGTAATATTTTTCGGAAACTATGCTGTAGAACAACAATGCCGAAAATTTATTATATCCGAAATATTTTTTGTACATCACGTCGAGCAGAGTTCTGCTGCCGCTTGAAAATACGTCGTTCCCGTTCATCTTGTCGTTCCCGTAAAAAATGCCGGTTGCATCGCCCGTTAAAGTCTGTGTGCCCTGTAATTTCAAATCGAATCCGCCGGTAACTGAGACCTCGTTTGCCGGCTTATATTTCCAGGAATAAGCCTGGAGGGGCTGATATGAGCTTTTGATCTGGTACGAAAGACCGAAGCCAATAACAAAGTTGTCGGATACCTGGTGCACCCAGGTTGCACCGAGAATAAAATTTGTGCCTTGTCCGAAGTCGGGCGTCCTCAAACCGAACAGCCCCTGGCTGATAATTTTAAGAGTTTGGTACTGGTTGTCCGTAAGTTTTGTTTTGCCGCTGGGTAAATTTATTCCCAGGCTCAAAATCAAATTATATTTGGTCAGGCTCTGCATGAAGGAAATCTGCGAGTCCGAAAAACCGTTCAATTTATTAAGATCGCCGCCTACCGAAGCGTACTTTGTAGACAATGAAATGCGGCTGTCCCTAGTTGCATAATAACCCATGCTGACGCTGTTGGTAAATTCCGAAAAGACGGCATTATTCATTACATTCCAGTTTTCGTACACGGGCATGATCCTCAGCGAAAAACGGTTTGAGCTGTAATAGTCCTGGGCAGGTATTTGCGCCGCAGCGGTGAATAAAATTATTATACAGGAAAGTATTCTTTTCATTTTACTGCTTCCTACGTTTCACTTTCATTTGCACGAAGTCTTTTTAACATCTATTTTGACGGCGGGGGCGGCGGAGGCGGAAGAGGTTTTGCCGACGCTACTGGAGTTCTCTGATCCTGTGCCGGGTTGCGGTTATAATCGCCGTTCACGAATCCCGACAGTACGTTGGTGCCCAGGTTTTCTATTCTATCCCCGACCAAACTGGTTTCGGGACCGTGTATGGCGGGGAAATCATCCTTAAGAGTATTAACAACCTTAACTTCGCTTCCTCCGGCTTTGCTCAACGCCTGGGATGATTGAAGCTGCGTCCCGGCGGCCTTGAAATTTGGATCGAGATTAACGGCCTGCTTGAAATAAGATTCGGCCTCCCCGTAATTTCCGGCGTCTTCCTGCATCAGTCCTTTCGAATAGGCCAGAAAAGATTGCAGATTCTGGGTAGGTATGTAAGCTATTGCCTCTTTTTCTGCCTGGGTCAGTTCGATCCCGTTTTTCTGCAGGAAGGCAAAGACGATTTCCTTCTGCAGAGTAAAAAAGTCCTTAAGGTCGCCGTCCTGGTTTACCCATGATTTCCTTTCGCTTGTTTTCACGTCCCACGAACCCAGATCTATTTTGAAATCGCCGTTATCCGTTACGTCGTAATCTCCCGATACGATGGTACCCGCGCCGAGCAGCTTTCCCATTCTCGGAGCGGTGGCCGGATCCACCATGGCGGACTGCCCGAATTTTAATTCGTTCAGCACAGCTTGAATCCTTATTCTTTCAAGTATAGTGAGCTGACTTACCTTTGCCAGGTCGATACTGACCATTTCCGCGAATCCCCTGCTTAGCGGGAAATATTTTTGGTCGGTACCTTCGTATATTAATGGGAAAACCGCCATCGTGCTGTCCGAAAGAGACGCCGTAGAGATATTCTGTTCGTTTTTGGCTAAGGAATCTATATCAGCATACGCTAGCTGCTTTTTAATCCAAAAATACCGGCCTTCGATTAAATTCCTGAAGGGAGAATTTTCGGAAACTTCCGTGTATCTCTTATAATAATTAAGTGCATTCTTATCTTCGTGCATGTTTTCGAGATTCAGCCCTTTATACAAAATCAGCTCCGGGTCGTTCGGATTAAGCCGGTAAGCCTTGTTAATATAAGGTTCGGCCTTTTTATTCTGATGAGTCTGAATATAAAAGACGCTCAGATTTTTCAACGCCGTTGAATCGTCCGGATTTTTTTTAACCCTCTCTTCCCATCCCTGTACCTGGCCTTTATAAAGATCCGGGTTGTCCATAATCGACCCGGAAGAACACGAGTAAAAAATTATTGCTGCAGAAAAAATCGTAAGAAGAGCGCTTATCCCGAATAAGGTTTTCAAGATTTTTTCCTTTTTAATATTATTAATCATTTCTGCGCCGTATTAATTTAAAAGAGGGGCAATGCTCTCTGCCCTTAATTTGGCTTTGTCGTAATTAGGATCGATCTTTAAAGCTTCCTGGAACTTTGCGTACGCATTCTTATAATCTTCTTTTTCCAGATAGTTCAGACCGACGGAATAAGCCATGATCGCATCGAGCGAAGGCGCGGTGGACACCTGGGCGGTGGTTTCCTTCTTCAGCGTAACATTAATACTCTTTGCTATTTTCTGACCGAGCTCGTCGACTAGTTTAAAGAAATTGTCGAGGTCGCCTTTTACTTCATCCGTAAGAAGTATCTGGCTGGATTCTACTTTTACAAGTCTTGCCCCGAGCCAGATCTGGTCTCCCACAATGATGAAGCTTCCGAGCAGGACGGTCTGGACTCCAAGCTGCTTGCCCAGCCTTACCGCGCCCTGCATGTTATTCTCATGCTGAAGTTTTATTTCGTTCAATATCCAGTTTATTCTTTCGCGCTCTACTACCTTGAGATCGGTTGAATTATTCAGCCTGTTAATCAGCAGGTCGGCAAACCCTTCTTTCATGGGTTCGTATTTTTCCCTGTGATCAATCGATTGATTTTCGAAATCTATTATAGCCATTGTTTTCATCCCGGGATCCGGTTCTTCCACTTTATAAGAGCCGGAATATTCCTTTCTGGCTTCGTAATAAAGTTTCATGAATACGGGCGGTTCGTAATCCGGGTTGAACACAACCATCGGCGGCTCAAGTCTAAGCAATTCAAGTATGGCGCTCTTTGCTTTATCGTACAGGCCTTTTGCGGCGTAAGCCCGGCCCAAATACCTAAGGGCATCTTTTTGCACCGTTTTATCGGTGCTGTCGGCGGAAAGCTTTTGAAGGACGTCGATCGATTTGTCGAACTGAGCAGCTTCGTAATATTTTTCCGCTTCGGCTAATTTATCGCTCGGACTATTCTGCGGCAGCCCCTTAGAAAGGGGCAAAATAGCTACAAGAGCTATAAGTATTATTATTCTCCTTAACTTCGAGTAATTCTGATCTTGCGGCATCTTTTAACCTCCTATGTAAAATTTATTTTAAATGAAAAACCAAAGAATGTGATTTCTTTTCAAACGCAGGAGCAATATTAAGTACGGCATTTTTTTCCACCGTCGTATAACCCATTTTTTTCACAGTGATGCTGTAAGTTCCGGGACCCAGGAGAGTGTCGCCCGGGGTTGTTTTCCCAGTATTCTTCCCGTTGCTATAAATGGAGCCCCAGAATGCAACTCCTGCCGGGTTTAAAGACTGTATATTTACTTCCTGGCGGAAATAACACGTCAACGTTTTACTCTGCCGGGCGCTAATATTTACGGATACTTCTTTTGATCCGAATGCCGGGCTCGAAAACTTTATTGTATGCTTGCCGGGTTTGACGGAACTTCTGATAACATCCGAAGTGTTTGAAGCAATTTGTTTGTCGTCTACATAAATGTTCCCGGACGGAACGGCGTTTAGATCGAAGAACGCATTGGTTGCCGCCGCCACGGGAGACAAATCGATATCTATATTGTTATTGCCGGATTTAACCCGGAAGCCCGGATTAGACCACGGCCGGAAACCTTCTTTCCTTATGGCTATAGCATAGCTTTTTATTTCAAGCGAATCTTTGATTAAAGGCGTTCTGCCAGCAACCATATTGTCGATTAATACTTCGGCGCCGGTAGGGTTCGAAGTAACGGACAGACTGGCAGGTATGACCGCCGAGGTGTGTTCAACGTTGCTTACCTTTGTTCCGCCATTTAAATTATTCGAACTCTGCGTGCTTTCAATTTTATTATTCGGCTTATTTCCTCCCGTAAAGAAGACGTAAAAAAGAATAAGCAGTACCGCGATCCCGGAAACGGCCATGTATATAATCTTTTTGTTTGAACTCGCTTTCACCGGAGTAATTTCCGACACCGGTCCTGTTATTATCCTGGTTTTCTCTTCGTCGGCCCCGGTTTCGGCGGCCTGAATTTGCTGCAGATCGGGCATCATACCGGATATATCCTGGAACCTTTTATCCGGATCTTTATCAATTGCCTTCATAACAAATTTGGTCAATGCCCTGGGAATCGACGGATTAAATTTTGTAGGCGGGGGTATTTTGCCTTCGATGATTTGTTTTTGAATTGTGAATTCCGATTCGGATTTTTCAAACGGGGTCCTTCCAGTGATCATTTCGTATACGGTCATTCCTATGGAATAAATATCGCTGCGGTTGTCCACGTTGCCCAGGCCTTTGATCTGTTCCGGCGACATATAGTACAATGTCCCCGCGGCGGTCTGGGTAACGGTATTCTGGGATGCGCTGTCCTGAACAACTTTAGCCAGCCCGAAATCCATTACCTTTACTACGCCGTCGTCGCCGAGTAATATGTTGTTCGGCTTGATGTCCCTGTGAATTATCCCGGCCTTATGCGCATGTCCGATCGCATTTAAAATCTGCGCGGTTATGTTCAAGGTATCCTGCACGGAGAACGCGCCCTGTTCCTTCATACGTTCCGAAATCGTCTTAGCCTGCACGTATTCCATTACCATAAAAAGTCCGAGTTCGGTCTCTCTTAAGGCATAAACATTCACTATATTCGCGTTCTCCAGCCTGGCAAGAGCTTTCGCCTCGGTTCTGAAGCGCTTCATGAAATTATCGTTCCTGGCCAGGAAGGGATCTATCATTTTTAAAGCAACGATCTTTTCAAGGTTCAAATCCATTGCTTTAAATACGACGCCCATGCCGCCGCGGCCGATCACTTCGATAATTTTATAATTGTCTACTGTCCGTCCGATCATTGTATCCATTAATTTAACATCTCCCAAACGAACTTATTATTAAAATTTATAACTACCGGTAAACCTCACCCTAAATCCCTCTCCTTCACAAGGAGAGGGACATGGGGTGAGGTTCTCATTTACCCGCCGCCGAGCTTGTATCGACGGTATTATTGTTAATATGAATTTGACATTCTTCGATTAATTTCTGTACTCTTTCGTTCGAAGGCTGGATTTCCCTGACTCTTTTATAAAAAACCAATGCGTCCGAATAATCGTTTTTTTCTCTCAGTTTTTCCGCCATGTTCATATAATCCGATGCTATGTTATTAACTCCCTGCAGCGCGCCCAGGTGCATCGGTTCATTGTATAAAATCTTTTTGTAAAGTCTCAGGGCGCTTTCCAGATCCCCCTTTTTATACAGCCTGTCCGCCTGCATTAACATTCCGTAGTTTGTACCCTGGTAATTTTGTTTCTCCGCTACAGGTTTCCTGCTTGCTGCGGGATTTTCCGTATGTACGCTGTCCCTCGCCTTAAGATCGAACACTTTTGCTATCCTTTTTCTGAATTGAAATCCGAGAGCTATTGCGATTAAAACTGCAATCACCAGGAACATTTTCAGGAAAGGAAATTTTCTTTTCTTTGCCGGGTCCGAACGGGATTCGGGTTTCTGAGCCGTAATTTTTATTACAAGTACTGTTACGTTGTCCTTTCCGCCGCGTTCGTTCGCAAGCGCTATTAGCTTGTCGCAGGAATCCTTGGGGGAATTCTTCTCCACTATTTCCAGAATTTCTTCCTTTGCTACTTTGGCCAGTCCGTCTGAACATAAAACGTAACACTGTCCTTTTTTTAAGGAAATATCGTCAATAAAATCGGCTTTAACGGTTTCTTCTACACCCATTGCTCGGGCGAGTACTGATTTGGACGGGTAGTTCTCTGCTTCTTTGGGCGTCAGCAAACCGTTCTTAAGCATTTCCCTTACCTTGGTATGATCTTCCGTTATTTGTTCGATCTTATTGTTCTCGATTTTGTATATTCTCGAATCTCCCACGTGCGCGGCATACCCCTGTTCGCCTCTCAATAAAAGCAGGCTGCAGGTTGTGCCCATTCTTTTGTATTGATCCGAAGAGGTGGATTTTCCGTAAATAGCCGAGTTGGCCGTGTCGAACGTGCGTTTCAAAACCTGCAGTTTATCCGGGGAGGGAGAATCGAAATAAACCCGGCTTATGGTTTCGACGGCAGTGCTGCTTGCCTCTTTGCCGCCGACGTGTCCGCCCATTCCGTCGGCCACTATAAACATTTGCCCTTTTTCAGTATAAAGGTCGAAATCGTTCTGCGGAAATTTCCCGTAGCTGTCCTGATTCTCGATCCTGACCAACCCTATATCGGAAACACCGTAATAAGAGATACCGAGCATTTCTTTTGTTTTCTCAGGCATAATGGATTTGTATTCGAAGTAAAGATTTTTTAATTAATATTATTAACTTTTTTAAGAGCGTTGGCGAGAGGATTATCCAAATTATACCCGAACAGTTTCGGGTCCTGTCCTATTACCGCGGCGGAAAAAATGTAAAAGACGTAATTGTACGTTTGAGTAGGTATCTTGTTTTTATATTTGGCCAGGAGCTTCCAGAAATTCCTGTCCCGCGGGTTGGCCGGCATTGTTCTTATCAGATCGATTATATTGTTTTCGCCCCAGTTATAAGAGGCTATAACAAGCAGTCCGGACGCCTGTGCATCTGTATCGTAAATGTCATTTAAATATCTGGAAGCGGCATTAGTTGCCTTAATGATATTATACCTGTCGTCTCTCGGATCATAAACATCCAGGTTTGCGAGCGGGCCGAGGGCCAACCCGTATTTTAGAGCCGTGGAAGGTACAAACTGCCAGATCCCTTTGGCATATCCGTAGCGCGTTTTAGGTCCCACTATATCGTCCTTAAAATCGCTTTCCTGAAGCGCCAGATAGAAGAAATCCGGCGTGAGGTGCTCCCTTACAAGGTAATCCACTATCACCTGCGTATAACCGTACTGCTTCGCGCGGGAAATGGCTTTTATATACCGGTTGCTCGACTGCCATTTTTTGATGTAATTTTTTACTTCGTCGACAAAATCCTTAGGCATATTCAATTCGCATTCGCCGAACAGCCTTGCCGTTTTAATAATTAACTTGTCTTCTTCGTCCATGTTGTTGTAGATGCCGAGCTCGTCTACCAGTTTATCGTAGCTGTTTTCAAGCTGTTTGTGCCTGTTGTCGAATTCTTTAAGCGCTTTCTTGGCGGAGGCGTCCTGGGGAGTCGCCATTTCCTCCCTTAAGGAAGATATTTCCAGCTCAAGAGTTTTCATCTGATAAAAAATATTTTCCGCCAGCAACTTTTCCTTGCCTTCTATTATATGCTGATAAACCGCATACCCGATAGCGGCTACCGCGATAATAGATGCGGCAACTATAATTTTCATATATTTCGACGATTGCTTTTTCTTTACCACCTTAAAGGCCTGCCTCATCATCCTGGTGTGCTCGCCGATTTCATCCTCGCTTCTCGACTCGTCGAAATAATGCTGGATATATTCTTCAACCGAATTATCCTGACGAGCTTCCGTCGGTACTAGTTTTTCCTTACTTTCAAAGGTAAATAACAATATCGGCCCGTCTTTACCCAGCTCCAGCGTCGCGGTATTCTTCAATTCCATTTTTTCTATTCTGCCGCCGTTAAAAAACGTTCCGTTGCTGCTTTGTTTGTCGATTATCCACCACTTCCCGTTTTCAAATACTACATCCAGATGAACCCGGCTGACTATGCCTTCGTTGATGCATATTGAGCACTCTTCCGCCCTGCCGACATTGAACGATTCTTTAAAATAAAATTCCTTAACGGCGGAGTTGCCGCGTTCTATTTTAACTTTTAATATTTTTTCCCCGCCGTCCGGGAAATTTATAAGTTTTGTATTGTCCATAGGAATTAATATTTAACCGTTTCATGCAATAACCTCACCCTGTGTCCCTCTCCTTTGTAAGGAGAGGGAATAAGGGTGAGGTCGCAATTTCTTAGGGTTTAGGATAAAAGATTAAGTTCCGCCTCCGGGTGTAAAGCCGAGCATCATAGCCAGAACCTGCGGACCGAGTGTCTGCCTGGTTTTTTTTGTGAATGACGCGGTAAGTTTAAATACCGTTTTTTCAAAAAGGACGAAAATCTGGTGCTGGTAAATTTTCAGTTCGTCGCTAGGGTACCAGGAAAAAATTGCTTCATAAGCATCCGTTCCGTTCGTTAATTTTGTCTCTCCTTTTTTAAGCAGGGTACAGCTTTTTAAATCGGTCTCCAAAGCTTTAATATGCCACTCGGCATACTCCCGCAGCGTATCGAACGGGTTTTCTTTATCCAGGGTAATGATTAAATTATGCTGAATACCGTCGGTAACCGGTCCCGTTAATGTGTAAATGGTTTTATCTTCCCAGTCCTCGAGCACATTTATAGTAAATTCATTTGCCTTGAAAGGCACGGTTTTATCTTCGCTCTTTTTATTCTGCCCGGCCGGTTGCGGCGGCGGTTTCTGGCCGCTCCCGGTTGAAGATTTCGAAGATTCTTTTTGCGGTTTATTTCCGGCAGAGTTATCCTGTTTGGGAGTGTTTTGAAATTGACGGTAGTAATCCGGGATTTTCATTTGAATGCTGAATAATTTTATTTGGTTTTATTTCAATGCGCGTATTTTATCCTGCCCGGTCTGGCCGGCGAGGATTTTATGCAGTTTCTTAGCCTGCTGCTCTTCAAAAGCTAAATCTTCTTTATAAAAACGATCCGCGGAATCCTTATCGTCCGGCTTTAACACTCTATACCTGTCCGGTTTCGGAAAGTCGTCCCAGCAAATAAGATCGGCATCTTTTTGCGGATCGGTTGTAGTCAATTTTAAATTTAATTTATCTTCGATATATTTTACATAGGACTTATCGTGCGCTATACCCCATTCGCACATCGCGGCCAGTACCTCCTGCCATCCCTGCGAATACGCATCGGGATCCGTGCCCAGCTGAGAAGGCATATATACGGAGCTGCCTTTGCTCAGCGTCGAAAACCGGTTCCAGTGAAACTGTGTGCCTCTCGGTCCGTACGACGCTTCATACAGACTGCCGGTCTCGTACGGCACATAGCCCCGCCAGTCTTCCTCCTGGGAGCCTTGAGTCAATACCGTACATTCGTATTGAATGATTTTAGAGTCCAATGTTTTAAGTTCCGTCTTTTTATTATCCTCCTGGGGGGGAAGACCTTTTCCGCCGAGCTTTGCCCAAAGAACTTCCCTATGCAGGTACATATCCCCGACGTCCCTGATGACCACTCTTCCGGTAGGTGCGGGAGTGCCCGAAGGGCCTTTGGACTTATCGAATTCCAGTAAAAAATTTTGAGCATTGGGAGAACCCATCTGCAGCCCGTATCGGAGCAGAAGTATTGCCTTGGCTTTGCCGAGACTTTCACCGTACCAGGCGCACCAGTTTTCTCTCCATGTTTTATCCGTAACGTTCTCAAACCGTCGTGAAAGAGATTTGAAATCTTTCCCTATGAACGGGATGCTGATCGGCGGGATATACATTTTATCCCTGCTTAGAACGGAAAAATCTCGCACCTGTATTCCGTCGCCGAATTCGTAAATTTGATTCGGGTCTTTTTCGGTAACCGACAATAATTCGGTTTGAATAAGTAAATCCGGATCGGACGCCGGATCCGACCTGCCTGCTTTTTTATCCATTTCGATTATGAGATCGCTGCGCAGACAAGCAATTACGCTGTTTTCTTCGAGCTTATCTTTATGTACCCCCTGCTGATTTACCCATCCCACGTACTGGACGCCGGTTTTTAAACCGAACGGGGTGACGGATTTATCCGATAGATTAAACTGTGTGCCTTTATTATGTTCGTCCTTAAGGTTTCTTTTCCTTTCGTATAAGCCAACTTTATCATCTTCTTTAGCCGGCATTTCCGCGTACTGCCAGCCGAACGGGTCAACCTTTATGGCCTGCCACGTCTTGCCTTTGGGCTTTCTTATTATAACAGGTTTTAAATCAACAACAAGACTCCTGGAAGCGGTCTTCCAGAACTTCAGCTCCGGTTTAAGCTTCTGAAGCCGGTTGCTGAAGGCGGTAGTTTCTTTGGTACCGATTGCATTTGATCCGTTCCCGTTATCTTCAAAATTATACGGCAGCACCGCAAATGTTTCCAACACGAGGTTATTTTGACTGCGGCTCGCATAGATTACGGAAGGATTGCCGGATACCTGGGACGGTTTACCGTTATCGTTTTTCCAGCCCCAGAATGATTTGGAAATCCCTGCCAGATCGGACGGATTCAGCAGGGGGAAAAAAAACTCGGATAAATTTTTAACGATTTTATTATCGACGTTGTCGCGTAAAAAAATTTTTATTTTATCAAGCGGAATCCTGTAAAGACCCAGCTTATAAGCCTGGTTTGTCTTGCGGTAAGGTCTCTGGTTAAACAAGGTTTCGTACGTAAGCCAGTTAAATTCTTTGTTTTGAAGATTCGAAAGCGGTTCGGGAGCCGGGGGAGGTCCGGCAACTGCTGTTTGGGCAGGCACGTTTACTACGGTATCATCGGGTACTTTAAGCTGTTTTACGCCCGATAACCAATTTTTACGGAACTGAGGCAGTGCTCCGGTCCCTGTAAGCGTCTTCCCGCTTAATTCATCCAGGTCTTGATTATTATCTAATATTACCTGCAGCGAAATATTGCAGCGCTTGGCAAATGCATCTATAGTTTCACCCGGCAGAACATCAACTAATTTAGCCATTTAAACCATATTTCTAATAATAAGAATTTAATTCCCTGTTAATTCCTTTAATTTATTCTTCGTAGTTTCATCGGCATTGCCCGTGGCTTTAATATTATTAAACAATTGAAAATCTTTTAAAGCATTTTCCGTTTTCTCATTCATCTCTCCGTCGATAGGGCCGTCGTAAAACCCGAGGTTGTTAAGCCTGCTTTGTACGCCGCTTATTTCATCTATGGGGTCGACATATCCGAAAAGTAAATTGAAATGTTCTCCCGTTTCCTTTAATGTTAAAGTCCCTTTACGTGAATCGGGCGGAATCCATTCCTCAATTTTTCCGTTGTCGTCGGTCTTCCCTTCCTTTAAATTTTTTCCGTCGATATTAAGGATATAGGGAGCATCCGAAATTACGTCGCCGCCTTCTTTAACGATCATAACGAACTTCTGCGGAACGCCTTTCCGTTTAAAACGATTGCGTTTACCGTATTCCAGGCTTTCTTTCTTCTGGCGTTTATCGGGAATAACGACGGTATCTCCGGGCATTAAAATATT
>JBJKOY010000606.1:0-3440 GCA_046706945.1 Ignavibacteriaceae bacterium | reverse complement strand
TCCATAATTCCGCAGTTTACCCCTACGAATTCATTCTCGGCTTTTTGCGCCATTTTAACCAGCGAAAGATTTTCGATGCCGAGATCGAAAATATGGTTGAGTGTATATGCAAGGCCGGCCTCTATTGCCGCGGAAGAAGACAGGCCTGCGCCTATAGGAATATCGCCTCCGAACACGCAGTTAAACCCCTTTACGCCGTACCCGTTTTTATTAATTTGACTTACTACGCCCATCAAATAATTCGGCCATTGTTTTTGGGATTTCTGCTTCTCCAGGTCTCCGCCCGAGAATTCAAATTCGTCGTCCATATCGTACGAATATAAAACCGATTTATCGTCGTCCCTGGGGGTAACCGCAAAATATATCGCCTTGTCTATCGCGGCCGGTAAAACAAATCCCATATTGTAATCCGTATGTTCCCCGATTAAATTAACTCTGCCCGGCGATTTAACCAGCAGAGGATCATCCTTAAATAATTCTTTAAATTTATTCAATATCTTTTCAGCAAGAATCATAATTATGCTACACGGATTCCTTTCTTGTCTTAAAAAATAAAATACTGCCGAATATTACCATGATCGCGCCCCACCAAATATCGGGATGTGTATTGCCTAAAACCGTTTCAACCGCGGGAGGAACGAATAAATGATAGATCCCTGTTATTACTATAATTCCGCCCATAACCATTAAGATAAGCCCGACAAAATACCAAATAGGTTTCATAATTTTTCCTACTATTTTTTAAATACGGATCAATTACCAGAAAATAATATTTAGAACAATTAAGATTACCGCCGAGATAATTGCATAAAATGCAGGCCGTTTTATAAACGGCACATTCGCATCGTGCTTTTCTACCGTCAGCCCTTTTACCAGACCGACCAGTTCTTCTTTATTCCTTTTCTGCGTAAACAAACTTATAACAACGGTAACTACCGCGCATATGACCCATGCCCACCACGCACGCCAGAAATTTGCGGCCATTTCACTTTGCACGCTTGACATGGTAATAATACTCTGGCTGAACCAGTTGAATTTAACCGCCATATACAACGTAAACGAAGATCCCATGCCCGCAACCAGCCCCCAGAATGCACCGTTGGGTGTAATCCACCAGACAAACATACCGAGCAGCATTGTCGCGAACAGCGGCGCGTTCACCCATGAAAAAATTGCCTGCATGTAATCCATAATGCTGGGAAAACTTTTTGCCCAGTACGCGGTGCCCAGCGAAATGACTATTCCCGCGACTGTTGACGCTCTTCCCATCCATAGTAAATGCGTATCTGAAGCGTTTTTATTCAGGACGGATTTATAAATATCATAAGTCCAAACCGTATTAAACGCGCTGATATTCCCTGCCTGCCCCGCCATAAAACCCGCAAGCAGGGCGGTAACACCCAGACCTATAAGTCCCTGCGGGTAATACCTTGCGATCAAAAGGGGCAGCGCCGAATCGTAATTTATATGCCCCCCGTCGTGCAGAAGATGAAAACCGCTGTTGGGTTCGGTTGAAAGGACTATTGCAACGAGTCCCGCAAGAATAACGATAAAAGGAAGCGCCATTTTGAAAAAAGATGCTATAATCGGGGTCATTCTGGCGGAGCGTAAATCCTTCGCGGAAAAGGCGCGCTGTATAACCAGGAAGTCCGTCGTCCAATATCCGAAGGATAGAACGAAGCCCAATCCGAGAACGATGCCCGCCCAGCTTATAAACATCCCGTTCTGCATGGGGTTGCCTGAAGTGGACCAGAGGGTGGTGAACGAAACGTGGGAAAATTCGTTGATCCTCTGCACTATTTTATCCCAGCTTCCGATTTCTATAAAACCCAGGATCGATACAAGGAACAAACCGAACCAGATGAGGAAGAATTGTATTATTTCCGTAAAGATCGCGGACATCAAACCGCTCATCGTTACGTAAAGCCCGACCGTTATGGCGGAAGCCCACATACTTATGTGCCATGACAATCCCAAAAAAGTATGCAGTACCAAAGCCATCGCGTATAAATTAATTCCGGATACAAGAAGCGTCATAATTGCAAAAGCTATCCCGTTCAGCACGCGCGTCTTTTCATCGTACCTTAACTTTAAATAGCCGGGTATGGATTTGATCTTGCTGCTGTAGTAGAACGGCATCATGTAAACCCCGAGGAAAAGCATCGCGGGGATTGCGCCGATCCAGTAGAAATGGGCGACGTACATTCCGTATTTAAATGTATTTCCCGTCATTCCCATAAGTTCCAGGGCGCCGAGGTTTGCCGAAAGGAATGCCAGTCCCGCAACCCAAGACGAATTTTTTCTTCCCGCCAGGAAGAAATCATTTTCGCTGGTAGTAAACTTTCTGAGATACCATCCGATTCCGAGAATAAATGCAAAGTATACCGCAATTATAAGCCAATCGACGAACGATAGTCCGATTGCACGCATTTGTATTCCTCAATTTGGTTTAATTATTTTAAATTAAGTTGATTTCCTAATAATCAATTTCGAATCAAGAATGATAGTTTTATGTTCGGAGTTTTTCTTTTTGTTCTCGATCATATCGATCAGAATTTCCGCGGCTGTTTTTCCCATCTCGAAAGACGGCTGGTCGACTGTTGTCAGCGACGGATCCACCAGCGTGGTAATTTTGTTGTTCGAGAAACCTACTATGCCGATATCGTCAGGAATCTTCAGCCCGGCTTCTTTTATTCTTTGAAATGCGCCTATGGCCACGGGATCGTTTACGGCAAAAACGGCGTCCGGAGTATTCCCGTTCTTAATAAGGTAATCGGCGGCGTTATATCCGTCGATTTCGTGCATCCCTCCGTAAAATATCAGCTCCTTAATAAACGGTATTTTCGCTTTTTTCAACGCTTCCTTGTACCCGTTCATTCTCTGCTTGCAGATTTCCAATTCTTTCGGGCCTGTAATATGCGCTATCTTTTTATAACCTCTTTGAATAAGATGTGAAACGGCGTTGAAGGCGCTCCGGGCATCGTCGATAATAACTTTATCGGCGGGCACACCGCTGAAGGCCCTGTCGAAAAATACCAGTGGTATTCCTTTAGCCATCAGGTTGAGGAAATGATCGCCGTTTTTGGTACTTTGAGAAATCGATGCCAGAACTCCCGCAACTCTTTGTCTGATGAGAGAGTTTGTATTTATTACTTCTCTTTCGTAGCTCTCGTTGGATTGACTTACGATAATTGTATAGCCCGCATGATAGGCGACTTCTTCTATGCCGTTTATCGCGGAAGCAAAAAAGTCGTGTTCAATTTCCGGAACAATAACCCCGATAACGTTTGATCGGCTGTTCTTTAAGCTTTGGGCAATGGGGTTGGGCATATAGTCCAATTCCTTCGCCAATTTTTTAATTTGCTTTTTGGTTTCCTCGTTGATGTCCGGGTGATCGTTCAGCGCCCGGGAAACCGTGGATGCGGAAATCTTGAGCTTTT
>JBJKOY010000605.1:0-1635 GCA_046706945.1 Ignavibacteriaceae bacterium | reverse complement strand
TAAGGATTTGCGAAGAAATGGATTACAGGAGCATCATCCTTTCGATGAAGGCAAGCAATCCGCAAATAATGGTGCAGGCTTACCGTTTATTAATTAATAAGATGGAAGAGGAGAATATGAATTATCCTCTTCACCTAGGGGTAACCGAAGCCGGCGGAGGCGAAGACGGAAGGATAAAATCCGCCTTAGGCATAGGCACTCTGCTGGAAGACGGCATAGGGGATACTGTAAGAGTTTCGCTTACGGAAGACCCCGAATACGAAGCTCCTGTCGCCGTTCAATTGGTAGACAGGTATAAAATCAGGAGCGGACATAAATATATTCGATCGATCGATGTAATTCCGTATGATCCTTTTTCTTATAATAAAAGGGAGACCGCGGAAATTGCAAATATAGGCGGAAATAACGTCCCCAGGGTTATAGCCGATTTCGGCCGTAAGAAAGTGGAAAATACGGAAGCACTGTCAAAAATAGGATATTTTTACGATGCGACAACCGATAAATGGACAATGAGCGACGGCGCTCCCGATTATATTTATCTGGGAGATAATATCCTGCCGTTCGATGTTCCGAGCGGTTTAAAAATAATTTACGATTACCGCCGGTGGTTATCGTCCGGGAATAAATTATCAATTCCTTTGATAAATGCCGGGGAATATATTTCCTCCGATTTAGAGCCGGGAATAATTAAATTTATCTCTTTAACTATTGATGATTTAAATGATAGATTTTACCGGAAAATAAATGACGATAAAAATGCAGTGCTTATTCTGGAAACGCATAACCTTCACGGCATGCCTGAACAAAGAAGGGCTTTTATGGATCTGCTTTTAAATAATATCCGAAACCCCGTTATAATTAAAAGAACTTATAATAATATTGATCTGGATTTACTGAGGCTGTACGCTTCAACCGATATCGGCGGTCTATTAATAGAAGGATTCGGAGACGGGGCATGGATTGAACTGGAGAATATTCAGCTTAAGGGAGAAAGTAAAACTGCGGATACTTACACGGTAAATTTAATTAAGGAAAAGGAGCCCGCAGAAAAATCGATAAACAGGATAATTTTCGGAATACTTCAGGCAGCAAGGACCAGGATCTCGAAAACGGAATACATCGCATGTCCTTCGTGCGGAAGAACACTGTTCGATCTCCAGGTAACGACTGATATGATCAGGAAAAGAACCGAACATCTAAAGGGCATTAAAATAGCGGTAATGGGCTGTATTGTAAACGGCCCTGGTGAAATGGCCGACGCCGATTACGGTTATGTAGGCTCGGGCATAAGTAAAATTACCCTCTACCGCGGGAAGGATGTAGTTAAAAGAAACATACCTTCCGCAGGGGCCGTTGACGAATTGATTGAAATTATTAAAGCGGACAATAATTGGAGGGAACCGAATTAATATTCCGCAATTGAGTAACATAAATCACAAATATTTGCACATTTTTTTATAATATTCTTTGAGATTATTGGAAATTATTTTTCGATAAGTTATATTTGATAACTTGATTATGGTTAAAGAAATAAAAAAGTTTATATTATTAATACTCTCGTATGCAGGGGCTGCTGAGCAGCCTGGGTAAAAAATTAGAAAGATGCACTTCAAACTCCGAAGTGCATTTTTTTTT
>JBJKOY010000604.1:0-13275 GCA_046706945.1 Ignavibacteriaceae bacterium | reverse complement strand
CTCCTTTTTTGCGCAGAATTTCAATCGCTTTTTCAAAATCGCCTTCGGCTTCGGTAAGGGCCTTTTTGCAATCCATCATGCCCGCGCCGGTTTTTTGTCTCAACTCATTCACTTGTGCGGCAGTTATAACCATAATTCTAAATCCTTTATAATTTATTTTTCACGGGAAGCGCCTGCTTCGCTTCCTGATTTTGCGTTTTCTTCCGCTTTCTTAGCGGCTTCCTTTCTTTCTTCTTCCTTCTTTTCCTCTTCCCTTTCCTTTTTCAGTCTTTCATTCTCCGCCGCCTCCTCGGCTTTGATTTCCTTGGCTTTCACCTCGCCTTCAACAACGGCATCGGCCATAACCTTTACTATCAGTTCAATCGTTTTAACCGCATCGTCGTTCGCAGGTATTATATAATCTACCGGATCGGGATCGCAATTCGTATCTACAATGGCGAAGACGGGAATGTTTAGACGCTGAGCTTCTTTTATGGCAATGCTTTCTTTCTTAATATCTACGACGAACATTGCGCCCGGCAGCCTCGTCATCGTTTCAACGCCTTCAAGAACTTTTTTCAGCTTATCTTTTTCCCTTGTAAGGAACAGACGTTCTTTTTTCGTAAGTTTATCGAAGGTGCCGTCCGTTTCCTGTTTTTCTATGTTGTTCAGCCTTTTAATGCTTTTCCGGATAGTTGAAAAATTCGTAAGCATTCCGCCGAGCCATCTCTCGCTGACCCAGTTTGAATTGCATCTTCTTGCTTCTGTTTCAATTACGTGTTTTGCCTGTTTTTTAGTGCCTACGAACAATACCTTTTTTCCGTCGGCAATCATCTGCGAAAGATTCTCGGCAGCCGAACCTATCTCTTCCTGGGTTTTCTTTAAATCGATGATGTGAATCCCGTTTTTTTCCATGAAGATATACGGCTTCATTTTGGGATTCCAACGGCGGGTCAAATGTCCGAAATGAGCGCCCGCTTCTATAAGCTGGGTTAAATCAACCTTTTTCATTTTTTTACTCCTGTTTTTCCTGCCGTAAATACGGCAAGCTTCTACTTTCTTCTGCTTTACCTACGATCCCTTTTTAAGCGGGACACAGGCGGTAAATCGGAAAGTATGAATGTTTGTTTATTAAATAATTATCTCTTAGAAAACTGAAATCTTTTCCTTGCCTTAGGCTGGCCGTATTTTTTACGCTCAACCATTCTCGGGTCTCTGGTTAAAAAGCCTTCGATCTTAAGCGCCGGCCTGAAATCGGCGTTTAATGACGTAAGCGCCCTGGCAATTCCCAGTCTGATAGCCTGTGCCTGACCGGTAGTTCCGCCTCCGTTCACATTTATTATTACATCGTAGCGGCCCATTGTCTCGGTAACCCTGAAAGGATTCAGAATATCCTCCCTGCTTAAAAGCTGCGGAAAGGCTTGTTCGAATTCTTTTCCGTTTACCGAAATCTTTCCGTTCCCGTTCCTTAAAATAACCCTGGCAACAGAAGTCTTTCTTCTGCCTACGAATATTTGATCAGCCATTATGTCTTCTTCTCCGTTATAAACTAAATTACTTCCGGTTTCTGCGCCTGATGGGGATGAGTCTCTCCGGAATAGACCTTTAACTTTTTAATAAGCTTTTTACCCAGCCTGTTTTTAGGGAGCATTCCTTTAACAGCGCTTTCAATCACAAATTCCGGCTTCTTGGTAATTAATTCTTGGAAACTCCTGGTTTTTAATCCGCCCGGGTAACCCGAATAATGGAAATAATCTTTCAACAATTCCCTTTTTCCGGTCATTCTGACTTTTTCCGCGTTAATTACCACAACAAAATCACCCGTATCCGAATTCGGCGTAAATATTGCTTTATTCTTGCCGCGGATTATTCTGGCAATTTTAGTAGCCAGACGGCCTAAAACCTGATCTTTTGCGTCCACCAGATACCATTTCCTGTCCGCGTTCTGAGTACTTATAAACTTCGTAATTTTTTCTTGTTTCACGCTGTTTTTACCTCCGAGACCAATAATCTTTTCAAATAAAGAAAGTAAATTTAATCCTAAGGCGCAAAAAAGTCAAGAAACCCAAATTAATTATTATCCCCCTTTCTAAACTGTTTGAAGCATCTGTTAAAATTACTAATTTTGTTTGTTTAATTAAATTTGGTGAAATTTTTAAAAATGAAGATATTAGTCACAGGCGGTGCCGGCTTTTTAGGCATAAACCTCATCAGGTATTTTTATTGCCGGGGACATAAAATGGCGTCCCTCGATATAGCGGATTTCGATTACCCGGACGTTCGCGATAAAATCGAAATAATTAAGGGAGATATCAGGGATAAAGACCTGGTTATGAAAACATGCAAAGATATAGATATAATTATTCATACGGCCGCCGCGCTTCCTTTATATAAACCCGCCGACATTTTTTCGACCGATATAGGAGGTACGAAAAATTTACTCGAAGCGGCGGAGAAAAACAATGTCCGCAGATTCATCCACATTTCGTCTACGGCCGTTTACGGCATTCCCGATCATCATCCCATAAATGAAAGCGATAAGCTCGACGGCGTAGGGCCTTACGGTAAGTCTAAAATAAAAGCCGAAGAAGAATGCATGAAACTGCGCGAAAAGGGCTTTTGCGTCCCGATCATCCGCCCGAAATCCTTTATCGGCCCGGAAAGACTCGGGGTGTTTGATCTTCTTTACGACTGGGCGAAAGACGGGAAAGGATTTCCTATGATAGGAAACGGCAAAAACCGTTATCAGCTTCTCGACGTTGAAGATCTGTGCGAAGCGGTTTACCTTTGCTCTACGCTGGATAAGGATAAAGTGAACGATACGTTCAACATAGGCGCGAAAGAATTTACCACTATGAGGGAAGACTATCAGGCGGTGCTCGATTACGCGGGGTTCGGGAAAAAAATAGTAGGCCTGCCGGAAAAACCGATTATACTGCTTCTGAAAATACTCGAAGCCTTCAAACTATCCCCTTTATATAAATGGGTCTACGAAACGGCTTCAAAGGATTCTTTCGTCTCAATAGAAAAAGCGGAAACCGCGTTGGGCTTTATCCCGAAATTTTCCAACAAGGATGCTTTGATAAAAAATTACAAATGGTACGTAGAACATTTCGATGAATTTAAAAATAAAAGCGGTGTTTCCCACAGGGTTCCGTGGAAACAGGGCGTCTTGAGATTGGCTAAAATGTTTTTCTAGTTTTAATTTTCCCGCGGTATCTTTAGATTTGTAAAAATCCGCGGCACGAAAATTTTGAAACATATTTTAAGGAGTGAAAAAATGGCAGGCAAGAAAGATTTTTTAAAAGAAACCGTAAAGCATATCGATATAAAAGAGCACAATGTTGTTAAGCTTGTAGATGCGATGGAACGTATGGCATTCTCGGCGAGAGATTTAAACAGGGCCGCAAGGATTTACGAAAAGATGCTGGGAGATAAAGACTGCGGCATAATTTTAACGCTTGCGGGCAGCCTGTTCAGCGCCGGTCTGAAAAAAGTAGTTTATGATCTTATAATGAACAACATGGTGGATGCCGTTGTTTCCACGGGAGCTTTAATGGTCGACCAGGATTTTTTCGAAGCGCTGGGATTTAAACATTATATCGGGTCTCCTTTCGGCGACGACAACCTGCTGAGGGAACTGCATATAGATAGGATATACGATACTTACATCGACGAAGACGAGCTCAGGATATGCGACGAGACTAACGCTAAAATTTTCGACGGCCTTGAGCCTAAACCTTATTCTTCAAGGGAACTCCTGAAAGAATTCGGCAGGTACCTCGATGAAACCGGCGGGCCCAAAGCGGACGACTCGGTAATCTACGCGGCTTATAAAAAGAACGTGCCTATTTTCGTGCCGGCATTCTCAGATTGTTCCGCAGGCTTCGGATTTATTATGCACCAGACAGATCATCCCGATAAGCACGTATCTATCGATTCGGCAAAAGACTTCCTCGAATTAACGAAGATAAAACTGCACAGCAAAGAAACCGGCATTTTTATGATCGGCGGCGGAGTACCCAAAAACTTTACGCAGGATATCGTTGTTGCCGCCGACATATTAAAGGAAAATGCGCCCATGCACAAATACGCGGTTCAAATTACCGTTGCGGACGTAAGGGACGGCGCGCTGTCCAGCTCGACTTTAAAAGAAGCAAGCTCATGGGGCAAAGTCGAAACTACTTTCGAACAAATGGTATATTCCGAAGCAACCGTTGCAATGCCTTTGGTGGCGGGATATGCGTACCACAAGGGCGCATGGAAGGAACGGAAGCCGCGGGAGTTTTCAAAAATATTTCTGACCGAAAAAATAAATGCCTGAGCCGGCCGGATTATTTAGATCACAAGCACGACATATTTTTTTAAAATGCCTCCCGCGAGGCATTTTTAATATTTATATAATTAAAAATCAAAGGAATATTGTTGAAAAATATCTTATATTGGCTAACTTTAACGGAACTTATATGACGACCGGAAAAGAATTATTAAAAAAGTTCAATAGCCCTAAAAATTTTTTCAACAGGGATTTGAGCTGGGTCGAATTCAACAGAAGAGTGCTGGAAGAGGCTCTGAATCCCGATTTACCGCTGCTTGAGAAAGTAAAATTCATATCCATATTCCATTCGAACCTGGACGAATTTTACATGATAAGAATTTCCGGCCTGAAAGAGCAAATCGCCGCCAACGTTTCCGAACCCACAATCGACGGATTGGCTCCTCTCGAACAGCTTCAAAAGATCGAAAAGATGCTGAAGCCGATGCTTATCCGGGTTATGGATTTATGGACCAACGAAATTATTCCCGCTTTGAGAGAAGAGAACATAGATATTGTCGGTTTCGAATCATTAAACCCTGTGGAACAAAAAATTCTGACCGAATATTTTAAGCAGGAAGTATACCCGGTACTCACGCCCCTCGCATTCGACCCGGGTAGGCCGTTTCCGTATATTTCGAATTTAAGTTTAAGCCTTGCAATACTTGTTAGGAAGCCCAACGGGGAGGATCACTTTGCAAGGGTAAAAGTCCCGAGCATATTACCGAGGATCCTGCAGATAGATTCTATCTTAAATCCCGGGAAGAAAATAGCCACCAACGGAAAATTCTGCGCAAAGTTTATGTGGCTCGGCGATTTAATTAAAGCCAATCTGACGCTACTCTTTCCGGGCATGCAGGTGATAGAAGCTCACCGGTTCAGGATAACCCGCGATACCGACATCGAGCTGCAGGAGGACGAAGCGGACGATCTCTTAAGGGTCATAGAAGAAAATATCAGGCAGAGAAGGTTCGGAAGAGTTGTCCGGCTGGAAGTAGAAAACGAGATGCCGGAATTTATGCTTGAGACGCTTACGGAAAATCTCCAGATAACTAGGGACGACGTGCACATTATAAACGGTACTCTGGGTTTGAGCGATGTAATGGGGCTTTATAACCTGCCCGTCCACCATCTGAAGGCGAAGCCTTACTACCCGGTTATCCCCAGAGTGTTCGACGAGGAAGACGATATATTTTCTATCCTGCGCCAGAAGGATATCCTGCTGCATCATCCCTACCATTCGTTCAACCCGGTAATTGATTTTATAAAGCAAGCCGCAAAAGATCCGGATGTGCTCGCCATTAAACAAACCCTTTACAGGGTAGGGACCGACTCCCCGATTATTAAGTATCTTATAGAAGCCGCTGAGAGAGGCAAACAGGTTGCCGTACTCGTGGAGCTGAAAGCAAGATTCGACGAACAGAATAATATCTTCTGGGCAAGAGAATTGGAGAAGGTGGGCGTTCACGTAGTATACGGGCTGGTCGGATTGAAGACCCATGCAAAAATGATCCTCGTGGTCCGTAAAGAGTTCGACGGCGTGAAAAAATACGTTCATATGGCTACGGGCAATTATAACGTCTCCACCGCCAAACTTTATACCGATTTGGGTTTGTTTACTTCGGACGGCGATATATGCGCCGATGTATCGGATATTTTCAATTATTTAACCGGGTATTCCAAACAATCCGAATTCAGGAAATTACTGGTTGCCCCTATAAATATGAGGGAAAAAATCGTAGAATTAATTTTACGGGAAGTTGAAAACGTTAAAGCCGCCGGCGAAGGCAGAATTGTTTTCAAGATAAATGCGCTTGTGGATCCGGTCGTTATTTCGGCCCTGTACGAGGCTTCGAATGCGGGAGTAAAAATCGAACTTATAGTAAGAGGCATCTGCTGCCTGGTTCCCGGCGTCGAAGGATTAAGCGAAAATGTAAATGTAAGAAGTATCGTGGGAAGGTATCTTGAACACAACAGGGTCTTTTATTTTTATAACAACGGCAGCGAAGAAATTTATCTCGGCAGTGCGGATATGATGCAGAGAAATCTCGACAGAAGAGTAGAAATTATTTTCCCGCTGGAGGATTCCAGGCTGAAGAGCGAAATATTCAAGACCTTGATCAAGGTATCGTTAAGAGATAATGTAAAGGCAAGGATACTGCACCCGGATATGGCTTATACGTTTTTAACCGCTCCCGAAAACGCGAGGCATATCGATTCGCAGGAATGGTTGATGAATAATACGATCAAGGTAAAAGGAAAATCAAATAAAACGAAATCGTAGATTAAAAGTACGTTTTTGTTTTAGTTTTCGCCCGGTCCGATTTTTTAGTAACGGGCACGGTAATGTAATTCTGACACGCTGTAGTCAACATTTCTATTTTACGGAGGGATTACGTCATTTTTTCAAATCATTTAAAAACAAAACAATTAATTATGTAAAAATCTATTAAAATAAAAGTCGTGTAATGAGAAGGTTTCTCTTTAATTTTAAATTCGAACAAACTACTACCAGATATTTCAGCTGGGGCGACGTTCTGGTAATAATCGCGTTGATCGGTTTTATTTATGTAGGTGTTCACCTCGCTCTTTACACTCCTGCCGTAATTAAAGGTCCTAATATCTCGCTCGACCCACGGGCGCTTCCGTGGTACACAATTCTTTCCATTGCAAGAATGGCCGCCGCATACCTGCTTTCGGTTTTGTTCTCAATTATATACGGGAGAATAGCCGCGAACAATAAACGGGCCGAAAAGGTAATGCTGCCGCTTCTTGATGTTTTGCAAAGCGTTCCGATTTTATCTTTTCTGCCGGTCGTCGTGCTCGGTTTAAGAGCCGTAATGCCGCAGGATATTGCCGCCGAACTCGGTTCGATAATACTGATATTTACCAGCCAGGTATGGAACATGACTTTCTCGTGGTACCAGTCTCTTACTACCGTGCCCAAAGAATTGAAGGAAGCCAGTTCGATTTTCAAGTTGAACAGCTGGCTGAGATTCAAAACGCTCGAAGCTCCCTTTGCCACGATAAGTTTCGTATGGAACAGTATGATGAGCTGGGCGGGGGGCTGGTTTTTTCTTATGGCCGCGGAAATTTTCACAGTGGGCGACAAGGATTTCAGGCTGCCCGGATTGGGTTCCTACCTGCAGCAGGCTGCTTCTACGGGTAATATGTCGGCCATAATATGGGGGATAGGGACACTTATTTTCGTCATAGTAATGCTCGACCAATTCGTGTGGCGTCCGCTGCTTTCCTGGTCGGACAGATTTAAAGTTGAAACCGTCGAAGGTGAAGACACGCCGACGTCCTGGTTCTACGACTTATTAATAGACGCAAATCTGCTGGGCTGGCTTAACGAACATGTTCTTTTACCGCTCAGGGAAAAAATAGATTTAAGGCTCGGCGGGCGTTTTGACGGATCGAATAAAGAAAGAAAATCGCGTAAGATAAACGGGAAGCTGCTGGCAATAGTTCCTTATATACTGCTTGCTTTCGTATTGTTCGGAGCTTATAATGCGGCGTTAATGCTTGTCAATATTAGTTCAAAGGAATGGATTGAAATCGGTTTGGGATTATCGGCAACTCTCATGCGCGTATTCGCGGCTCTGATAATAGCGCTTGCCTGGACCGTGCCCCTGGGCGTAGCGATCGGAACGAATAAAAAGCTGTCGAACTTTCTCCAACCGCTTGTACAGATACTCGCATCAATCCCGGCGACCGCTTTATTCCCGGTATTTCTTCTTGTTCTCATTACTCTTCCGGGAGGCTTGAATATTGCCGCGGTTTTACTGATGCTGCTCGGCACACAGTGGTATCTTTTGTTTAATATTATTGCGGGCGCAAGTGCAATTCCGCAGGACTTGAAATATACGGCCAAACTTCTCCATATTAAAAAGTGGCAAAGATGGAAAACCCTTATCCTGCCGGCCTTGTTCCCGTATTTAATAACGGGCTCAATTGCCGCCAGCGGCGGGGCCTGGAATGCAAGCATAGTCGCCGAATATGTTAACTTCGGCGGGAAAATAATGTCTACTAACGGCATCGGCGCCATAATCTCCGAATCAACGGCTTCAGGGAATTATGCTATGCTGCTGGCTTCAACCTTGAGCATGATTTTAACCGTTGTATTAATTAACAGGTTTCTATGGAGAAGATTGTACAGATTGGCGGAAGAACAATACCGTCTTGACTAATTAAGGAAATAATCATGAATCATAACCCCAATAACGGAGAGGCTCTCCTTCAACTCCGTAAGGTTAACCAGACCTACGGATCGGGTCAGCGTCAGTTTACCGCCGTCAGCGATATAAATCTGACTATCAAAAACGGCGAGTTCGTCGCATTGCTTGGTCCTTCAGGCTGCGGGAAAAGCACGCTCCTCAGGATCATAACCGGGCTCCAGCAGCCCTCTCAGGGGTCGGTTATATACAAGGGCAGCGAATTAAAAGGAGTTAATCCGCATGCTACAATTGTTTTTCAATCCTTTGCGTTATTCCCGTGGCTGAACGTGCTGGAGAACGTGGAAGTCGCCCTAAAAGCCAAAGGCATCCCGCAGAAAGACAGGACCCCGAAAGCGGTGGACGCATTGGACAGGGTAGGTCTAGACGGTTTTGAAATGGCTTATCCGAGGGAACTGTCCGGGGGTATGAGGCAGAAAGTCGGTTTCGCCAGGGCAATAGTTGTAGAACCGGAACTGCTTTGCCTTGACGAGCCCTTCTCGGCCCTGGACGTCCTATCTGCCGAAACCCTGAGAGGAGAACTGCTTGAATTATGGACCAGCGGCAAGATACCTACGCAGGCCATTTTAATGGTAAGCCATAACATCGAAGAGGCTATTTTTATGGCCGACAGAATTATCGTTATGGACAAGAACCCGGGAAAAATTATTTCGGATCATGTCGTCGGCCTCACCCATCCGCGGCAGCGTAAATCTTCTGAATTCCAAAATATCGTGGACCAGGTATACGCAATTTTGGCCGGACAAACCCAGCCCGAAAACGTCGAACTAGGTACCGCACCCGGCGAGCCCGGCCTTACCAGAAGACTTCCTCACGTTGTAATTGCAAATCTGGCAGGTATGCTCGAGTTCCTTTTGGATACGCCCAATAAAAAATTCGACATCTATGTTCTAGCGGACGAACTTGCGATCGATTCCGATGAACTTCTTCATTTGACCGAAGCCGCCGAGCTGCTGGGATTCGTTACGATCAGCAGCGGCGATATTACGCTTACCCCGCTCGGAGAAACATTCGCCGAAGCAAGTATTACGGCAAGAAAAGAAATATTTGCCTCGAGGGTAAAACGGATTCCTATTTTCGGATGGCTTCTTACTTTGTTGAGGCTCGCCGAAAAGCAGGAACTAAGGCGCGAAATGGTACTGGAAGATCTCGAACAGGAATTCCCGCAGGAAGAGGCGGAGATGCAGTTCGATACGATGATTAACTGGGGAAGGTATGCAGAGGTGCTTGTTTACGATGATAACGAAGAAATGCTTTATATTGAACAGTCGCCCGCGGCATGATTTATACATTCAATATAACATATTATTTTGTTAAGTTTGAATGATATTTTTGAGCAAGAAAGGAAATAAATGGCAGTTATAACCAAGAGCGGTATTTTAAATGCTCTCAAAAACGTGGAAGATCCGAACTTCAACAAAGATTTATTAATATTAAATTCGATAAAAAATGTCGAAACAAAAGGCGATTTTTTAAAAGTCGATCTTTCTTTGAACCTGCCCCGGGGAAACGCGACGCAGGAACTGAAAGATAAGTTTGACTCGGCGTTGAAAAGCAGTTTCGACGGTATTAAAAAGGTGGAGATAAATATCGAAACAAAAGCAGCCTCGCACAACGATAAAAAGAAGAATGCTCTTTTACCGGGAGTGAAAACAACTATTGCCGTTGCGAGCGGCAAAGGAGGGGTAGGTAAAAGCACGGTGGCCGTTAACCTGGCGGTTGCGCTTGCCAAGGACGGGGCTTCGGTGGGATTAATTGACGCGGATATTTACGGACCCAGCATACCCCTGATGCTGGGAATAAAGGACAGACCTAAGGTTTACCAGGGCAAGGAATCCATGATGATAATACCTCTTCAGAATTACGGGGTAAAGCTCATATCCATCGGCGTGCTTGTGGAAGAAGAAGCCCCGGTTATCTGGCGCGGACCCATGGCCAGCGGCGCGGTAAAACAGTTTATGACCGATGTTGACTGGGGAGAACTGGATTATTTAATATTCGACATGCCTCCCGGCACCGGCGACATTCAGCTCACCCTGGTTCAAACCATCCCGCTCAGCGGCGCCGTGATAGTTACTACGCCCCAGGAAGTGTCCCTGATCGACGCCAGGAAAGCTTTGAAAATGTTTACAAGGGTAAACGTCCCGGTTTTAGGAATAGTTGAAAATATGAGCTATTTTATCGCTCCCGATACGGGTAAGAAATACGATATATTCGGCACCGGCGGAGGCTCAAAGATTGCAAAAGAACTCGATACCGCCTTCCTCGGCGGCATCCCGATAGACCCGAGAATCCGCATCGGCGGTGACAACGGAGTGCCGATTGTTTACGACAGCCCGGACTCGGAACACGGGAAGGCCGTTACCGGCATTGCAAGACTTCTGGCAGACCGGATCAAAAGCAGGAATCTAGCTTCAGGATCCTCTTCCAAGCTTGAAATCCTTATGGACGACGAAGATTAATATCCTACTTTAAAATGTACGATAATGTAATTGGGGAAGCGAATATTATGGAAAAAGCAATGAGAGAAAACGTATTAAATGCCCTCGACTCAATGAGACCGTTTTTACAGTCGGACAGCGGCGATATTGAACTTGTTGAGATTACCGATGACGCCATTGTCAAAGTAAAATTCACCGGCGCATGCAGCTTATGTCCGATGTCCCAGATGACTTTGAGGGCGGGCGTAGAGAGAGCATTAATGAGGCAGGTGCCGGAAATAAGAAGAGTGGAAGCGGTCGGCATATGAAGAATTTTAATATCCGGAAAACTTAAATGGAGAAAAGCTCAAAAAAACTGTCCAGGTATTTTCTGTGGGGAGTCATCGGAATAATCTTCATTTATCTTCTTTATTTAATCTCCGATGTCCTGATCATCCTGGCCGTTTCGATACTTCTTGCTTTAATCTTCGTTCCTTATGTAAAGCTCCTCGAAAGAAAAGGATTATCAAGGCTTGCTTCCACTTTTATTATTTTTATTGTTTTGGCATTTCTGTTTTTTTTCGGGCTTTCTTACTTTATACCTCAATTCCTTCTTCAGATGAATCAGTTGATCCAGACGCTGCACGTCAGCTCGCTGCACGAACAGATCCTTTCGGTCGAAAAAACCATTTATAAGTATCTGCCTTTCTTTACGATAGGCGACATATCCAAGAGGGTGGAAGAATTCATTTCTTCGGGTATCGTAAACTCATTCGACAAGATTTCGACCGTACTTTCGAGCATTGTTTCGCTGATTACAATCCTTGTTATAGTTCCGTTCATAACTTTCTTTATATTGAAGGACAGCAAGAAGATGCTTCACGGAATCATACAAATGATGCCGAACAGGTATTTCGAAATGTCTTACTGGATCTTAAAAAAAGTCAGCCTCCAGCTCGGAAGGTTCGTAAGGGGATGGATATTCGACGCAACTTTCGTAGGCGTTGCGTGCGGCCTCGGTTATTATTCCATAGGGGTCAAAAACGCGCTCCCGCTCGGACTGATTTCGGGTCTGGGGCATTTGGTGCCGTATTTCGGACCCATTATCGGGGGAGTACCGGCTATAATTATCTCCGTCATTCAATACGGAAATTTTTCGCACGTACCTTTTATAATCCTGGTGATATTCTGCGTTTACGCTCTGGACAACGGCTTCATCCAGCCGTATGTTTTCTCTAAAAGCGTGGATATGCATCCCGTTGCGATAATACTGCTGATATTGATTGGCAGTCAGCTAATGGGGGTTATCGGCATGTTGCTGGTTATCCCTTTCGCAACGGTGGTAAGAACTGCAACGAAGGAAATTTATTTCGCCTTCAAGAATTATAAAATTGCCAGGCTCTAAAAAGTCTATTCGCTAAAAAGCTTCCGGATAACGCTTACCGAATTTATACCCTCGGCTTCCGCGCTGAAATTGGTTATAATTCTGTGCCTCAAGGTGGGAATCATTGCGAACTTAACGTCGTCAATATTCGGCGAGAACCTTCCCTGCATAACCGCCCTTGTCTTGGCGGCCAGGATTAGATACTGGGAAGCCCTGGGTCCCGCTCCCCAGCTTATCCAGCTTTTTATAAAATCCGGTGACTTCTTACTTACCGGTCTTGTCTTGTTAACCGTATCCACCGCAAATTCAACTACGTTATCCGCAACCGGTACTTTACGTACCAGATCCTGGAATCCGGTTAATTCCTCGGACGATATGACTTTGTTGAGTACGGGGACATATCCGCTCGTAGTGGTCTGAACAATTTTAATTTCTTCTTCAAACGAAGGATAATCCAGCCACAGATTGAACATGAACCTGTCAAGCTGAGCCTCGGGCAGAGGATAAGTGCCTTCCTGCTCTATCGGATTTTGAGTAGCCAGCACGAAGAACGGTTCTTCCAGAGTATATGTTGTTCCTGCGGTAGTTACTTTATGTTCCTGCATGGCTTCCAAAAGGGCCGCCTGTGTTTTGGGAGGAGTCCTGTTGATTTCGTCCGCAAGTATAACGTTCGCAAAAACAGGACCGGGTATAAACCTGAAATTTCTTTTCTTCGTGACAGGATCTTCCTCTATCAGTTCGGTCCCGGTTATATCGCTCGGCATTAAATCCGGCGTAAACTGAATCCGGTTGAATTTCAGATCCATTACTTCGGCCAGGGTTTTGATAAGCAGCGTTTTGGCAAGACCGGGAACGCCGACCAAAAGGCAATGCCCTTTGGAAAGAAGAGCAATTAATAATTGTTCGATTATTTCGTCCTGCCCTATTATAACCTTATTT
>JBJKOY010000603.1:0-2659 GCA_046706945.1 Ignavibacteriaceae bacterium | reverse complement strand
TATATAAAGGTTCGAAACCGGCATCTACCAATATTATAGAGAACGAGTTCCCGCGCGTAGATTCTCTTTCGAGAGTCATCTTCCGCGTCAAAGCTCCCGATGCTCAAAAAGTTCAGGTCGATATACTACATGTCTACGATATGGTCAAGGGAGACGACGGCTATTGGACCGCGACAACCGATCCGCTTCCGCCGGGATTTCATTATTATTATCTGATGATAGACGGTTACCGGTTTGCGGACCCGGCAAGCGAGTCGTTCTACGGAGTGGGAAGGATGATGAGCGGGATCGAGATCCCCGCGCCCGACCAGGATTTTTATATGCCTAAGAATGTCCCGCACGGGCAGATTAGAGAATGCTATTATTTTTCCAAGGTAAGGAACGGCTACAGCAGGTTCTATGTTTACACTCCGCCGGACTACGATAAAAACGTTCATAAAAAATTCCCCGTCCTTTACCTTCAGCACGGGATGGGGGAAGACGAGACTGGATGGGGAAACCAGGGTAAAGTGAATATTATCATAGATAATCTGATTGCCGAACGGCGCTGCAAGCCGATGGTTATAGTGATGTCCAACGGCGAATGCAGCATGATGTTTAAACCGAAACCGGGCCAGGATGTGAATGAAGCGCGCAGGGAATTCGGCGCAAAGTTTACTCCGATATTGCTGAACGAAATTATTCCATACATCGATACTCATTTCAGAGTGTTTACGGACGGTAACCACCGTGCGCTGGCAGGGTTATCATGGGGAGGATACCAAACGTTCCAGATCGGACTGAGCAACCCGGGCATGTTTGCATACCTTGGCGCGTTCAGCGGCTTCGCTCCTTTTAATCCGGAAACGGATTTGAAAACGGTTTACCGCGGCATATTCGCCGATCCGGCAGCCTTCAACAAAAAGATTCACGCTTTCTTTTTAGGCATCGGTTCGGAAGAAGGACCGCGAATGGAAAAACTAAGCGAAGCATTGACAAAAGCCGGCATACATAATACCTATTACGTATCACCGGGAACGGCCCATGAATGGCTGACCTGGCGCAGATGTCTTTATCAATTTGCCCCCTTGCTATTTAAAAATTAAACATAAATTGATCGAACGATCATTTTAAAGACTCCATAATTTTAAAAGGAAACAGCTTTGCAAAAGATAAATAACAAATTCTGTCAACTGCCGAAGGTAATTCCGTTTAACGCTATTTGTGTCCTCATCGCAGTTGTGCTCATTCAAACTGCGTGCGCACAGCAAAATGTTAAGCAATCAAAGGGAACTCCCGCGGCAGCAGCTAAAAGGGATAATACACCGATCTATTTGAACACCGATTACTCGTTCAGGGAACGAGCTGCGGACCTGGTTTCGCGGATGACCCTGGAAGAGGAAGTCCAACAACTACATACCAATTTTGCACCCGCCATTCCCAGGTTAGGCGTCCACCAGTATTTTTACTGGAGCGAGGGCCAGCATGGTATTAATGCGATGTTCGGAAATATCCACAATAATTGTAATTGTCCGCAAAGGTTCGCTTACGGTGCTCCCCGCGCTACTAGCTTTCCGGTTAATTTTGCAACAACCATGAGCTGGGACCCGCAACTAATTTATAAGGAAACACAGGCCATCTCCGACGAAGCCCGCGGCTTCCTTGATAAATCCTTGTTCGACAAAGGTCAGAATAACCTGGGAGAGTCGAAAGATGATTACGGGAACCTGACCTACTGGGCCCCGACGGTAAATCTGGACCGGGATCCCCGCTGGGGGCGTACCGACGAAGCGTTCGGCGAGGATCCTTATCTTGCCTCGCGCATGGAGGCCGCGTTTGTAAACGGTTACCAGGGACAAACTATGGACGGAAAGTCGGAAACAGGTTATCTAAAAGTAGCCGCAACCGCCAAACATTATGCGCTGAATGATATTGAAAACAATCGCCAGGGTATTTCCTCCGATGCGAGCGACGAAGCTATACGCGATTACTACACCGCACCCTTCAGGTATCTTATTGAACATGCCCATGTAGCCGGGCTGATGACTTCCTACAATGCCATCAACGGTACTCCGGCAGTGGCCAACACCTATACGGTCAATGAACTGGCCCAGCGGACGTTCGGATTTAACGGATATATAACTTCGGATTGCGGTGCAGTGGGAACAACATACAAAGATTTCCCGTTCGGACACCGCTGGGTGCCGCCGGGGTGGACATTGGAGCAGAATGACAATAAAACCACCTGGATAAATAATAAAACCGGGAAGACGGTTTCGGGAGAGGCCGGAGGTATGGCCTTTGCGGTCCGGGCAGGTACGGATCTGAACTGCACCGGAGGCGAGTACACTCTCGAGAACGTCGAGGATGCGATCAAAGCGGGTATTCTGAGTCAAGGAGTTATTGACAGGGCACTGACAAAGGTCTTTACCATCCGGATGAGAACAGGCGAGTTCGACCCGCCCGATAAGGTCCCCTACACGAAAATCACCAAAGATGTAATTGAGAGCCCTGCCCACCAGAAGCTGGCTGAGGAAGTAGCGGAGAATACTCTGGTGCTTCTAAAAAATGATCCCGTACCGGGCGAGAATACGAAGCTGCTCCCTCTGAACGCGGGCAAATTGCATAAGATTGTAATTGTCGGCAACTTAGCCGATAAGGTAACATTGGGCGGTTATTC
>JBJKOY010000602.1:0-1821 GCA_046706945.1 Ignavibacteriaceae bacterium | reverse complement strand
ATTTACGGCCTGAAGCGTCGCCTCGTTGCTTCTGTCGGGCAGAAGAAGACTTTCGCCGTATATAATCCTGTCGAAGATGTTATCCAGCGGGGACGTTCCGTCGCCGCCGATGATTTTGCTGTTAAGCGGCCGGTGCGCTTCGTCGTAAAAATATTGAAACTCATCGTTCCGCTCGTCCCATGTGCGGAGCGGGTTGCCCATAACATTTATCAGGAGCCATCTTTGCCCGGCATCCGAACTGTCCTGGTAAACTTTATTGCCGAGCATATCGTATTTATACCTCATAACAACGTTCCCGCGGGGATCAGTTACGCTGCGCAGGTCCCCTTCAGTATCCCTGTAGACTCCGGTTAAATAAAATTCGTCCGCGTCCGTTGCAGTGTTTTTATTATGAGCAACGGATAAAACCGGCCTTCTAAGGGTATCGAAATGCATCACTGCGGGAGTGTCCGCATGTTTAGCGGCTTTTTCCGCCGCAGCTTTTTCTTTAGCCGGATCTTTGCCTTCGGCTATCAGTTCCGCGTCAATCAGATGATTTATCCGGTCGTTATACCATTCCGATTCAAGCACGGTATCGTTGGAATCAAAGATCGACTGCTTCCAAGAATCGAACTCGGTGCGGCTTAAGGTGCCGTCCGGCATATCAGTCTTTATCAGCCTTCCCAACGCATCGTAATACATTACCGGCGTTACGCCGGTTTCCACGAGTTCTTTAATATCCTCAAACAGGTTGTTAACGGAAAAGTAAGGTTCATATTGTTTAACCGGATTGCCCTTGTTGTTCAGAATCGTTCTCCCCGTCCCTATCCAGCGAAGCTGTTTGGGATTAAGGGCCGACGTATCTATTTCTTCAACCGAATAATTTCCGTCCGTTCCCATAACGGCTTTTTTTGCAGTCCCCGGCTCAGCCTGGACTTTATTCATGATTACCGTTCCGAGGCCGTCGGAGTATTCAAAACTAAGCTGCAGGGGAGAGCTGCTGTTCTTTTGGTAATGCTCTTCGCGAGTAATAGAAGCGGTAACAGCCGGCTTGCCGGATTTTTTGTACGCCTCGAAATCATAAACGAAGCGCGAAGTGGAATGCCGCAGGAGCAGATTCGCTTTTTCTTCGAGCGTTGTATAATCGGCTACACCTTCGGGTGTAAGAGGAGTATTAATAAATTGATCGATTAAATCCGATTCCGCCTGATCCGTATATTCCGTTATGCCCGTCAGGTCATCCGCTTCACTGCCTTTTCCGAAAACGGCAACGGCTTTAACCAGGCCTATTTCGTCCGCAACGGCTTCCGATAAATTACCGTTTATGTCCTTCATGCGCTGCGGCGAGAGGGTCCTGAAATTAAAAAGATCGACTGCCGTCTTATTTCCGAGAGCGTCTTCAGTTTCTTCGATAAAAAGATTATAGTTCCCGTAATACTTTACTTTTGTCATCGATCCGAAAGGATCTGTATATGAGACGGGAAGATAAAACCTGTTCCGGGCATCGGCCGGCGTCTCGGTACCCTGAATAAACTGGACCGTTCCCGAACGTATCCACCAGTTAATGTTGCCTTCGCTGTGCTCAAACTTCCCTTCCGTCATCAGGGCATCGTTTACCTTTGTTCCGTAAATATCGGTAACCAATGCCGGAGTATAAGCAAGCTGATAATTTTCGTATGGAAGCGCGAGCGATTCAAGCATGTTAAGCGGCAGCGGGCCGCTGAGATCGTTACGCAGATAATTTGTGCGGACATGCTCAATTAATCTTTTTTGGGAAGTACCCGGAGACGGCTCCGTATCTATCCGGGAATAAGGTACTTCGACCGCGGTATTTAAAATATT
>JBJKOY010000601.1:0-5283 GCA_046706945.1 Ignavibacteriaceae bacterium | reverse complement strand
ATCGATCGATACCGAATCTTCGTGAAAAGATGTATTTGCAAATATCGACGGAACTTTATATAAAGGAATAAATTCCGAATTTCCTACCAGGAGTACATATTTAGGTTTCGGATCTTTCCAGTAGGTTAAGGCATAGCTGATAAAATCTCTTATTGAAGCAGGTTCGGAACTATCCGGGAATTCCGAATATACCTGTGAAAGTTCTGCTACGAATACATTTAGATTTTCCCGCTCCCGCCAGTTGACAAAAGGTTGAAGAGTTTGAACAAATCGGGCGGGCGTAATAATTATATAATCAGCCTGATTGGAATTATTCCTTAACTGAGCGCAGATTTTAATGTTCAAGGAAATTAAATAAAGGGAAATAATACCGATTAATTTTAACTTATTTGAAATCATGATAAATTATCTTTTAGGAGCAATATAAAACATACCCCGGCGCATATATAGATTACCGTTTACCGCAGCGGCCGAAATTATGTGCTGGCGGGTTCTCCGCAGAAACCGATGAATGTAAGAAGAATATAGAGTTATCATAATTTTAAATTACAAAACGCACTGGCTATATCAAAATTACTCTTTTTTTATAAGTCTTCCCGTTATGAAACCCGGTACGTTCCATGAAATTAAGGCACCGTTTGAATAACCGCCTATTATTTTCTTACCGTCCCCGGACCATTTTAAATCATAAACAGGAGAATCAAACAGATAAAATTCATATAATACGTCCCCGGTTAGTGCATCCGAAATTAAAATAGATCCCCCATAGTTACCTGAGGCAATAAATTTATAATCGGGCGAATGCGTAACGGCTTTAAAATAATGATTAACGGTAAACCTTCTTATTTCATTACCGGACTTTATATCCCAGGTAATGCAGCCGTTTTTCGAACCGAAAAATCCGGTCACTTCATTTTTATTGTTTATCCATACTTGCCGTACGAATGAAAACTTCTTTTTACGCTTTAAGCCGAGAGTATCTTTTAACGTCCGTAAAAGCCTTCCGCTTTTAAATTCCCAAACGGCCAGATAACCTTCAAAACCAGCCGTTAACAGACTTTCGTCTGGAGACATATTCAGTGATTCTATCCGGGACATGTCGTCATAAAACTCATTCTCTTTGCTAATTGAAAGCAGTCTATAAAATTTAAACGACTTGGAATCCAGCACCTCAATATATCTCCTGTGAGCAATAAGTAAATATTTACCGTCGTCGGTAAAAACAATCCGATGAACGGAATTATAATAATTTCTTTTGCCTTTAATTTTCGGTTTAATATTCTTGATACGTTTGCCTGTCCTAACGTTAAATACGGAGGCGCTGCTGTCATTGTATATTGAAACGATGTGTTTAGCGTTTTTTGAAAATGTAACGATAGTAGAACTATATTTTGCGTTGATTGTTTTCTTAAGTCTGCCGTTTTCCGAATCAAAAATCCTGATCTTCTCGTCGTTACACGCGGCCCCGATGAGCGCGGCATCGGTTGAAAGGTCTAAACCCCAAATAGAAGCTCCCACGTAACTATTTTCCGAGAAATCTATGGTTTTTATAACTATTTTTTTCTTTAAATCCAGGAAATTGATAATACCTTTGCCGTCGGCAAAAATAATCGTATCGGAATTCAGAAAAGACATGGAGTTAACAGGTACCGATCCGTGTTTTTGAAAATCGGTTATAAAATTTCCGTCTTTAAGACTTCGAACCGTAATCCTTCCTTCACCGTTTGAAGAAGCGAAATAATCATTAAAAGGAGAGACTGCAATATATGTAGGGTCATCCGAGTAATCTTGAAAAGAAGCGATTAACTTATCCTTTCTCAAATCCCACAATCGTACGGTTATCTCATCCCCGAAATACCTAATGCTCCTGAAGGCATTGGAACCGACTATATATTTATCATCGCCGGATATCTTTATTTGTATTGGAGATTCGAATTTATTATTTATTTCCCAAATTCTTTTTAACTTTAATTTCCATAACCCGGATAAATCATTTCCTTGATTATTAATTGCACTCTTTTTAATCGTTGAAGATATTATAAATAATGAATCATTTAATAGAAACGTCGAATCATTTCTCATTTCGGAATTAGGGAGCCTGTAAATTATTTTTTTTGAGGCAATATCCAGGATCGACAATATTTTTTGACTATCATGAAAACCCTGCGATATTAATAAATATTTATCGTCTCCGGAAACCAGCAGATCCTGTATTTCGGATTTAAGCTGAATCGTATCCAATAACTCACCGGTCGGGACACTGAAGATATTCAATATATATCCGTTTACCGATTTATTGTTGTAATATTCTGGGCCGTCCCCTCCGCTGAACAAATATTTCGAGTCGTGCGAAAAACATACAGAATTAATTGAATATTCATCGTACTTCTTTAAGATTATTAGGTCCTTTTTTAGGTCATAAATAATTGTTTTGTATCTCCCGCCGACCGCTAAGAATCTGCCGTCTTTTGATATTTCCATTGCATTAAATACATTTGCCTCATATCCTTCCAAGCATTTCCAGCCGATACGGCGATCGTTATTTTGAGAAAAACTTAATCGGACATTTAATAAGACAAAGATTAAAAGAAAATATTTCGGTATAAAATGTTTCATGTCTTTTATAATTTGAAATACGTTTGTAAAATTAAAATTAATTAACCGGTAGACTCCGTCGGTATTAATACCCTGAGGTTCTTCGAATTGCGGCATAGTCCCCTAATATTGTGGCACGGACAATAAATAATTTGAAAGCTTCATATTATATAATCAAATAGACCTAGTAAATCAAGAATAATATTATTTTAACCCGGCCGGTATGCCGATGGAATTTAAAAATTTATAACAGCCCGAACGGTATCCGGCAAAGGAGATGAAAGGAGCGGGGGAGTGCTTTAACCCGTTTAAAAATAAAAAGGGAACGCTGCGGTAACGCTGTAAATTACCGCCTCATTCCCTCGCTGAAGGATGCCTCTTTATGGCTAATATGTAAATTCGGATTTAGAGTATAATTCTATGCTGTCCTCTATAATTCTAAATGCCTGTTCCTTCCCCATAAAACCGTCTACTATTACTTTTTTGTTCTCCAGTTTTTTGTAGTCTTCGAAAAACCTTCTAAGCTCGACTACAGTGTGCGGAGGAAGCTCTTCTATATTATTTATATAATTTACCGACATATCGTTTTTTGCTACCGCTATTATTTTATCGTCGTATTCTTCTTCGTCGAGCATCCTCATTACTCCTATTACTTTTGCTTCAACTATGCATAGCGGCTCCAGATCAATAGAACAAATTACCAAAATATCCAACGGGTCCCCGTCGTCGCAGAATGTCTGCGGAATAAATCCGTAATTTGCGGGGTAATGGACGGATGAAAACAACACCCTGTCCAGTCTCAGGAGTCCGCTTAACTTATCAAGCTCGTATTTAGCTTTGGATCCTTTCGGAATTTCCACAACGGCGTTTACGACGGAGGGGTTTGATTTCCCGGTTTCAACAGAATGCCATGGGTTATTTTGCATAATATCCAATCTTCATTGTTATTTTACTTCCGTTATGAATTATTGTAAAAATAGTATCGTTAGTATCAATAACTTCCAAACTTTTTTTCCCGGTTTAAAACCGCCGGCCGGAATCCCGGATATCCTTATTGATGGAATATCTTTCCGGTCGTTGCCGGGTTCCTTACGATCCCAGGAGCTTTAAACCCTTAAGCGCGTCCGGATTTTTCGGATCCAGGGAAAGCACCAGCTTATATTCCTTTATCGCTTCGTGTTTTTGGCCGTCCAGCGCGAAGGCCTGCGCAAGCCACAGATGGTACTGCCAGCTGTCCGGCGCATATTTTAGCGAATTTTTCAGGTCTTCTATTGCGGTCTTGTACTTTTTCTTCAGGAGGTCCAAATATCCGAAAAAGCCGTAGGATTCCGAAAGCTCCGTACTGTACTCGGTGTGGTTGGTGTCCGCAACCTGAACTATATTTTCATATACTTTTCTTGCCGCCTGCAGCGAATCCATATAGCGGTAGTTACGGGCGAGCCATAAAAGCGACGGCATATAATTGTCCTTCAACCGAACTGCATTAAGCAGGGCGATTCTGGCATCGTTATAGCCTTTCAATTCGATGTAGCACAGCGCTTTGTTGACGAAGGAACTGACGGATGTCGAATCGGCCTTAATCTTCTTATCGTAATAAGGAATTGCCAGGTCGTACTTTCCGTCCGTTAAATAAATATTCGCAATGGATTCGTCGAGGTTCGTAAGCGTGGAATCTTTAGCCAGCGCCTTTTTATAATATATCACTGCCATGGAATCCTGTTTCCCGGCCTGGAACTCCCTGCCTATCTTCGAAAACTCTCCCGCGGTAATTAATGAATCCGGCAGGGTATTTAAAAGTTTCGCGGCATCGTCATATTTTTGCATTTCGGCGTACGAGAGTGCGGCAATCTTTTTCAGAAACGTTTTGTCCGGAAATTTCTGCAGCCCGTCGGTCGCCATTTCGGCGGCTTTAGGAAAATTCCGCATCAAATAGAACGAATTTGCCGAATATAAATAAACGTTGTAATCCTTCGGATTCGTTTTCAAATAATGAGCAAGATAAAAAGCGGCGTTGGGATATTGCTTCGCGTAGTAAAGCAGTTCGCCCAGTTTTAAATATGCTTCCGCATAGTTCGAATCGATTGCTATAATCTGAAGATATTTGTTCGCCGCATCGGTGTATTTTTCCTGTCTCTCAAGAATGCTGCCGATCTTGAATTTCACGCTTACGTCCGTCGAATCGAGCTTTTCGGCCTGACGGTAATTCTGCAGGGCAAGCACGTAGACTTTCATTCCGTTGTAGACATCGCCCAGAAGATCGTATGCCTTTTTATCGGTCGAATCGTTCGAAGTTATAGCCACCAAAATTTTCAAAGCCTGGTCGGTAGAGTCCATTTTAACCAGTCTGCCGGCAACGTTAACGGCGTTCTTGAAATCTTTCTTTTGAATAAAAGCAAACGCGGAATCGGTTCTGCTTTGACAAAAAAGAGTACCGGAAAAAATTAGTAAAAGTACAACTAATAAATATTTTTTCATTATTTTCCCTGTTTATTGAAAATCGTTGATTTTAACCGGAACTGCTAACGGTGCCAGGTTCTCTCTCAAGGCTAATTTTTGACCTTCGTAACTGGTTAAAAAAGTAGTAAACCCGGACGCCGGACTCATTTCCACTTCATTTAAATAAATATATACGGTCTGTTTGTAAGGGTAATAATTTTTCAAAACAAAACCGGGGTGCGGGGTAAAATA
>JBJKOY010000600.1:0-35866 GCA_046706945.1 Ignavibacteriaceae bacterium | reverse complement strand
CTATGACAGGCAAGACAGTCATCGTTAGTTTGAGCACTAAGTTTATTTGCAGTCATTAATACAAGTAAGGAGAGTAATAATGCAATCAGAGCACCATTATAACTAAGATGTGAATTTAGAGGATTATTTTTTTTGCTTACCATTTGTCTTGATTCATTATTGACTAACATGACTGCCTGCCCGTGGAATATCTCTGAACCAGTCGACCCTAAATAATTTGTAATAGAGTTTTTCAATTTTTTGCCGTAGATGTAAAAATGTTCGATTTTGGATTATTCCTTCAAATTAAAAATTTAAGTTTTTAGATCTTAATCCCCCAAAAGGATACTTTGACGGTGCGTATCCGTTCATTTTATACACCCCCGTTTAAGCATGCTTAAAGACACTCATTAGCGAATGCCTCAAATTCCCTTTAACGAATCAGATTAAAATTACAGACGGAGTTATTTATCATCCGATAGTAAATGCAAAGCCGTATAAAGCCACTATAAAAAGCACAAACAACAAATAAAAAATTATATTCTTCATTTTATCAATCCGTAAATATTATAAAGCAGTTGAATTTTTTACCTTAATTAACTATTCCCAAAAATTTAGAGGAGAAATCCTCCCCGAAGCTTTTCTTTTTTTCCTGATTATCCTTAGGACTATAATCCGTTTTTTTCCGAACGAATCCTTCCGGGTTTATTATAACAACCGGTATATCGGTCGAACGCATAACTTTCTTTGTTATATTCTCCCTTTCGGTCCTATAAATTATAGTTCTGTCGGTCATCACTATCAAATCGATATCTTCGGATTCGGCCAACGCAACTATCTCTTTTTCAGGTACGCCGCACCTGACAAGATTAATTACATCTTCAATTTCCCCGTGCATGTTCTCTTCGATACATTGATTCAATTCCGATTTTATGTTCTTTTCCACGGAATCGTAAAGTTCGTCCATAACCGAGCAAGTCCGGGATAGTATTTCGTAAGGACTTTTGTCCATAACATGCAGCAAATACAATTTGGCGCCGAATAATTTTGCCATCGTAATTCCGTATTCCAAGGCGGCAATTGAGCTCGTGCTTAAATCAACAGGCACCAGTATTTTCCGTAAGTTTTTCACCAGATTATCCCGAAATACTACATTATTCGTAAAATTCGACTTATAAAGACAAAGAATATGCCGGAATAGACTTAACAAAAATTGCCATATGAGAAATGATTAGGAATTTATAGCCTCAGTATTGAGAATTAGACAAAAAATATATTCTCAAAATTGAGAGTCCCTTTTAAGTATATGTTGACTTTAATAACAGTGAATAACAGCTGAATTACTTATCCGTTGTCTCGATTTAATTATTATTGTGATTCCGCATAAGTATAAATTTCGATGAAAGAAGATAGGCTTTATTTCGGAAAACCGAACATTTTATTTATGTCTTCTTTTACAAGTCCGCCTTTTAGATTAACAAATTCATTTTTATCCGGATGGTATTTGTAATCCGTCTGCCAAAAGCTGTAGTTGCTTTGAATTTCTTTTAAAGCATTAAAAATAAAATATAACTCGTCGTCGGTCATGGTCGGATGAATAGACATTCTTACCCAGCCGGGTTTTTCGGAATAGTCCCCGTGATTTATTTTATTAGTTATATGCCTGGACTGCCGGTGAGTTACATGGAGGAGATAGTGACCGTACGTGCCTGCGCATGAACACCCTCCTCTCATTTGAATACCGTATCTGTCGTTTAATAATTTTACGACAAGATTGTAATGAATATTGTCGAAATAAAACGAGATTGCTCCCAGACGTTCTTCAATATTATCCGCGAGTATATGCAGGCCCGGAATTTTCCTAAGCTCGCCGAAAGTAATTTTAAGCTGTTGGTTTTCTCTATTTTCCATATTATCGACGCCAATTTGCTCTTTAAGGCGAATGCATAGTGCCGTTTTTATGGTCTGGAGAAATGCCGGTGTTCCGCCGTCTTCCCTAATTTCTATATTCGAGATAAATTTATGCTGCCCCCAAGGATTGGTCCAGTCGACAGTGCCCCCGCCGGGATTGTCGGGCACTTTGTTTTTGTAAAGCTTGGAATCGAAGACAAGCACGCCGGGTGTTCCGGGACCGCCTAAGAATTTATGCGGTGAAAAAAGTATTGCATCAAGTTTTTCGAGAGGATCTTCAGGGTGCATATCGATTTTAATATACGGAGCCGAACAGGCGAAATCTATAATACAGTAGCCGCCGTGCTCATGCATTATCCTTGCAAGCTTATGATACGGAGTTTTAATGCCGGTAACGTTTGAGCACGCGGTGAAAGCGCCTAATTTTAATTTTCTGTTTTTGTATTTCTCCAATTTTTCGGACAGGTTTTCAGGATCTACCAAACCGTTTTCGTCGGGATCAAGAACCTCAACGTCGGCTAGTGTTTCCAGCCATGAAGTATGGTTCGAATGATGTTCCATATGAGTTACGAAAACTACTGGAGTGAGTTCTTTCGGAAGGTGCAAATAATCCCGCAACTGTTCAGGGATCTTTAATCCCATAATCCTTTGCAGTTTATTTATAAGAGAAGTCATCCCTGATCCGGCGGTTATAATTACGTCGTCCGCGGAAGCATTAACGTGTTTTTTAATATAATCGTGCGCGAAGCGGTACGACAGTGTCATTGCCATCCCTGTCTCGCTGGCCTCGGAATGAGTATTGCCTACCAGAGGTCCGAAAGTATTTAATAAATTTTCTTCTATCGGTCTGTACAATCTCCCGCTCGCAATCCAGTCCGCGTATAAAATTTTTTTCCTGCCGTAAGGGGTATCAAAAGAAGCGTCGATGCCTAAAGTTTTGGCCCTGAAAGCTTCGAAGTATTTTTCAAGATTTTCCACAGCCGGTTTAAATCTCCGGTAATAATTATACAATAAACAATAAAATATTCACGGTTAAGATAAAGCTTTTTTATTCAAATTTTAAAAAATTATTTTCTTTAGGAAGATTTCAGTTTCAGTTATTTACGATCAATGAAATTACATTAGCACCTAAATTGCCCGCGTGTTTTACATTCGATCCTTTTTTTCTATTTTAGAGTTTATTTAAAGAAAAGTTCGGCATAAAATGGATTATATCGTCGGTATGGACGGGGGCGGGACAAAGACAAGATGCGTAGTCGCATCGAAGCAGAATTCTGTTGTTTTCCGGACAAACGGAGGCGGCACTAATTTTTTAATTCAAAACATCGAAACTACCTGTGAGAACATTCTCTCCATAATCGCCGAATGCTGCGGCAGCCTAGGCATTTCCTACTCGGATCTGGATAAGATTTTAATAGGCACGGCAGGGGCAGGAAGAAAAGACGACGCCGAAAAGCTTAAAAATGCTTTCAACGATTTCTGCGCCGGAAAAAACATACGTTTGAACTCTTTCGAGGTAACAGGCGATGCCGAAATTGCTCTTGAAGGAGCTTTTCCGGATCTCCCTGGATGTATTCTGATTGCCGGAACCGGTTCGGTTATTTTCGGAAAAGATTCTGCGGGAAAAATTTATAGATCAGGCGGATTCGGAAGAATAATAGGCGACGAAGGCGGAGGTTATTCGATAGGGAGAAAAGCGCTTCAGGCTGTGTCAAAATCAATGGACGGAAGAAGCGGCCCGACTTCATTAACGGACCTGATAAAGGAATTTTTCAATATAAGTTCGCAGGGCGAATTAATTACTGCCGTCTACGGGAAAAAACTTGACGTCCCTTCGGCGGCTCCGTTGGTAATAAGGGCGGCCGCAGAAGGCGACGAAGCGGCTTTTAATATTATCGACGGCGAAACCGACGAACTGGTATCATTAGTCTCTTCTTTAATACAAAAAATGAAAATGAACAAGATCGGACTCAGCCTTCTCGGCAGTCTTATCGATAAGGATAATTTTTATTCCCGCTTGCTGAAAGAAAAAATCTCTAAAAAATTCGAAGGAATAGAACTTAAAGATCCTGAATACCCGCCCGAGATGGGCGCGGTATTTCTTGCACAAAAAAACAAGGACGGTCTCAATCATTAATCCAGATAAAATTTTCACCGGAGAAGCTTAAATGTCTTCAGCCGGCCAAGCTTCTAAAAACCCATGGAAATGGGTCCCTTCTCTTTATTTCGCGGAAGGCCTGCCGTATGTAATTGTTATGACGGTCTCGGTCATTATGTACAAACGGCTGGGACTTTCAAATACAGACATTGCTCTTTATACCAGCTGGTTTTATCTGCCGTGGGTAATTAAACTGTTATGGAGTCCTTTTGTTGATATACTTAAAACGAAGCGCTCCTGGATAATTGCAATGGAACTTGTTCTCGGGGCGGGATTTGCGGGAGTCGCCCTAACAATACCGGCGGCAGGTTATTTGAAATTCACTCTCGCATTTTTCTGGCTTCTGGCTTTCAGCTCCGCTACACACGACATCTCGATCGACGGGTTTTATATGCTCGGTCTTTCAGAACACGACCAGGCCTATTTTGTGGGAATAAGGAATACTTTCTACCGCATAGCAATGATTTTCGGACAGGGAGTTTTAATCATACTGGCGGGCTATATAGAGAGCCACAGCGGTTTACCCCCGGTTGAAGTATTTGTTTCCGCCGGTCCAGGGATTACTTCAAGTCGAATTATCTCGCCGGTAAATTACAGTTTCAAACAAAGCCCGGGTCCTTTGAGAATTATTGCTTACCCGGATACTTTAAAATTAAAAACCTCCGTATTAAGCAAGCCGGAAACTGATTCGCTCGCAAGGGCCGCCAGAGAGTGGAACACGGCGAACAGGTTTTACGAAGGAGAAAAACGAGTTGCGGCCGGATCCGGAACCGGGAAAAAAGGTCCTTCATGGTTCGATAAGAATATTTTATCCAAAGTTGAATTTGTTTTAAAAAAGTATTTCGGGCCGGGCAGGTCCGGCAAAAAATCCTCTGTTTCAGGTAATACGGGGGTTATTTTATTTCATCTGTCAAAGGAGCCTCCCGAAGGCAAAAACATAGTCGTAAATTTCGGGAGGGATAACGGTAATAAAAATATTTCATTAATTGAGGGCGGAAGGTTTGTCTTTAATTCTTCCAACTGGGATAAGCCTGCAGCGGCCGTAGTACAGCTTGATCATAACTTAAAGACAATGGCATTTACATCATTCAACGCAAGATCTGGCAATGTAAGACTTTCCTGGTTTATAACATTTCTCGCGCTTTGCGGAATCTTCTTTGCGCTCTTCATTTACCACAAATTTATTTTGCCGCGCCCCGGTTCGGATAAATCCGTTATTACAAAAACTTCGCCGGCCGACATTCTCAGGGAATTTGTAAAAACATTTGAATTGTTCTTCAATAAAGAAGAAATATTGGTCATCCTCGCTTATATTTTATTCTACCGGTTTGGAGAGGCACAGCTCGCTAAAATTGCCCCTGCGTTTCTGCTTGATGCCCAGGAAGCTGGAGGACTTGCTTTGACTACGGGACAAATAGGAATAATCTACGGTACTGTCGGTGTTATCGCTCTGATAACGGGCGGAATTATAGGAGGGATGGCTGCGGCTAAAAACGGTGCCAAATACTGGATTTGGTGGATGCTTGTTGCAATCAACGTACCCGATCTGGTTTACGTTTACCTTTCTTATACTCAGACGACAAATATGCTTATAATAAATATTGCTATTGCTCTGGAACAGTTCGGTTACGGTTTCGGGTTTACTTCATTTATGCTGATACTGATATACATTTCCGAAGGCAGTCATAAAACGTCTCATTACGCCGTAGCAACCGGTTTTATGGCTTTGGGCATGATGTTTCCCGGAGCATTAAGCGGCTGGCTTCAGTCGATACTGGGATACCGGCACTTTTTTATCTGGGTGTGCTTATCTACTGTTCCCGCCTTTATTATTACAAAATACATTAAGATCGATCCGGAGTTCGGTAAAAAAACTGTACCCGGCTGATAAAATTTAACATGCCTTTCCGTATACCGGGAGGACTTTTGCAGAAGACTTCCTTAACGCAGCAAATTTGTTTCAAACCTGGACATAACCCCTTGTTAATTCTCAATTTGAGTTAATTCGGAACGGATTATTTTATTCCGGTATGCTTGTTAAAAATACATTGTAATTTTATAAATAAATCAAAACCGATCATTTCACGAATTCAACATTAACATGGTACGGTAATTGGAACGTATACTGAATAAATAATTTTTGAGAACTAAATGGCTTTAACGGATACTCCAGATATTAAAATAATAAATACGATTATAATAGACGATGACAGGCAGTCCAGGAAATTATTAAGCATCCTTCTGAAGAAATTTCCGCAGGTTAATTTGGTAGGAGAAGCTTCGGATATTTCGAGTGCGGTTAAAATGATACGCGAGAAAAAACCGGACGGTATTTTTCTTGATATATGCCTCGGGGCTGAGAGCGGCTTTAAGATCGCCGAAAATATTTCAGGCAGTCCCGATATAGTATTTATCAGCGCCTACGATAATTACGCTTTAAAAGCCTTTGAGGTAGATGCCCTTGATTATTTGCAAAAGCCTATAGAGTTAGACAGGCTTGCCTTAACCATAGACAGAATGCTTACGCACGGCAAGGTCACGAAGGATGACGCTAAAATCAAAAAAGAAGACCTAAAAGATACCGCAGGAAATATTGTAATTATTGACCCGGATAAAAGCGATAAAAACAGCATGCATCTTCAAAACACCTTGGAATACGACGACAGGCTATTTATTAATTCGGACGGCGTTTCTAAATTCATAAAAATAAACTGCATCTTATTCATTACCGCGGAGAAAGACTACACGTTTATAAATATGGTTAACGGGAAAAAATTGCTTGTCCTAAAAACAATGTCCGAATGGGAAGAACGTCTTACTCCCAAATTTTTTTCACGGATTCACCGGTCGACCATAATTAATCTCGAATATATTGAGAAAGTGGAAAAATGGTTCAACTCCTCCTACCGGGTTTATTTGAGGGGTATGGACGAACCTATGCAAATGAGCAGGAGATATGCCGCAAAATTAAAGGAGCGGTTTAAATAAACAATTTGAATAATTAAATTGTATTGTAAATTTTCATTTGTTTTTTATGCCCCTTAAAAGATCGCATAATTCCATGATAGCGGGTGTTTGCGCAGGTATCGCAGAATGGCTCGGATGGGACCCCACCGTAGTTAGAATAGCTTATGTTCTGATATCCGTTTTAAGCGTAGCTTTCCCCGGTATACTTGTTTACGTCATCCTATGGATAATAATGCCTCCGCCGGACGGTAAATAAATCGGATTTATAAGGTTAAAAAACCCCTGCTTTAATTCACACGTTAATAATAAAAATTTTTGAAATGTTCGACCGGGACGGAAAACTTTACGCCCCGGTCGGTATACCCTAAATAAATGCAAGCGCGACCGCAGCCGGACCCAAAACTTTGAGCTAAACGACATCGAGCTTTCGGTTTCGTGAAAATAAACCTGCTCTTTTGTAAATTTGTATAAGTTATCAAAAGATTTAATACGGGGTATACATTGGATAATCTGCTGGCTGCTCGGGCTACAATGGCCCTCTCTCTTGCATTCCATATAATATTTGCCTGCATCGGGATGACCATGCCGTTTCTAATGATTATTTCGAATTGGCTTTGGATTAAAAAGAAAGAAGACGTTTATTTAAAACTTACGGAAACATGGTCAAAAGGAGTTGCCATATTTTTTGCCATAGGCGCGGTATCGGGCACTGTACTATCGTTCGAACTCGGATTGTTATGGCCGGGATTTATGCGTCATGCCGGGGCAATTATCGGCATGCCTTTCAGTCTGGAAGGGACTGCGTTCTTTGTCGAAGCCATTTTTATTGGTTTATTTCTTTACGGCTGGCATAGGCTTAACCCGTATGTCCATTGGTTTTCCGGACTTATTGTCGGACTCTCCGGGGTAGTTTCCGGGATCTTTGTCGTAACGGCAAATGCATGGATGAACGCACCCGCGGGATTCGACTGGGTAAACGGTCGCGCGGTAAACATAAATCCTATAGCGGCAATGTTTAATCCCGCCTGGGTAAGCGAAACCCTGCACATGACTATAGCCGCTTTCGTCGCCACTTCTTTCGCCGTAGCCGGACTTCACGCTTTGCTTATCATACGGGGCAGGAATAAGGAATTGCACAGGAAGGCTCTGATAATTGCTTTGGCATTCGGAAGCATATTTGCCGTGCTGCAGCCCGTAAGCGGCGATTACAGCGCCAAGGATGTGGCCAAGAGACAGGAAATAAAGCTCGCAGCGATGGAAGCGCATTTCAAGACCGACAAAGACGCTCCTCTCACGATAGGCGGTATTCCGGACGTACAGACCGGGCAGACAAAATTCGGGATCAAGATACCTTATCTTCTCAGCTTTCTGGCTTACGGAAATTTCCACGCCGAAGTTAAAGGGCTGGACGATTACGACAGATCGCTTTGGCCGCCGGTACTGCCGGTACATTTCGGTTTTCAAATCATGGTCGGCATCGGGTTCCTGCTGGCGCTGGTAGGCGTCTTTTTCTGGGTAATCAGGTTTAAATGGAAGAATTTACTGCTGAATAAAAATTTCCTGAAACTCATTGCGGTCTGCACCCCGCTCGGCTTTATCGCAGTCGAAGCCGGCTGGATAGTCACCGAAGTTGGAAGACAGCCGTGGATAATATTCGGCATAATGAAAACGGCAGACGCGGTAACGCCGGCGCCTTTTCAAATATATCATTTTATTCTCTTTACCGCGGTGTATCTTATGCTGACCGTAATCGCGGTGTGGCTGATGCGCAGACAAATTTTAGCCCTGGACGCAAAAGTTTAACGAATAATGCAAAATAAAAAATATAATTCCGGAGGCATGCAGTGAAGAGAGAGACCGCAAATAAAGGGTGAAAATATGTTATCGGTAGTAATTTTCTTTTTTCTGGTTTCTATATATATCTATTGTCTGCTCGGCGGCGCGGATTTCGGCGCGGGTATAATTGAACTGACTTCCGGCGGAAAGACCAAAGAGTTAACGAGAAAACTCGTATCCGAAGCAATGGCTCCGATATGGGAAGCCAACCATGTATGGCTGATAATAGCAGTGGTCATTTTATTTAACGGGTTCCCTCCCGTTTACAGCGAACTTTTAATCTATCTTTCCGTACCGTTAATTTTAATGCTTGTAGGCATAGTACTCCGCGGTTCCGCCTTTACGTTCCGTCATTACGATGCCGTAAAAGACGCCTCGCAGGAAGTTTATTCAAAAGTATTCCAGTATTCCAGTTTAATAGTGCCTTTCTTTTTCGGACTGGTTGTGGGAGCGATTATTTCCGGCAAGGTTACCTCCGCTCCGACTTCGTTTTACGAAGGGTATATAGCGCCGTGGTTTAATTTATTTTCGTTCGCGACGGGAATATTTGTAGTTTCCATATTCTCCCATATCGCCGCAGTGTTTTTAATAAGCGAATCGCAAGACGCGGAAACCATAAAAATTTTTATCAATAAATCAAAAAGAGCCATAATTGCTACCGTTATCAGCGGCGGGCTGGTCTTTGCATCTTCCCTGATTGAAAAAGTAAATTTCTTCGAAAATTTCATCGGGAACAATTTAAGCCTAAGTTCGATAATTATTGCGACGGTAACTTTACCTTTTATCTGGAAGGCAGTAGGCAGGGGATCGAAATGGCCTTCGAGGATATTAGTAGGAGCACAGCTGTTTTTCATACTCGCGGCCTTTTATGCGGTTTATTTCCCCGTTCTGGTCAGGCTTAAGAACGGAACTGAGCTGACTTTTTATAACTCGGCGGCGCCTGAGATTACTTTAAAATATTTAGCCGTTGCGTTGATAGCCGGCTCCATGGTTATTTTTCCGTCTCTGTTTTTTCTCTTCAGGGTTTTTAAGGCGGAAAAAATACTGCCGGAGAAAAGACATTAAGATAATTTAACGGTTCCGGTTATTATTTTACTTTATTCAATATCCCCAAGCGTTCGGCGAATTCCGAACTGAAATCGGAAAGCAATTTGGCCACATCGTTGTTGTTCGTAGCCTTTATGTATGTATCCGCCATTTTCCTGAGTGTCTGGTAGAAATGAACATTCATATCTTCAACCAGCATATCTTTTGTCCAGAGATCTATTCCCAGCGTGGATCTTTCCTCTTTATCCCAAAGCGAGATCATCATGGCGATACACGGTTTGCGCCCTTCAAACCCGGCGTCCGTCGCTTCCCACTCGATCTTTTTGGGCATTTTTTTTTCGTCCAGTTCTATAAAAAATTTTATTTCGGATGTTCTAGGCATTTAATTATTCCCGTTAATTAAAAGATGAAAAATAAAAATAACTATTTAAACTTTTAAATAATAAATTATATATTCAACATTTACCGTATCGATCGAAAAATATATATATTATAACTTTCTTTTTATTATTTTCAAGCGCATAAATATTTTTCTTTTTTATATTTTAATAAAGCTATGAACGGTTTAACTAAAAAGATTTTTCCGATTTTATTTATTTCGATTATTTTATTCTTACCTGGGGATATTTTTGGGCAGCAAACATTCGGTATAGGCGCATCTGTAGGCGGCGGAACAATCCAGGGTAATCTTCCCAGCCAAGGCAGTTTCAACGGTTCCTTATTCATAGATTTCGATATCCCGTTCATTAAAGGATTGTCCTCGAGAGCAAGTTTTATATACGTAACCGACGTAAATATATTGCTTCCTCAAAACCCGAACAGATATAATCCTTTTTTAAAAGGGTTTTCTTTAAAAGAAATTTACTCAAACAATATGGCCGGCAATGTATATTTCGAAGGCGGCATAGGTCCTCTCATATTAAACGACCGTACTTTCGATAATTTAAACGTTTGGGATGCCGGCGTTGCTTTTTCAGTACTTGGCGGTCTGGATTTCACGGGCGATAATAAAAACGGAATACTTGCCGGCGTAGGTGCGGAGTACGGGCTTACTTTTACAAGATCGAGCGTTCAGTACCTGTCTCTTTATTTCCAATTAAAATACCAGTTTTGAAGGCCGCCGTTCAGCGGCCTTCCGTAAATTTATTATTTAGAGGAGGTAGTATCCTCGGGCATTATTTTGCCGTATTTCAGCTCATCGCTTAAACGTTTTGCTTTATAAACGTTTTTTATCGCTTCATACATTCCGGACGATTGTACGGCAACCGTACGGTTTTCTTCGGTAGTAAAAATGAAATTGCCTGGCAAGCTCTGAATGTTGCCGTCGAATGCCAGGCCTACTATCTGCGCTTTTTCGTTTATCACGGGGCTGCCGGAATTGCCTCCGATAATATCGTTGGTCGACACAAAATCCATAGGCGTTTCCAGTTTAAAATCCGCCGGGGGATTTACCCATCTTTCGGGAAGGTTCCACGGATATTTTTTCCCGAATGAGTAATATCTGTTGTATAGTCCGTAAAAAGTCGTAAAAGGAGGAGCAATAGTGCCGTTGTACGGGAAACCCTTTACCACGCCGTCGGAGATTCGAAGAGTAAAAGTAGCATCCGGGGGAATTGAGGTACCGTACACGTCGAACAGCGCTCTTCCCAGTTCCTGCGAATAATTATCCGCGCTCGCGGAAATGCTTGATATTTCATTTTTCAGCCGGTCTCTTTCTGCTTGTGTATGCGTTATAAAATAAATAAAAGGATCGTCTGAATTTAACATCGCATCGGGACCTTGATTTACGAGAGTTTTTAACTTGTCCGCACTTGTTAAATAAGTATTTTGAATCAATTAAACCGCCGCGGCGTAACCGGTTTTACCGCCGGTAACCTTCTGCACTACCGGATCATTCGATCCCAAATATTTATACATTCTGTCGATCTGTGCTTTTAATAATTCCCTGTTCAAATCGTTTTTTATGTCCGCCGGAATCAGCTCATTAATGGTGCTGTCTAATTGGGTTCCTTTAAACACATCTGCGCGTTGATCGACGGGAATTTTAAGTTGATTTGCAAGATCGATGACATCCTCTGCCAAAAAGAAATATTCCGAATTTCTGTAGGGACTAATGTCCAGTACATATTCTTTATTAGATATCTTGCCGAGCTGTTCCTGTGTTTCCGCTATTTTATTCCAGAGATCACCGTATTTTTCTTTTAGTTCGGGTCTCGAATCGACGGCCTCTTTAAACTTATTCTCAAAATCTATTTTCTTCTGCATCAGGACCGGATTTCTCAGTCCCTTAAGCATTCCGGTATAGGCTTTCAAAGAATTGCTTTCGAAAAACAGCCTGTTGCGCAACTCCTTTGTCCTTTCGGGGTGATCTTTTATTTCTTTGGTATAAATATCTACCAACTCTTGATCCAAGCTTAAAGTTCTGGGATAGCGTATGTCCCTCAAGAATTTGAGCTGAGCTACCGTTTTCAGTCTGTCTGTGTGACCTGGATTGCCTACTACAAAAACCGGTTCGCCGGGTTCCGCGCCGTCTGGGCTCCATTTAAAATAATGCTTGGTATCCAACGGTTTTCCGTTTTCGTAGACTCTGAAGAAGTTGCAGTCCAGATCGTACCTCGGGTAGGTAAAATTATCATAATCGCCGCCGAAATAGCCTAAAGAAGCTTCCGGAGAAAAAACAAGTCTAACGTCGTTATACCTCTTATATCCGTATTCGGAATATTTAGCACCGTTGTAAAGAGTTACGATCTGAATCCTCAGACCGGTTTTTTCGCTTTCGCTTTTCTCAATTTCGTCGATTTCTTTTTGTTTGTTAACAAGCTTTTCTTCTGGGGTTTGACCTTTATCTATAGCCGCCTGAATTTTATCGGTAACATCCTTAATAAGCACAAGCTGATCTACATACAGGCCTGGAACAGGTCTTTCGTCGGCAAGAGTTTTAGCATAAAATCCGTTGTCATATAAATCTTCTCCCGGTTTCGTAACCTTGGCTACGCTTTCCCTGCCGCAATGATGGTTGGTCATAACCAATCCGTCCGCTGAGATAAACGAAGCTGAACAGTAATTGGCAAATCTTAAAGCAGACATGCGAACGTTGTTAAGCCATTCGTCAGTAGGCTTGAAATTATATTCTTTCTCGAAGTACTTTACGGGAGGATAGTCGAAAGTCCACATCCTTCCGGTATCAAAACTGCCGGCTTTAACCGTATCGAGATTAAGCCAGTCGTAATTACCTGATGAGGAGCTGCCGGATTTGTTCATCTGACCGGCAGAAGAACAGCCGAAAAGGTATGCCATCATAAACAATACGGTAAAAACAAGACCGTATTCGGTGCATTTTTTTCGCATTAATTAACCTTTAATTTAGTTTAAAAAAAAAGCTATCGCATCGCGGTGCAATAGCCCTTATAAAATTATATTTCTTAACGAACAACAGATCAACATATGGTTAAGGAGATGCAATGATAAGAATTTGTTCACGTTAACGATTAGAAATTTCAAAATAAAATTATTAAAAAATTTCGATATTAAAGTTGCTAAAATTAACTCGCCGACTAGATTGTGACAAGCATTTCATCCGCTAATTAAACCGTTTATCAGAATTAATTGAAGGAACTTGTTCCGTGTGATGGGATAAAATCGAAAGGGATTTGAATATAATACACCGATTCGCCTGCACTTATTAAATCATCGCTTAAAAAAGGATGAATTAATAAGTGCATTTTCCCGCAATTTCAGGCGACAATAAAACAGATTGCTCCTATTAAGTGTTTCCAGGCCGGCCTAAATATATGAATCTGGCTGATATAAAGGCTCAACCTCCCATTCATCTTCAATAGTACCGACGCAATGAGAACATTTGGGAACACTGAACACCACTTTTTCTTCACTGGGCGTTGCCCGAACAAAATTCAATATGGTCTTGCAACTTGAACATTGTACGATATGCGAAGTAGTGGTCTTTGCACTGCAATCCGGACAAATAAACCCCAAATCTCCCGGCGTTTCGTTAGGATTCACCAGAAAAATGGCATTACATTTTGAATTATTGCATTTAGCGAAGTGCCATTGTACAGTATTTTTTGTAGCGATAACTCTCTCCCGCAATTTTTGATTGCTTAACATAATATCTTCTGAATAAAAAGTCTATTGAAAAATAATTCTCTATCAAGATTCTTTCAACAATTGAATCGATTGAAAATTTTTATATATTTTAGGTTATTAAATTAAGAACGGCTGATCATTAAATAAATTCAATATTTATTCCACGATAAATTTTTCATTTTATTTTAAACGGAGGCAGTGCGGAATGGACAAAATAAACTGTTTCAAAGCTTACGATATTAGAGGTAAAGTACCTGACGAATTAAATAAGGATCTTGCGTATAAAATCGGGAAAGCATACGCCAAATATTTGAATGCCGGAAAGATAGTTATCGGACACGATGTAAGAAAATCATCGGGAGAGCTGTCAGCCTCGCTTGCCCGAGGTTTGAACGAAAACGGAGCCGACGTAATAGACATAGGATTATGCGGAACCGAAATGATTTATTATTCTACTCCCGCCCTTGATGCCGACGGGGGAATAATGATCACCGCAAGCCATAACCCCAAGGAATACAACGGGTTGAAGTTTGTAAAGAGGAATTCGGTGCCGGTCGGTTATGAATCGGGCTTGAGCGATATAGAAAAAATGATCTTAAGAGGAGACCTGGAAAGAACCGCCGGCAGGATAGGAACGGTAACCCGAAAAGACGTAATGAACGGCTTTATCGAGAATCTGAAGAAATTTTTCGATAAAGATAAAATTAAGCCTTTTAAAGTGGTTGTAAATGCCGGGAACGGCTGCGCGGGTCCGGCCCTGGATAAACTGGAACCCTTGCTCCCCATTAAGATGGAAAAAGTTTTTTTTGACCCTGATTCGGATTTCCCTAACGGCGTGCCGAACCCTTTGTTGACCGAGAACAGGCATTCCACAATAGACGCAATTAGATCGGTTAAAGCGGATCTGGGAGTGGCATGGGACGGCGATTACGATCGATGTTTTTTCTTCGACGAAAACGGAAATTTTATCGAAGGCTATTACATCGTAGGTCTCCTCGCCAAATCGATATTAAAAAAGAATCCCGGTCAAAGCATAGTGCACGATCCACGCTTGGTTTGGAATACGTTGGAAATCGTAAAAAAGAGCGGCGGCAAAGCGGTGGTATCCAAAAGCGGCCACGCCTTTATAAAAGAAAAGATGAGAGAACTAAACGCGGTTTACGGCGGCGAAATGTCCGCTCATCATTATTTCAGGGACAATTCTTATTCCGACAGCGGTATGATACCCTTCCTGCTGATAATGCAGCTGATGTCGGAAGAAAACAAACCGCTCTCGAGACTTGTCGAAGAGATGATTGAAACATACCCGTGTTCGGGCGAGATAAATTCAAAAATAAACGACCCGGCAGGAAAGATTAAGGAGATAGAAAAAAGATATTCCGACGGGAAAGCAGATCATCTCGACGGTTTAAGCGTGGAATACGATAAATGGAGGTTCAACCTCCGGATGTCGAACACTGAGCCAATATTAAGGTTAAATGTCGAAAGCAGAAACGATAAAAAATTGATGGAAGAAAAAAAAGAAGAGCTGCTGAAAGCGATAAAAAATTAATTTTATTTAGTACAGTGGTATTCCAAAAAGAAACTTTTTAGGCCGGCTGAGGGGCTATCTAAAGACTAATAATTTTCGGTGGCTGAGCTTGTAGAAGCCAGAGTTTGTACCTGCCTGCCGAAAGGAAAGCCCGCCTCCGGAATGGGGAGGCAAGCGTTCGATTGAGCTTACGCAGAAGTGTCAATGCCCGGTTTTACAAAATTTTTTAGACGGTCCCTGCGCATATAGTCATTTCACATCCGTTGTTACCGTAAACGGCACCTTTAATTTTTCCCAGACTAGATTTATCACGGCGCTGTTCTCGCCCTTTGCATCTACCTTCATATCCGAAAAAGTATATTCCAGCCATTCATGGTAATCGGCGGTTTTGGGAGTCACTTTAAAACGATATGCGTCTTCGGCCTCGTTATATTGGAAGGCTCCCCATTGATCAGCAACCTTGTTAAATATTACCGTCCATTCTTTCGGGGTCGGTATGACGAAAAAGCCATAAGAACCGGCCGGCAATTTTTTGCCGTTAACCGTAACGTCGGTGCTGAAGGTTATTTTAGTAGCTTCGTTTGCACCGGCGCGCCAGACTTTGTCGTAAGGTACCAGTCCGCCCCAGATCTTTCTTCCTTTAACGCCCGGCCTGCTGTAAGATATGGTAACGTCCGTCAGCCCTATGGTTTGTTCGACTTCCGCTTTTGGACTGACCCTGACTTTTTTATTCCAGTCGGGTACTTTATTTTCTTGTTTATTGTTTTTTTGATCCATTTTTTTGGTCTGTTGAGCCAGTATATTGCCGTTTACCGCAAAAACAAACGAAGCGGCCAATAGAAATATAAGAAGTTTATATCTGCCCATATTACATCTCCAATAATTTTTCCGCAGGTTCTTCGGGAAATGTTTATTTAATTGTACCTATTTTTTTATTACACTTATTTAATTTATAAATTATTATTTAAATATCATCATAAATTTTTATTTTAACATGCCGGACATGATCTCGATTATTTTGTCGGTCTCTTCCCTGATATTGTAAAAATGCGGCGAGAACCTAATCATACCTTCCCTTAAAGAGCATACTATGTTTTCCTTAAGGAGATTTTCGAAGATCATTTTGGAACCGGAATGTTTAAAACTTACGATACCGGCCAAATTCTCCGAAGGTACATTTTCAAGAACCGGCTGCAGACCGGCTTCTTTCAGACGTTTGATCAGGTATGTAGAATTTTCCAGGATCCTTTCTTCTATAAAATCATAACCGAATTCTTTTAAGAACTTAAGCGAAGTATTTAAAGCGTAAACGCCCAGAGTGTTTACCGTTCCCGTCTGGAAGCAGTCCGCGGAGGATTTGAGCTTAAAGTTATAATCGAGAAGGTTCCAGGCATCTTCTACCGAAAGCCAGCCGACATATCTCGGATTTAATTTTCTCTGCAGTTCTTCCGAAACGTATATGAAGCCCATGCCCTGAAGCCCGAGCAGCCATTTCTGGGAGCCGGACGATATGAAGTCTATATTTTGTCCGGCCGCATTAAGTCTGACCGCTCCGAGGCCCTGAATTGCATCCACGGAAAAAATTATTTCTTTCTCCTTACAAACTTTCCCGATTTCATCCAGATCCGCCCTGTAGCCGGTAAGGAACTGCACCTGGCTTATGGAAATTACCCTGGTGCCGCTTTTAATGCCCTCGATAATATCGCCGGAAGTTACTATACCTCCGCGGGATTTAACAAAGTCAATTGCCACTCCCTCCCTTTTTAAATTTAGAAAAGGATATACATTCGCGGGAAATTCAAGATCGTTGAGCAATACCCTGTCGCCCGGCTTCCAGTTTATACCCTGGGCAAGGATATTTATTCCGTTCGAAGTATTATCGACAAAAGCTATTCTTTCGGCGCCGGTATTTATCATTTCCGCAAGAAGCAACTTTGTTTCAGATGCTGCCTTAAGGAATTTTTGAAATTCGTCCGGGTTGCTTTCGCTTTTTTCCGTTATGATTTCTATTAATTTTTCTCTTACCCGCAGGGAGACCGGTCCGGTTGAAGCATGGTTATAATAAATCTTGCCGCCTGATATATGCGGGAAGTTCGATCTTGCTTTTAGGATATCGTCCATCTTAATTCCGTATTATGGTAATAATAAAGTGCGGATTTATTTAAAATATGTGTGAAACATCTCATCAATTTTGTAATTTTGGTTATAATAATTAGATTTTAATTCATCAAAGTAAAGAGAAAAGGTATATAAAGTAACCAAACAAATCAAATAATAATTAACGGACGGGTCATGGCATATTCCAAAGCTCAAAAACCGAAAGAACTTAAAGCAGAAGATTTAAGATGGCAATGCAATCCGGAAGATTTAGCATTTGATTCAACGAACGATCTTGAACCGATCGAAGGCATACTCGGTCAGGAACGTGCATTAAAGGCAATAAAATTAGGGGTGGATTTAAGAAGCCCGGGTTACAATATTTTCATTGCCGGATTATCCGGCACGGGCAAAGCTACTACGGTAAAAAAAATGCTCGAGACGATCAGCGGCAATTGTCCCCCTCTTTACGATTACGCTTACGTCAACAACTTCAAAGACCGGGACCGGCCGATCTTACTAAGGTTCCCCGTCAATAAAGCGAAAACTTTTAAACAAGACATGTTGTCGGCAATCGAAATACTAAAGACAAAAATACCCCAGGCCCTGGACAGCGACTCTTATATTAACCGCAAAAAGAAAATCGTAACGCATTATAACGAAAAAGAACAGGAATTAATGAGCGCATTGGACGCAAAACTTAGACCCGAAAACTTTTCGCTCGGACAGGTAAAAGTAGGCGAAGTGGCAAGGCCCGATATTTTTCCGATTATTGATCAAACGCCCGTACCTATATATCAGCTGGAAGAACTGGTTAAACAGGGAAAATTGACTGAAGACAACGCAAAGGAAATAATAAAAAAATACAATTCCTACCAGCAGGATCTTCATAACTTTTTCAGAAAAGGCCTTAAATTAAGTCAGGAATTCCAGGACCGGTTGGGAAAACTCGAAAGAGAAACCGCCGAGGTAGTCGTCAAGGGCATAATCGAAAATCTTAGGGAAAAATATAACGACGAAAAAACGCTGGACTATTTAACCGGCGTCGAAGACAATATACTCGACAGTATCCAGGTATTTAAAGGAGCAAAACCGGACGGCGATACCACTCCCGAAGGATTTCAGATAGATTATTTCAAAGAGTACGAAGTAAACATCATCCTGGACAACAGCGAGACCAAAAACTGCCCGGTAATTATAGAGACTTCCCCGAACTACGTAAATCTTTTCGGAACGATTGAAAAAGTATACGACGGCCGCGGCGGCTGGTACAGCGACTTCACGAAAATCAAAGCAGGCTCGCTCTTAAGGGCAAACGGAGGCTACCTTGTTCTGAACGTGAAGCATTTATTCGAAGAACCCGTAGTATGGCGGACGCTAAAGAGAGTGCTTACTTACAGAAAACTCGAAATCCAGGACTCGCATTATATGTTCCAGGTAGCGCCGACCATATTGAAACCGGAACCCATTGAAATAGATACCAAAGTAATCCTTATAGGCAACGATTACATATATTCCGTTCTTGCCGCATATGAAGACGATTTTAAGAAGATATTCAAAGTGAAAGCCGATTTCGACTATGAAATTAAACGCACGGACGAAGTGCTTATCGAGTACGCAAGGGTTATTAAGAAATTAATTAAGGAAGAAAATCTCTGCGAGTTCGATAAAACCGCCATCGCGGCCCTCATTGAACTCGGCGCTAAATTCGCCGGCAATAAATACAAATTAACCGCAAGGTTCTCGCAAATTGCGGACCTTGCAAGGGAAGCCAATTTTTGGGCGCTCGACGACGGTTTTAATATAGTTTCCGCCCCGCACGTAAAAAAAGCTTATCAGCTCGCAAGAGAAAGGCACGGACTTCTCGAATCCAAAGTCAACGATATGATCGAAGAAGGTATGGTATTGATAGATACAGAAGGAAAGAGGCTCGGACAAATAAACGGGCTTGCCGTTTACGACGCCGATTTTTATTCTTTCGGAAGACCTACAAGAATTACCGCGACAGTGTCTTTGGGAAACGGAAGTATTATTAACGTTGAACGCGAAGCAGGGATGAGCGGGAGACACTACAATAAAGGCGTTCTAATAATTTCCGGATACTTCAGGGAAACTTTCGGGCAGAACCTGCCGCTTTCCTTCAATGCAAACCTCGTGTTCGAACAGTCGTACGGAACCGTAGACGGCGACAGCGCATCCTGCGCCGAAATCTTTGCTCTCTTATCTACGCTCTCCGGACTGCCGATCAAACAAAACATCGCGGTCACCGGCTCTTTAAATCAAAAGGGGGACGTTCAGCCGATAGGCGGGGTGAACGAAAAAATAGAAGGATTTTACGACGTCTGCAAAGACAGAGAACTGACCGGCAAACAGGGGGTAATAATCCCCGTTCAAAATATAAAGGAACTCATGCTGAGGGAAGATATTATCGAAGCGGTATCCGAAGGGAAATTTCATATTTATCCCATCTCGACGGTAGAAGAAGGCATTCAAATTTTAACGGGCGTAAAAGCCGGCAAACGAACGAACGGCGGAGGCTACGAGCAAAACAGTGTGTTCGACCTCGTGGAAAAAAAGATTAAAGATCTTTACGCCAAATCTAAAACAAGCAGGCCCGGAAACAATACGGTACAAACTAAAAAGAAAAGGAAATGAACAAACGACTTTCTGAAACATTCGCAAAAACAAAAATATTATGTACTCTCGGACCGGCAACAAATTCATCCGAAATGATAAAGAATTTGATATTTGCCGGTATGGACGCGGTAAGATTAAATTTTTCTCACGGCAATTACAACGCTTATTCACGGCTCTTCGAAGAGATAGAAACAGCCGACAAAGAAGAAGGAACCCCTATTTCCATTTTAATGGACCTCCAGGGACCGAAAATCAGAATAGGCGAACTATCCGAACCGGAAATTGAAATAAAGAACGGGGATACTATCGAAATAACTACGGATGAAGTTTTGGGCACCAAAGATCTGATCTGCACTTCTTACGAACCTCTGCCGCGGGATTCGCAAATAGGCGAACTAATATTAATAGACGACGGATTATTAAGATTAAAAATCATAGATAAATCCGAGAAATCCGTTAAGTGTAGAATAGAAAACGGCGGGATATTAAAACCTAAAAAAGGAATGAATTTACCCGGCATGAAGCTGTCTACTCCTTCCGTAACGGAAAAAGACTACAGCGATCTTGAATTCGCACTCAGGTACAGGGTTGATTATATAGCGCTGTCGTTCGTTAGATCGGCAGCGGACATTACCGGATTAAAAGCTTGGCTTAAAGAAAGAGGATTTGATAAACCGGTCATAGCCAAGGTAGAGAAAAAAGAAGCCATAGATAATTTCGAAGAAATACTGAAAGCCGCCGACGGTATAATGGTTGCCCGCGGCGATCTCGGGGTGGAACTTCCGCCTCAGGAAGTTCCGATGATACAGAAGAGCATTATAAAGCGCTGCAACTCAGTCGGCAAACTTGTTATTACGGCAACACAGATGCTGGATTCGATGATTCATAATCCGATTCCCACCCGGGCCGAAGCTTCGGACGTGGCTAATGCCGTCCTGGACGGATCGGATGCGGTTATGCTGAGCGGAGAAACTGCGGTAGGGAAATATCCTGTCCTAGCAGTAGAGACCATGAACAAAATTGTTAAAAAAGCCGAACAATATCTTCCGCCGATACATGATACGAACCTGGAAATACCGGCCGACGTAGAAGAAAATTTGTTCGATTCGGTGGGAAGAGCTATTGCAACAATAAGCAAGCAGATAGAAGCGGCGGCAATAGTCGTATTCACGTATAAGGGCAGAACCGCGCGGAACTTGTCGAAATACAGGCCCAAGTCCAAAATAATCGCCGTTTCCAACAGTCACGAAACCATGAACAACCTTTGCCTGCGCTGGGGCGTCACTTCGGTTTTCATGGAAGATATAGACAAGGAACATATTGCCATCGACAAAGCAAAAAAATTAATAATTGAAAACGACTTAGTAAAAGCGGGCGATATCGTTGTTTTTACGGCCGGAGCTCCTTACTCGGAAAAAAGCAGGGCAAACTGGCTAAGGTTCGAAGCGATCTGACCGAAAGAATATTACCGAAATTATGTCTTTCAATTTCTAATTTCGGGTTTTATTTTATATTGCTTGTTGAACGCCGGTACATTATTCTTTTACCCCGTAATCCGGCTGTGCTGCTGCATTTGATCCGTAATGAATATAAAAAAATTATTGACGTCGCATATGAATACAACCGATATGAAATTGGCTAAATGGTGGAAGCCGGTCGAAAAGAATAAGATCCTGTGCACTCTCTGCCCGCGGTATTGCAAAATAGGCGAAGGTCAGCCCGGCTTCTGTTATATTAGGCAGAACCACAACGGCAAGTTGTATTCGATAGGATACGGCAAGCCTACCGGCTTCGCTATAGATCCCGTAGAAAAGAAACCGCTGAATCATTTCCTCCCCGGAACGCCTATCTTAAGCTTCGGTACTGCAGGCTGCAACCTCGGATGCAGGTTCTGCCAGAACTGGTCCATAAGCAAAGCCAAGCTGGATGATTTCAACTCGTTAAGCGCATCTCCGGAAGACGTGGTAAGACTGGCAAAAAGCCGCAACGTACCTTCAATCGCTTTTACCTATAACGACCCGACGATCTTCGGCGAGTACGTTATCGATATTTCAAAAATCGCCAGGGAAGAAGGAATAAAAACCGTAATGGTCACAGCCGGTTATATCGATAAAGAGGCGCGTAAAGACATTTACAAATATATCGATGCGGCCAACGTCGACCTTAAAGGTTTTACCGAACGATTCTATTTCAAGCTTACCTTTTCGCACCTGAACGATATATTGGATACGCTGATCTGGCTGAAAAACGAAACGCAGGTCTGGTTCGAGATTACTACCCTGCTGATACCGGGAGAGAACGATTCGCAGGACGAAATTCAAAAAGAATGCGATTGGATTTTAAACAAACTCGGGGATTCGATTCCTCTGCATTTTACCGCGTTTCATCCGGATTTTAAAATGAGGGACAGACAAAGGACGCCGACGGAAACCGTTGAAACGGCAAGGGAAATAGCCCTGTCTTCGGGAATAAAATTTTCTTATACGGGAAACGTATATAACCCTGAAGGACAAACTACATACTGCCCGGGGTGCGGCTTATCCCTGATTAAAAGAGACTGGCACTCCGTTGTAAGCAACAAAATACGCGGAGGACGCTGCCCGGGCTGCGGTACGCGTATCGAAGGAGTTTTCAATTCTTGACCCGCATAGACAGCTTCTCTCACGAATAATTTTTATTTTTGTAAAAACCAAAAAACCGCCGGGGTTAAGAACAATCCTTCGGCAGAACTGAATTGAAAATTTAAAGGAAAAGTTATGGACAGTTTAAAAGGGAAAACAGTATTTATTACGGGCGCTTCATCCGGAATAGGCCGGGCGTGCGCCGAAGTATTTGCCGGTGAAAAGGCGAACCTTATCCTGTCGGCTAGACGGCTCGACAGGCTTGATGCGCTGGCCGGCGACTTGAGAAAAATGCACGGTATAAAAGTACTTACTCTGAAAATGGACGTACGGGATTTTTCGGCAGTTACAAAAACAATAGAAGGTCTCGATGCGGAATGGAAAGTAATCGATATCTTAATCAACAATGCCGGGCTTGCAAGAGGATTCGACAAATTATACGAAGGCAAGGTAAGCGAATGGGAAGAAATGATAGATACGAATATAAAGGGTCTGCTGTACGTGACCAGGAACGTACTTCCGCTTATGGCGGAAAGAGGAAAGGGGCACGTTATTAATATAGGTTCCGTTGCCGGGCATGAAGTATATGCAAAAGGAAACGTATACTGCGCGACCAAATTCGCCGTCAACGCGCTTACACAGTCCATCAGGCTTGATGTCCTGGACAAGAACATTAAGGTAAGCACGGTTGATCCGGGTATGGTATATACCGAATTCAGCGACGTAAGATTTTCAGGCAACAAAGAAAAAGCCGAAAAGGTATACGACGGAATAAAACCGCTTTATCCGGAAGATGTGGCCGGGGCGGTTCTGTTCTGCGCGACCGCGCCGGAGCATGTTAATATAAACGAAATAATAATTACCGCGGTAGCACAGGCATCCTCGACTCAAATTTACAGAAAAAAATAAAGTCGAGCCCGTTCCGAAATTAATTTAAACAAACATGCTTATATCTCCGGCTCCTTCGCGGATAATTTCGGGTCCGTCCATGCTCAAATCCACAACGCTTGAAGGCTCGCCCGAAATGCTTCCGGAGGCAAGCATCAAATCGACGAGAGGGTTAAATATGTTCCTAATTTCAAAAGGATCTATCAGAATTTCTCCTCTTCTGTTTGTAGTACTCGTACTTATGATCGGATGCCCCAGCTCCCTTACGAGCCGAAGCGTGACCGTATGGCTGGGCACTCTTATCCCTACTGTTTTTCTTTTGCTCCAAAGTTTTTTGGGTACCAATTTTGCGGCGGGCAGGATAAATGTATAGGGTCCCGGCAGAAGATGCTTCATCATTCTGTAGGCATAATCGGATACTTTTGCATAACGGGAAATATCTTTTAAATCCGCACAAACAAAACTAAACAGTTTTGAATTATTATCGTTCTTAATTGTGAAAATACGTTCCAATGCCTCTTTATTGAAAATATCGCAGCCTATTCCGTAAACCGTGTCGGTGGGGTAAATAATTACTCCCCCGTTCTTCAAGATTTCAACCGCTTTATTTATGTAGCGGAGTTGCGGGTTTTCGGGATGAAGTTCAAAGTACTCCATAAATACTCCTTTCGTTAGAATATTAAATTCACACGCCGATATGAAGTTACGATTTGAAGATTTTTTGCAGCATTTTCCTTTTTAAAAGTATAGGATGAAGACTTATCCGTAAGATAAAAATGAAAGCTTAATTGTCAATAACAAATATTAAGAATTATTAACTCGAGCAAAAAAAATCTAATTATCGGAAAATTAATTTTGAAAAGTCTATTTTTTCGTAAAAATTTTATTATATTTGAAATTCAATTTAAAAAATAGGGTAAGTTTCAAGGAGTTTTAAATGGCCAGAAGATGTCAGGTAACCGGGATAGGACCGCTAACGGGAAATAATGTCTCGCATGCTCACAACAGAAGCAAAAGAAGATTTTTACCCAACCTTCAGAAAAAAAGAATATGGGTGCAGGAACTGAACAGGCATGTCACGATTAAATTATCCGCCAAAGCCATAAAGGGAATTGCTAAAAACGGAACCGCCGACGTAGCCAAACTCATCAGAGAAAAAAAGATTAAGGTAAGATAAAATTAATAGATGAGATTTTCTAAAAAGGCTGTCTTCAGAAGACAGCTTTTTTTATTTCAAGCAGAAACATGAGCGTTAAGACAAGCCGCCGGTTTTAAAAATAAAAGGCCGTCCCGAGTTCTGTCCCGGACGGCCTTTTTTATGTTTTTTTACAAAAACTATTCCCTTACAACCCAGACTTTTATATTAGCGCCGACGCTAGCATGAAGTCTAATACTGATACCGTATATACCCAAAGATTTAATAGGTTCTTCGATCTCAATTTTTCTTCTGTCAATCTCATAACCTTTTTCTTTGAGTGCATCGGCAATCATCTGGTTCGTAACGGAACCGAAAATTTTATCTTCCTCACCCACCTGAACAGGAATTGTAACCGATACTTTTTCGAGTTCGGTCGCCAGTTTTTCGGCAGCTTCAATCTCCTGTAGTCTGCGTTTATCAAGATTCTTTTTTTCTTCTTCAAGAGCTTGAACATTGCCTTTAAGAGCAGCATAAGCAATTTTGCGGGGGATCAAAAAATTTCTGGCATATCCATTCTTAACCTCTACGACATCGCCTATCTGGCCGAGGGTTTCATGGTTTTGTCTAAGTATTACTTTCATTATTTCTCCTCAAATTTGCTATTTAACTGTGTCAGAGACGTACGGTAACAAAGCCATATGTCTTGCACGCTTAATTGCAATAGATAATTGTCTCTGATATTTGGAACTGGTGCCGGTAATTCTTTTGGGAATTATCTTCCCCTGCTCCGTTACGTAACGCTGTAAGAGTTTAACGTCTTTATAATCGATGTATTTTACCTTGTTTTCGGTAAACCTACATATTTTTTTAGCTTTTACTTCTTTTCTCATTTTTTCACCAAATTACTTAATTAAATCCGATTCCTCGCTCGATAAAAATTTGTCGAACGAATCCTCGGTGTAATCTACACTTTCGTCGGAATAGACTTCCATGTCTTCGTTCTGACCGTCCATGCCGTCATCGCTCCCGTTAAGTTTTCCTCTCTTGTTAAGAAATTGGATTCTCCTGGCCTTGATTTCGACGATGCTCCGGTTATGACCGTCTTCTGATTTCCAACTTCTGCTTTGCAACTCGCCGTCTACAAGAACGGCGGAACCTTTTTTTAATCGATCCCGACAGCTTTCTGCCAATTTATTCCATGCAACAATGCCTACGTAACATACGTCCTCCTGCCATTGATTGGAACTGTCTTTATATTTCCTGTTCGATGCAATCGAAAAATTTACCACAGGAGTATTGTTAGTCGTCTGCCTGAAGACTGGATCCTTGGTTAAATTTCCGGCAACTATAACGTAGTTAATTTCCGGCATTTTCAAATCGGCCATGGTTTTTCCTCCATACTTAGTCATAAGTTGTTAATTATTTATCTTTTTCTTCTATCTCTTCTTCATTCTCTTGAATAGGCTCAGCATTTTCCGCCGTGCTTGCAGGTTTTTCATTTTCTGAGCTTATATTGCCTGCCTTATTTTGTTCGAGATGTTGGAGAGCATCGTTGTCCAGAGTTATCGTAAGATATCTCAGGATTTGCTCGTCCAATTGATAGAACCTTTCCAACTTGGAAACGATGGTTGAAGGGGCATTAAACCTAAAGATTGCGTAATAGCCTATTTTGCTTTTCTTAACCATGTAGGCCAATCTTTTTCTCCCCCAGTTTTCTATTTCTCTTATTTCACCGCCGTTATTGACGATCGTATCTTTAATACGGGAAATAATGGAATCTATTTGTTCATCATCAAGCGCGGCATTTACTATGACTGCGCTCTCGTAGACGTTTGTCTTCATTCTTTCACCTCCCTTCGGACTAAAAGGCCCCCCTCTAGTAAAGGGAGCAGGGATTTAACATATGTTATTTAATAATACTTGTTAATTTATTTAATTAAAGGCGCAATTACAAGTAAAACTATCGCCATCAATATTATTAGAAATTTTCATTATTTGTCGGAATCTGATCCTTTTAGCTTGCTGTTTGCATCCAGCATTTGCTTTACCCCGCCGGTAATAAATTCTTCTGATAACTTAAGGCCTATTTCGAACGTATTTTGCATGTTTTCCATTTCCTTTTCGCTGAAATCGGTTAAAACATAATCCGCCATATAGCCTTTTTTAAAATCGTTTCCTACCCCGATTCTTATTCTGGGGAAAAGATCGTTATTCAGATGATAAATTACGGAACCGATACCGTTATGGCCCCCGTCCCCTCCCGATACCCTGACCCTAATCTTGCCGAACTCCAAATTCAAATCATCGTGAACGACGAGTAAATCCGATATGTCCGTTTCGTAATTTTCCAATGCCTGAAGGGCAGCAATGCCGCTGTTATTTACATAGGTGGTGGGTTTTATCAGAGAGAATTCTACCCTTCCTATTTTTCCTTCGCAGAAATAATAATCCCCCTTGGAAGGAATAAAAGATAGCGAGTATTTGCCTGCTAATTGATCCAGCAATAGGAAACCGACGTTATGCCTGTTGTAAAAGTACCGTTTGCCGGGGTTTCCTATGCCTAATATTATGCGCACAATCCGATCGTTTTACTCTTCTTCCTTTTCCTTGCCGACAACCTCCGGTTCCGTAGGAACTTCTTCCGCACCTTCCGCAACAGGTTCTTTTTCGGCCTTCGGATGAACGATTGCGACGATTAAGGTATCTTCCGGGTTTAGAACGGAAATACCTTCCAAATGTATGTCAGAAACATGAATGGAGTCGCCTAATTTCAAATCCTGGATATTCAGATCTATATGCTGGGGAATATCCTGCGGGAGGCATTCTATTTCCAGTTTGTGCAGGGATGTTTGAAGAATTCCGCCCTCTTTTACGCCGACAGGGCTGCCGTGGTACTGAATAGGAACTTCCAGCTGGAATTTTTCGCCCACGGTAAGTCCGAGCAGGTCGAAATGAATTACTTTATCCGTTACCGGATCGAATTGTATATCCTTGATCACACATTCGTGTTCTTCTTTTTCGCTCAGTTTCAGAGAGATGAGATGCGCTTCCGATGTAAAGACCAGAGGCTTTATTGAGTTCTCCTCCACGTCTATGGATACCGGCTGGTTATGTTTGGAATAGAATATTCCCGGCACCCTTCCTTCTCTTCTCAGGCTTTTGTTTGAAGTTTTATTTATTTTCGTTCTTATGTTTGCGTTTAGGACTACTTTATCCATTGTTTCTCCAAAGACTAATATTATCCTTTATCTATATCAAATAGCGAGCTAATTGATTCATTGTTATAAGTTCTGCGTATTGCTTCCGCAAAAATCCCGGAAGCCGATATTACCGAAATTTTATTCGGGTCTATATTTCTTTTAAGATGTATCGTGTCGGATACGTAAAGTTTCTCCACGCGCGAACCGTGAAGCCTTTCCAAGGCCTGCCCCGAAAAAATCGGATGAGTAACGGCGCCGTATATTTTCCGCGCACCTTTATCTTTCAACGCTTCGATGGCTCCTACAAATGTACCCGCGGTATCGATCAGATCATCGACAAGAAGAACGTCTTTATCTTTTACGTCGCCTATAATGTGAACCACTTCCGCCAGGTTTTGCTTCGGTCTTCTTTTATCGATAACAACCAGATCTGCATGAAGCCGTTTGGCGTAGGAGCGTGCCATTTTTATGCCCCCGACATCGGGAGAGACTACCACCAGGTTCCCGCTGACATTGTCGAACACGCCGCTGAATATCGAAGATCCGTAAAGATGGTCGAACGGAATATCGAAAAACCCCTGGATCTGAGCCGCGTGAAGATCCATGGTCATTACACGGTCCGCACCCGCAACCGTGATAAGATTTGCGACCAGTTTTGCCGTAATCGAAACTCTCGGCTGATCTTTTCTGTCCTGCCGGGAATATCCGAAATACGGGACTACGGCGGTAATTCTCTTAGCTGAAGCTCTTTTCGCCGCATCAACCATTATAAGAAGCTCCATCAGATTTTCCGACGGAGGATTTGTCGACTGTATTATAAATACGTCGGAACCCCTGATATTTTCGCCGAATTTAACCCAAATCTCGCCGTCGCTGAACCTTTTTAATTCTATACTGCCCAACGGCGCTTCAAGTCTCTGGGCAATTTTTTCGGCCAGGGGCAGATTTGAACTTCCCGAAAAAATTTTATAATCGTTCGACGCCATAATCCTTCAAATTAACCAAATATTTAAAATACAGATAGGAAATATAAAGAAAACGATTTCTGATGTCAATAAACCTTTTTTATTATTTGATGGGCCATTTTTTGCCGTGAATTGACTTTAACAGCGGCTAAATCCGATTTTTTCCCACGGGAAAATAAATTTTAAAATAAGCAGTTCTTTGTTAGAGTACGATTTTTATCAGTCCCGCTTCTTTTTGAATAGGAAAATAATTACGATCAGAAGGACCAGCCCTGAAAGGGCATAAATCCACGGAGGCGTTTCCTTCAATCTAAAAGGTCTGAAAGTTACCGAGATTGTCTTTCCCGAGCCGATCGCTGCCAATGAGTAATTCCAAATCAATACCCTTCCGTCGTGCGCTGTGGAATTATCCGAAATGATATCGCCTCCGAAAGTATACTTGTAGGTTACGTGAAAAGCCCCGCTGTTTATGCCGAAGCCTGTTGCCAGCGGGGGAATAAACTGCGAAAAAATCTTTTGGCCTTCCGCTCCGTCTTTAAGTGAAAAATCCGATGCGCTGAAAGCCCTCATTTTATTTAAAGAATCTATATGAGCGAATTTTAATTCCACAACCGCATGGGTAGTTGAATCCGAGCTGTCCGTATATACGTTTATTTTTGTAATTTGGGTAAACTTTGAAGAGAACTCGTTACGGAGCGAATCCGGGTTAAAAATGCCTATTTTATCAAGGATCTGAGAGCTCACGTTGTCCGGAAGTTTTGTCCAGAAGGTGATCCGCATCCTGCCCGACCCGTCGGAATAAAGATTTATATCTTGAATATAATTTATACATCCCGGAAGGAATATTAAGAAGAGTAAAGGTAATAGTAATTTTTTCACAAATTTTTCACGGAAGTTGTTTTCTACGTACCGTTATTTAATCACAAATAATTCGCCATGTATTCCTGATAACAGACGGAGCTAATTTATAGAAATTTTTCTAATTTTTCATTAAGTTTCTGATCTAAATTTTTACGGTGGTAATAATGCCGACATATGAGTACAAATGCTTGGAGTGCGGTCATTCATTCGAACTTTTTCAATCCATGAGCGCCGAGCCGGTCAAAGAATGCCCCGAATGCGGAGGAGAGGTAAAGAGATTAATCGGACCCGGGGCGGGGCCGATATTCAAGGGAACAGGGTTTTATCAGACCGATTATAAGAACTCCGGAAGCAAATCCCAGGCAAAGAAAAGCGAAAGTAAAAAGGATTCAAAACCTCCATCTTCCGCGCCGAAAAACCAGTAAGCTGTTGAAACCGCCTTTTTAACATTTCGGTTTGAGATAGTAAAATAATTTCCATCCCATTAAAAATCGGTACCCAGCGAGATATAAAATTTAGGTTTGGCAAAACCGTTTAAATTATATGCCCAACCGATATCGAAGCGCATAATAAAATACATGAGGTAGGTTCTGGCGCCGAAGCCCATTCCCATCAGCAGGTTGTCGGTAATTATTTTATTGTTGTTGTTCCTATCGAATAACCTTAAGTCCTTATTGCTGTTCCAAGCGGTACCGGCATCCAGAAAAGCCAATCCCATTATATTATCCAGAAGCAGAGGCAGCGGACCGGTCACGAGGTACCTGATTAAAGGGAATCTGAATTCCATGTTCAACAATCCGTAATGACTGCCGATTTCGGCCCCGTAATCGTAACCTCTTAGAGGGATTGCAGCCGTAAGGAAAGCGAAATCTGTCGGTGAATTTATCGGAATACTCGAGGTGGCGAAAGATCTGTTGATCCAATTATCTATGCCACCCATAAAGAACCTTTGCGGATTCGTACCCCATGAATAACCGTAGGAGAACCTGAAAGCGAACGAATACGTATCCCAGAATCTGAAATAAGTCCGGTAATCGCCTAAAAACGAATAAAAGCTCAAATTTTTATCGACTATACCGGGATTAGCCATAAGATCGAACCTGTATCTTGTTCCGTCGATAGGCGCGGTAAATCCCCATAAAGAATTATCGTGAACGAAGCTGAGCACGGGAACGATATAACTGGCCGATTGGGATGGTTCGGCGGGGTAATCCATATTGTCCATAGTTACGTTCAGCCAGCTTAAGCCGGCTTCCATGCGGTAGAACTTATTGAAAGGATAACTTGCCGAAATAACGGCTCCGTAGTTTGTGAACCTGTATAAATCGATGCCGAAAACCCTGTCCAGGTAAACAAACCTTGCGGTGTGAAATCCTTCAATTCCGTAGTTAAGTCTCTGCTTTAAATAAAAATATGCCAGCCCGTAATCGCTGTTCTTTAAATCGATCTGCAGGCTTGTCTGGCCTATCAGCCTGTAATTGCCGAGAACGTCGCTGAACGAAAGCACGGTGGTACCCAACAGTCCGTACAGCGTACTGTAACCGGCGTTAGCGTAAACTATATCTGGAGTGAAGGTAATTCTATACCTGTTTACTTTATAGTTGCCGTTTTTGTCAAGGTTATCGGCAAGCCTGAATTTATAGTTGTTAACGGTATCGTTCGAAGCGGATTTTAAATTATTATTGCCGCCGAAGACGTAGTTGTTAAAATCGATTTGTATGGAATCGCCGTAAACGCTTGCTGCATTTTCGCTTGAATTTTGCGTACTGTCTTTGAGTACGACCTGGGCGGAATCTACCGGGCCTATTATATTGGAAGTTACTTCTCTAAGCATGCTTTTATTGCTGTGCATGCTGGAAACGAAAATAGTCGGAACCAGTTTATCGGTATTAAGATTAATTTCAAAAGGATTGGTTAAAAGATACAGGTTATAAGAACCCTTGTAGAGTGTCGAGAAAACAAGTTTCTTCCCGTCCTTCGACACGGATAACTGGTATAATCCGTTTAAAGAATTTGTAATCGGTTTGCACGGCAGATCGACTATGCTTTCCGAAGAATCTTTCGCGGGGGGAACTATTTCTTTTTCATAAATGTTGTTGATGCCGTTCATGTCGGATATGAATAAAATTCTCTTATCGTCCGGTCCCACGGCCGGTGAAGTTTGATCCGCATCCGGAATATCCGTTATCCGGGTTATTTTCTTGGAATCGATGTTAATGGAATAAATATCGCTGTGCTTATTGTCGAATTTATAAATACTGAATGCGGATGGTATCTCGGAACCGGTAAGATAATTCTCCCTATCCGAGGAAAAGAAAATCTGCTTGCTGTCCGTCGACCAGCAGGGATAGTTGTCGGTAAAAATATCGCGTGTCAGGTTTTCGGTTTTTTTAGTATCGAAATTATAAAGGTATAAATCCGACTGTCTTGCATTATGACCTATGAATGCCAGGTACTTTCCGTCGGGTGACCACGCAAGGCTCTGTATCCCGTCCAAGTGAACCGGAAGGGTTACTTTATCCTCCGAGTTAACGTCGATAATGTAAATAACGTCGTCCCCGTCGTGTTTCGCCGACAGCGCTATTTTGGTTCCGTCCGGAGACCAGCTTAAGCCTGGAGTAACTACATTGAGCTGTTCAAAGTCGGGCGATCTGTTACCTTTTACAAGGCGTTTGATTATTTTGCCGTCGATGGCGCTCATTATAAAGACGTCGAAATAATAATTTCTGTTGGAAATGAATGCTATTTTGTCTCCCTGAGGGGACATAGCAGGACTAGTATTGTAAAATCCTCCGCCCTCTTCCGGATCGGTTAATTTCTTAGCAAATTCCTCCGGGTCTTTTCTCAGCGCTATATCCGGCCAGTACGTCTGCTTCAGATACTTTTTCCATTGTCCGTTCAATTCCTTTAAGGAAAGTCCGATGGAAGATCTCAAACCGGCTTCGAGACTGCCCGTACTTTTTATTTTATGCATAAGTTCGCCGATTTTTTCTTTCCCGTATTTTTCGGCGATGTAATGGAAAATGGATTCGCCTGCCCTGTAGGCAACATACCCGCTCAGCTGGTTGATATCCGGGAGATACTCGTTGATTATTGCATCACGCATGAACATGTCGGTGTTAATATCCCAGCCAAGTGACTGGTACTCAGCCATCCCCTCGTTAAACCACTGAGGCAGACTTAACGATATATTATTTGTGATTATATTCTGCAGCGAACCGCCGTATAAATAATCGTTCATCACGGCGTGGGTCAGTTCATGATGGATCAGGTGCCTGAATTCCGGGTATGAACCCATAAACTGCACGACGACCCTGTTCTTAAACATCTCCGTAAATCCCTCGATACCTTCGCTCAGGTACTGGTCGGTAACGTTCGTTTCCTGGAAATCGTTAGTGGAATTATAAATAATTATAGTAATGCGGTTGTTGATCCTGTAATCGAAACTGTTTTCGATCTCTGTTAAAGCGTGCTCGGCCTCCCTGCTGGTAAATTCCGCAAGTTTTGATCCTTTTGCAGAGAAATAAATATCGAAATGATCCGTTTGTATATAATACCACGTAAAATCTTTATACTGCACCTTATTCTGACCGAATTGAGCATACGCATACAACGGCAATATGCAAATTAATATTATGCTCAGTAAAAACTCTTTCATAAGGAGGCCCTGATTTTTAAACTATAATAAAGTCAAGTTCCGATTTCTCAAGATCCGCGCGGATTAATTTGACGTTTATGTAATCGCCCAATCTATATTGTTTTTTGGTGGCTCTTCCAATTAAAGCATATTTTTTTTCATCGTAAACGTAAAAATCTCCCTCCAAATCTCTCAGTCTTATCAGACCTTCCGCCAACGTATCCGAAACCTTCACGAAAATACCGAAATGGGTAAGCCCCGAAATTATCGCATGAAATTCTTCCCCGACATGCTGCGACATAAACTCGATCTGCTTGATTTTAACGGAGAGCCGTTCCGCTTCTATTCCGCTGCGCTCGCAGTCGGAGATATGATTGCTGATCTTCTCCAGCTGCTCACGCGAATAATTAACCCCCCCGGAACGATTGTTATATTTATAAAGCAGCCTGTGGACAATAAGGTCGGAATATCTTCTTATCGGCGAAGTAAAATGAGTATAATATTTGAATCCCAGTCCGTAATGCCCGATGTTGTTAACGGAATAAATTGCTTTGGCCATAGAGCGGACGGCCAGTTCGTTTATCAATGCTTCTTCCTCCGTACCTTTTACGCTGTTCATAAGGTTCTGAAACTGGTTTGTTTTGGAATCGGAACGGGGATCGAAAGAATATCCCAAAGATTTTACGAATTTTGCGAATTCGTTAATCTTCTCGTCGTCCGGCAAGTCGTGCACCCTGTATATGAAAGGTTTAACCCCGCCTCTTGCGGGAACCCCTATATGTTTAGCCGTAATTTTATTTGCTAAAAGCATGAATTCTTCAACAAGCATGTTGCTTGATTTGATTTCTCTTTTAAATACCCTAACCGGGCTGCCGTTCTTATCCAGTTCGAACTTTACTTCCGGTGTAGAGAATTCGATACTGCCTTCGCGGATTCTTTTCTTTCTTAAAGTAACCGCAAGGGAGTTCAAGGCAGATATCTCTTCGTAATATTCGCCTTTGGCAGCTTCAATTATTGCCTGAACTTCGTCGTAGGTAAATCTTCTTTTGCTTTTGATTACGGATTTCGCTATTTCGTACCCGGCAATTTTACCTCTCCTTGTAAGCTCTATTATAACGGAATAAGTCAGCCGGTCTTCTCCGGGAACCAGGGAACATATATTATCCGATAATTTCTCCGGCAGCATCGGGATTACCTTCCCCACAAGATAAACGCTGTTCCCTCTTTTGTTAGCCTGCTTGTCGATATGTGTTCCCTGTTTTACGTAATGACCTACGTCGGCGATATGTACGCCTACAGAAAAGTTCCCGTTGTCGAGTTTTTCTACGGACAAAGCATCGTCAAAATCTTTGGCGTCTTCCGGATCTATAGTAAAAACCGTCTTATTCCTGTAATCTTTCCTTTCCGCCGCTTCGGCCGGGTCTATTCCGGATATTATGTTCTCCGCTTCTTCAAGAGTCTTGGGAGAGAATTTATAGTCCAGATTAAATTCTTTTGCAATGGAAACGATCTCGGCATCAAGGGAACCGGCTTTCCCGATCACTTCTGTGACTTTGCCCTCCGGGTTTTGCATGGAATTATCCCAGAGAAGACTGCCTACAATTACTTTCTCTCCCGGATTTGCCCCTTTTAAATCTTCCTTATCGATATAAATGTCCCTGTATATGCCGGGGTCGTCGGGCGCTATATAATAAAACGATTTCGACTTTTTCAAAGTACCTATATATTCGGTCCGTTTTCTCTTAACCACGTTAATTATCTGGCCTTCGATATTCCTGCCTTTTTGCTTTGCGAACAAAACCGCTTCAACCGTATCCCCGTCGAAAGCCGTTCCCAGGTTCCGCGATGCGATAAATATGTCGTTCATTCTTGAATTATCGGGTATTACGAAGCCGTAACTGCCGTTTATGATCTGCAGTTCCCCTCTGATTAAGTTGGATTTTAAGACCTGAGCAATACGGTATCTTTTTCCGGATTTTGAAAGGAATCCCTCTTCGGTAAGATCGTGAAGAACTGCCTTAAGCGAGCTGTATTCGTGATCCGAGCCGATTTCCAGCCGCTTGGCAATTTCTTTGCTCTTAAATTGTCTGCCGGAATTTTTTTTAAAAAACGCGATTACTTTTTTCTTCATTAAAACTCGAATCTGTATTTTAAGCCTAGTTCATTAATCATTTCGCTCGATGCGGTAGTCTGCGTAATGGCTTCCTTGCGTTCTACCCTGAGCAGGAAATTTTGAAATATGGGGTATTCTATTTTCACGTTTGCCTGGCTCAGGTCCTGAAATACGTC
>JBJKOY010000599.1:0-1882 GCA_046706945.1 Ignavibacteriaceae bacterium | reverse complement strand
GGGTATAAGGTATAGGTCATTCAAAGTTTTGCATTCATTTATTATGTATTTCTAATTCCTTGGATTATAGATCTGGAATAATTGAATGTTATGTTGCGATCGCAATGCGAAAAGAACAATTTAATGTCACATCGTGATTGCTATGCAACAGAATTAAGAATTAAAAATTCCAACCGCCAACCGCCCACGCCCAACCACCCAACTCAAAAGACAACAGACCACAAACCACACACAACAAACTATTTTAAAAGCATCATCTTCTTAACGTCCGTAAAATTCCCGCATATTATTCGATATAAATAAAGTCCGCTCGCCAGTCCGGATGCGTTAAACCGTGCGGTGTATGTGCCGGCAGGCTTTTGATCGTTTACAAGGGTCTTTACCTCGCGGCCGGTTACGTCAAATATTTTTATGTTTACCTGCGACATCGAGGGGACGGAATATTTTATAGTAGTGGAGGGATTGAAAGGGTTCGGGTAGTTCTGGTATAAATTAAATTTTACAGGCGCGGCGGGAGGATCCTTTACGGGAGTCAGCACCCTGCCCTGTATAGAGGAATTATCATTTGTCCAATTCCCGGCAGACCATAACTCCGCGTTATCGACATCATAGATGGCCCAGTTAATGTCCCTCGTCTGCCAGGTTAACCCGGCGGAGCCTGTATCTTTAAGTACTTTAAAAGTTAACTCAACTACGTCCGTCCAGCCCGGGCTCTCGGCCACCGTCGTACCGCCGCCTGTGTTTATCGATTCGATGTTTATCCATACCTGGCCGGGCAGCGGCCTTGTCACTGAGGAATTATAAATTCCTCCCCTGAAATTTAAGAAGTTAAAATCCGCATTCTCCTCCGGCATCGCCGGGAAGGATAGCGACAGCGTATCGAAATCAAAGATTATGGTTGAACTTCCAAGCGTATCGGAGGGACTGTCGGTGTTGCTTTGTATCTTAACCGTGTACGTAACGGAGTCGCCGCTTAAAGCAACGAACCTTCCATTAACCGTCGTCTTTGCAAAAAAGACCGGACTTAATAGAAAAAGTAATATAAGAGTAATTTTTAGCGACTTCCGGATTTTTTTCATTTTAAATAGTCAATGCTTACAATAATTGCGATCTTTTTGGTTTCGGAATATTTCCGGTCAACGGATTGGGAACATCTCCGTGATTTTCCTGATGTCTCCATTCTATAATAACGGATTTAGTACTGTCTTTAACGGGACAGCTAAAAAATCCGACTACGTTTTTGCAACTATTAAGCCAGTAAAAATTGCCGGGTCGCGGGGGTTTGAATAATTAACAGACATGCTTCTCCTATTTTCATATCTATTTGATTGCCCTAATACCGTTTATAATGAGCATTTTATAAGGGCTCATTTCTGTTGATCACAGAATTACAGTATTCCGGTAGGAATAATTCTATTCTTTTCTTTTGCCGAAATTCTCTCCTTACGTAATTTTTACACGTAAATTTTGGATTGAAAGGTGTAATAATTTCATAAATATGCAGGAAAATAAGTCCCAAAATATTTATATGCAATTGAATTCGGTTGCCCCAAAACGAATAGACGAACATAAACCGGCTTGACATGTATGCAGCAGGTTATATTTACATATAAAATCGGCTCCCAATTAGATAGCACGCGGATGACACGGATTACGTAGCTTGCCCCTTCGGGGGATATCCGCGGATTTTAAAATTGAAAAATTTCTTTTTAGTCAACCGCCGTCTACTATTTTTTAATTTTCAATTTGTAATTTTTAATTGTTTCCCGCGGGAAAGTTTTTAACCACATTAGACACTATAGGTCACATCAGAAATTACCACACAACCATTCAACAATTCAACCATGCAACTATGCAACCATGCATCCATGCAACTATGCAT
>JBJKOY010000598.1:0-34969 GCA_046706945.1 Ignavibacteriaceae bacterium | reverse complement strand
TCGGAATTTTAATTTTGCTCTTTATCCTGAACTTGATCATAAACTTTTAATTATGCTTTCCTCCACAACCTTTAAAATAAATATAGGTAATCTCAAAAAAATATATAAAACAACCGGCCTAATGCCGGACATGTAAACATACGGAGAATATTTGAGATTACCTATATTTATTTTAAAGGTTGTGGAGGAAAGCATAATTAAAAGTTTATGATCAAGTTCAGGATAAAGAGCAAAATTAAAATTCCGACAGCAAATAAATTGCACCGTCTTTAAGCCGAACAATATCTTCCAGCTTTGCATCCTTCCGGATTTCATTTAGCGGGAATAAAAAATCCCTGTTTATATTGTTAAACCAAACAAGGCAGGTTTTTTTATCGGTCGCCCGAATTTTATTGAGACTCTTATTTAGACTTATTTGCCTCGGCGAATTATAAAAATTCTTAAACGGGCTCCACCTCGCTTCTCTGTCGGTTAAAATATATACGGCTTCGGGAACATTGCTGTATAATAAGTATTTCGTGCCGAACTCTTTATGCTCTTTTAGGTATTGAATAACCGTGTTAGATTTCCATTTAGCGCTCCCGTATTCCCAGCCCGTCTGTTTTGCGTAATATTCGAAATTGCCGTATGTTTTTACGACCTGATTTTCCATCCAGAAAACCAGCCCGGCGATAAACAATACGTAAATAACAATACCTTTGGGAAACCGTAAAATTAATTTTAATGTTTTATCCAGAACGATGAGAGTTAAAACAACCAAGGGCACCATAATAGGGGATAATAACCTGTTATCGATCCTGTCATATGCGGTAGTAGACGACGATATCAATATCAATCCGGAATATGAGACAATAAAAATAAGCATAGGTCCCAGTTGTTTCGCTACCTTCGAATTTATTTCCCTTTTATAAATCAAAACCGCCCCGGAAATTCCAAGTGCCGTCAGAATGAGGATAATAAAGAACAATTGCATTGTATTTATTTGCACCGGTAAATACCAATCCAGAATGGTATTGAAATAAAAAAAGATATTTTCTATTAAGGTATAAGATGAAGGAGCGCGCTGGCCGGTAAATGTTTCTGTTAAAATAATGTTTCTAATAATCCATAGACCTGAAGGAATAAAGGTAATTGCCGAATAGATTGCGGAGTGCCGGATCTTTACTTTTAACGTTCGTTTCCCGTACATACAAATGCAGAGTACGCCTGCCGGGATGATTATTACTCCCGCGTATCGCGTAAGGCACAGCAAAGACGAGACGGCCGAAATAATTATTAGAGAAAACAGATCTCCTTTTTCCTCATAGTAGTCGAAACAAAACAAAAACAACATAACGAGCAATATAAAAAGCGGTTCGGAAAGTGCGATAAGGAAAAGTTTCAAAAAAGAGAAAGAAATAATTATTGTCAAAGTTCCAATCGCGGCAAGCAGGAAAGAGTCCAGCCTTTTGCGTAGAAAAAGGGCCGAGATATATACGGTTAATCCCATAAAGAGTGCATTAAGATAGCCGGCGGAAAGCAGCGGATCAATCAAGAATATTTTATCTACAGCCGCCAGCAGCAGGGGATACAGGGGCGCCTGGAGGACAAAATAATATCCGTCGTAATTTATAAAACCGGTTCCTCCGGAGACATTTCTTGCCGCCGATATATATGACACGGAATCGGGGGACAATCCTATTCCGTATCTGCTGGTAAGTAAAATAATGATGACCGCACCGGTAATCCCGGCTATCGCAAAAAATATCTTATGAAATATCGTATTTCTCAAGAAAATTTTTCAAACGGATATAAAATAATATTTTAAACAGGCCGCATCAAATATACGCGCTTAATGTTGCATTGGCAATTTAAAATTTTCATGTCATGGAAGCTGTTCGGCCGGAACGTACCGATCGACTTGAAAATAAAATGAATCCGGTTTTATCGTTTTTAAAATTTAGGGATATGCGTTGCCTTTTAATCTTTATTGAAATAACAAGTCCGGGGAAAATATTTTATTTGAACGTAAGTTCCCGATCGAAAGACGCAAATATTGTCAGACGTTCCGCAATCCTCTTGCAAAAAAAGATTACCGGTTCAGGCAAAACGCCGCATTTAAAAATTTATTTTAAAAGGAAAATTTCCGCGGTTACAAGGCTTTCCCGAATGCGGTATATAATCTATAAGTTATTAGTTTCCAAACTCTTGAATGCCGTCTTCACGGATAATATTCCGCGGATTAAAAATATCACTTAATTATAGAAATGCCGAAGGTGCAGCGCAGGCAACTTGACAAAGAAAAATTAATAAATTAACTTTACGCAAGTTAAACGTTTAACCTATTTATGCCAAACCCAACTATTAAAGACGTCGCAAAGGAAGCTAAGGTATCTACCGCTACGGTTTCGCTGGTGATACATAACCATAAAAGGATATCGCCGAAGACAAAAAAGTTGGTTATGGATACTATTAAAAAATTAAATTACCACCCGTCGCGTTCCGCAAGAGGTCTTGTTTCGAATAAAACGGGGAACATCGGATTTATATTGACCAACGATCACTTCCTTAGAACAGAGCCTTTTTATACGAGAATATTCCTGGGATCCGAATTCGAAGCCAGGGAAAAAGAATACTATTTGTTATTAACTACGATTGAATCCGATTTCCAATCGCAAAAGACACTGCCGAGATTCATTCTGGAAAGAAACGTCGACGGCGTTATCGTCGCCGGAAAAGTTCCCAACTCGTTTATTCACAATTTAGGACAAATCGAAATCCCGCTGGTATTCATAGATTATCAGCCGAAAAAACTGGAAAAGAAATATTCTTCCGTTTTAATAGACAATTACAACGGCGGTTTTCTGGCGACGAATCATCTGATTGAACTGGGACATAAGAAAATCGCTTTTATAGGCGGGGATATCGATCATCCGAGTATAAAGGAGAGACTGAAAGGCTATAAGGCCGCTATAAATGACGCGAAAATTTCCTTGAATAATAATTTAATTATCGCCGATGAAGATTATCCTGCGAGGGAAAACGGATATAATGCGGCCGAAAAATTATTAAAAAAAGATAAGAACGTAACGGCAATTTTCGCATGCAACGATGCTATGGCGATCGGTATTATGCAGTATTTAAAAAGAAAAGGCATAAAGGTGCCGGACGATATATCACTCATAGGTTTCGACGACGTTGAAGAGGATATTTCGCAGGATCCGCCGCTTAGTACGGTAAGAGTATTTAAAACGGAAATGGGAGCAGCGGCCATTAGATTAATGTCGAACCTGATAAACAACAATTCCGATAATCACGAAATAAAATTTATCCCCGTAGAATTGATTTTAAGAAAATCAACAAAAAGAATGAAATAATTTTTACAGCGGACATTGGCTAAGAATGAAAGCAGCAATTTTTAAAAAGCCGTTCGAACTGGCGGTGGAAGATTACACGCTCAATAAAATCGGACAGGATGATTTACTTGTAAAAGTAGAAATGTGCGGTTTATGCGGCACGGATTTTCATATTTTCACCGGGCAGGCTTTTTCCCGGCCGCCGTTGATACCAGGGCACGAGTTTGTGGGAACAATTGTAGATAAGGGAAAGCAAGTCACAAATTTTAACTTAGGCGATCGCATTGCGGTTGATCCTAATATCTACTGCGGGAAATGCGAATACTGCCGTACCGGCCGAATTCAGTTTTGTTCAGGCTTAAAAGCGCTTGGAGTATCCGTGAACGGCGGCTTTGCCGAATACTCCGTTGTGCCTTCGTCCCAGGCTTATTTAATTCCGCAAAACTTTCCCCCCGGAATCGCTTCGTTCGCTGAGCCTTTATCATGCTGCGTGCACGGCATCGACCAGGCGGAAATCAAACACGGGCAATCGGTTGCGATTGTCGGATCCGGAACAATCGGTTTGCTTATGCTTCAACTTTCACGCTTAGCAGGAGCCGGAAAAATTATCGTGTTGGAACCGTACGAGCCTAAAAGAAATTTGGCAAAAAAATTAGGAGCCGATTACTGTTTCGATCCCGTTTCAACGGATACGTTAAAAAATATCCGTGACATAACCTCGGGGGGATTTGATGTTGTCATCGAGTGCGCCGGCTCGAGTAAAGCAGCGGAACTCGCATTAAATATTCCTAGGAGAGGGGGTAAGGTAATTATTTTCGGATTGTCGGAAAAAGAAGATTCAATTAATGTCAACCTCCAGAAATTTTTCTTAAATGAATTAACGATTAAAGGATCTCTATTAAATCCCTACACATTTTCAAGATCGGTTGAACTACTTGTTTCCGGCAGGATAGATGTGGAATCTTTGAATCCGGTCCGCGACACTATTGATAATCTGCATAAGATATTGACCCGACCGAGAAATTATGCCGTAACTAAATATCAAATAACACCCAATTAATTAGGAGCTAGCTATGATCAAACTTAAATATACATTTTATGCTCTACTTGCTGTATTCTTCGGGAGTATTATGTTTAACCAGTCCAATGTTCAAGCTCAAACCGACTATTCATTTAATCAAATAGCCGGCTTTGAAGGTACAATGCCTGCATTCTGGAACATAGGTAATCAGCCTTCGGGAAGCGTGCTGACATGGGCTACCGATCAATATGTTTCCATGGGGCATTCGCTGAAGATTGATAAGTCTTCCGCCACATCAGATTCGGCATCTTGGGTATCGGATAATATGTGCGACATATGGTCGCCTAATGTTCCCGCAAACGTTGACCTGCACTTCGGAGCATGGATTAAAACAGAAAATGTGAATACGAACCCGACTACGGAGGATCAGAAATGGTATGTCGCTTATACATTTTACGACAGCGCCGGAACATTAATCGGTACTATAAAGCTCCCGGTGGACCAGTCGCAAGCGACGAGCACCGGCTGGATGGCGGATACAACGGCTGTCGGTCAAGTATCCTTGCCTAGGGCGGCGTGGAAAATGATAATCAGTTTTGTCGCAGGTAAAAACGCTACCGGAACCGTTTGGGCTGACAATTTCATATTTGAAGGCAGGGGTACATGGGCAGGTCAGGATTGGAACACACAATTGGGAGTACCGACAGGCTGGTATTACTGGATGCCGCCCAACGGCGGAAACGACGGCCAGTTAAACTCCGGCTTTGAAAATACGGTTGTTACGGATCAAACCGCGCATTCGGGAAAATATTCGCTTGAATTCAATATGCCCGCCGGCCGTGATACTCACGACGGATTTGTTAGTACACACAGATTGCCTTTCAGCGAAATTGATCCTCAGATAAAACCGGGAGATATAATTCGCGTAAGCGTATGGATTAAAGGCAGCAACCTGGAACCCGATTCCGCGGCAGCCCATCCTACAACCTGGGCGGTAGGAATAACGCCGCAGTTCTTCACCAAGCTTGGAAATAACGACGGCTTCGACGGAACGGGAAACGACTACCAATTTACTTTTCCAAATGTTACAAATTTCGACTGGACAAAGTATTCCGTAGACATACCGGTTCCGCAAAACCCGAATACAATAGGCATGGAAATTCGACTGCATGTCTATGCTTCCTTTAGCGGGACGATATATTTCGATGATTTAAGCGTTACCGATCTTTCTTCGTATACGCTTTCAGATATCGGCGGTTTTGAGGGAACGGCCCCGGCATTCTGGTATATGGGAAATAATCCCGGGGGCAGCATGCTCTCGTGGGCTACGGATCAGTTCGTTTCGATGGGTCACTCGATAAAAATACAAAAGGAAGTAACTTCGGATTCCGCCGCGTGGGTGTCGAAGAATATGTGCGATATATGGTCGCCTAACGTTCCCGCCAACGTAGATCTATTGTTCGGCGCGTGGGTAAAAACCGAGAACGTGAACACGAATCCAACCTCGCAAGATCAGAAATGGTATCTTGCTTATACATTTTACGACAGCGCCGGCACCTTGATCGGAACGGTACAGCTACCTATCGATCAAAGTCAGGCAACCAGCTCCGGATGGATTGCGGATACTACGGCGGTAGGTCAGATATCGCTTCCAAGAGCCGCATGGAAAATGATTATAAGTTTCGTAGGCGGCAGGAACGCTACGGGCACCGTTTGGGCGGATAATTTCATCTTTGAAGGAAGAGGTACCTGGGCCGGACAGGACTGGAATACGCAGCTCGGCGTACCCACAGGCTGGTACTACTGGCTTCCTCCGAACGGCGGAAACGACGGTTTGCTGAGCAACGGTTTTGAAAATACTATAGTAACCAACGAAGCCGCCCACACCGGTAATTATTCCTTAAAATTCGATATGCCTGCAAACCGCGCGGTTCACGACGGATTTGTAAGTACTCACAGAATGCCGTTTACCGACATCGATTCCACAATACAGCCGGGAGATTACATCAGGGTGAGCGTATGGGTTAAAGCAAACAGCCTGGTGCCTGATTCCGCCGCCGCTTACCCCGGCACATGGGCGGTGGGCATTACGCCCCAGTTCTTCACAAAGCTCGGAAATAACGACGGCTTCGACGGAACGGGCCCGGATTCTGTATTTACTTTCCCGAACGTTACATCATTCGATTGGACCCAATATCATATCGACTTCCAGGTCCCGAGCACTGCGGGTACGATCGGCATGGAAACCCGGCTTCATGTTTTTTCGACTTTTACCGGTACGGTTTACTTCGATGATTTAACAATACAAAAAATTTCCGCTCTTGCCGTTAAGCAGCTGAACAAATTAATTCCCGATAAGTTTGCTGTTTATCAGAATTATCCTAATCCTTTTAACCCTTCAACCGTTATATCATACGCATTACCCAGCGCCGCGAAAGTGAAAGTGGTTATCTACGATATGCTGGGCAATGAAGTAAAAACTTTAGTAAACAATTTCCAGAATCCCGGAAATCACGAAGTTGTCTGGAACGGAGAAAACGACTTCGGCGAAAAAGTTGCCAGCGGCGCATACATTTACAGAATTGCCGCGGGAAACAACATTGCGGTAAAAAAGATGGTACTGCTGAAATAATACACGCACGGGGGCGCTTGAATAGGGCGCCCCTTTCCCGTTTTAATATATTGAAGGTTACGTTAATAATTTAGGACTAACCTCTTGCTAAAATTTTATACAAAAGAGCAAGGGCAATAAATATGAGCATATTCTACAATAACATAAAATATTTATTTCTGTGTACAATAATTTTTTTAATCGTCCCGAAGAATCTTTTCGGAGGAACGACGGGTAAAATTGCCGGGCGGGTTATAGACGCCGGTACTAAGGAACCGCTGATCGGAGTTAATATAATAATAATGGGAACGTCAATGGGCGCGGCTACAGACGTCAACGGGGAGTATTATATAATAAATATTCCGCCCGGGACCTATAAAGTAAGGGCATCCGAAATAGGCTTTGCCCCGGAAGAAATAACGAACGTCCGAGTTTCTGTAGATCAGACGACGAGAATAGACTTTGAATTAAGCCAGAAAGCAGTTCAGATAAACAGTATTGTAGTTACCGCAAAAAAGCCTCTTGTTCAAAAGGATCTGACTTCCACGCAGTCGGATATAAGCGGTAACAGCATTTCCATGCTGCCGGTTGAAGACGTACAATCGGTTGTAAACCTGCAGGCAGGTGTAGTGGACGGCCACTTCCGCGGAGGCAGACTCGGGGAGGTCAAATACCTGATCGACGGAGTTTCCGTAAACGACGTTTATTCCGGAGAGGCAACCATGGAAGCCTCTACGAACAGCGTACAGGAACTCCAGGTTATTACCGGGACTTTTAACGCGGAGTACGGCCAGGCCATGTCGGGCGTTGTAAACCAGATTACGAAAATTCCGGAAGATCATTACAGCGGCAGCTTCTCTAGTTATACGGGAGATTATTTAACTACAAGGACAAACCTATTTCAGTACATGGGAGGGCTGAATCCGTTTAGAACACATAACATCCAGGGCAGCCTAAGCGGTCCTGTTCCGTTAACCGACGGATTTATGAAGTTTTTTTCGTCGGCCAGATATTTGAGCGACGACGGATACCTGTACGGCAAAAACATGTTTACGCCGCAGGACTCTTCAAATTTTTCTTCTGATAACCCTGCAAACTGGTATATAGACGCTACGGGAAACAATAAAGATGTTCCGATGAATTATTCCAGACAGTTGACCCTCCAGGGCAAACTGGTTTTTAAAGTAGGACAGGGAAAGGGAATCGTCCTCGAGGGCCTTTATCAAAAACACGACTACGAAAACTATGACCACATGTTTATATTGGATCCGTACGGTAATTATACAAACCACGATTACAGTTTACTGGGAAGTCTGAGTTACACTCACGTATTCAGCAACTCCGCCTTCTTGGATTTATTGGTATCCTCTTATACCAGCTACGGAGCGCAATACGTTTATTCGAATCCGCTTGACCCGGGATACGTATCAATAGACAGATTCGCGCAGGTGAGCGGCAACGCTTTATATACGGGCGGAACTCAGAACTGGCATTTTTATCATACTACAAATACGTATACTTTCAAAGCCGACCTTACGGATCAGATAAACAACGTGCACGAATTAAAAGGAGGCATCGAAGCCGATCTGAATACATTGTCTTACAAAGACTACCAGGTCCTGGTCAGCGCGGCTACTGGCTATAAACCTCAACTGCCGAATTACGGGGATTTTGATTATAACGTATATAATAACCATCCCTACCAATTGGCTGCGTACCTGCAGGATAAGATAGAATTAAGTTACCTGATCGTTAACGTCGGCGTGAGATTCGATTATTTTCAGCCGGACGGCGAAGTTTTAAATGATCCTAATAATATTTCGGAATTGGATTCCCTCGCACCGCCTTTCCCTTCGGGTTATTTTCACAAGGCTTCAGCAAAGTACCAGGTGAGTCCTAGAGTAGGTATTTCTTATCCCATTGGCGCGGAAGGAGCAGTGCATATTTCATACGGACATTTTTTCCAGGTCCCGCCGTATCAATACTTATATAAAAATCCTAACTTCAGAATTCCCCTGACCGGAAATTATCCGGATTTTGTGGGCTCGACGATCGGCAATGCCGATCTAAAGCCGCAGGAAACCGTAATGTACGAGGTAGGTCTGCAGCAGGCTCTTACTTCCGACATAGGAGTTAACGTGACAGCTTATTACAAAGACATTAGAAACCTTCTGGGAGTACAACTCCACGTAAAAAATAATTTTAAAAAATTTGCCGAATACATAAATACCGATTACGGTGCCGTTAAAGGTTTTACCGTATCATTCGATAAACGATTCAGCCACGGTTTGAGCGCAACAATCGATTATACCTACCAGGTTGCGGACGGCGACGCTTCCGATCCGAATACTGCTTATAACCTTTCTCAAGCAACGCCTCCCATCGAACCGAATAAACAATTGGTCCCTCTGAACTGGGATAGAAGACATTCTCTTAATTTTACGGTTACTGCCGGAATTCCGGACGATTTCATTGCCAGCGCGGTCGGGCAGCTCGGTTCCGGGCTCCCGTATACTCCTTCTTATCAGAATCAAAGAACCGGTCTTGAGAACAGCGCGAATAAGCCGACGTTTTTTGACGTAGATCTTTATTTAACAAAATATTTCAAGGTCTCAGGGTTTAATTTGTCCGTATTTGCCAAGATCTATAATTTATTCGATACCCCGAATGAAATCGATGTTTTTACTGATACCGGAAGAGCAGGTTATACTCTGGAGGAAACTAGACCGCAAGCGCCGCCTCACGGCGTTAATACGATACAACAATTTTTTACAAGACCGGATTTTTATTCGGCGCCCAGACAGGTATTAATCGGTGCCTCGGTAGACTTTTAAAAATTGAAAATTATAGGACGTACCGTCGTGAAAAAAAATTTTTTATTAAAATTTGCATTTATACTCGCTTCGATATTCATATTCGCCTCCTTGAATACTTTCGCTCAAATAATCGTGGATAAGCACAAGGGCAATTATTTAAATACGAAAATGGGAATTATGGACGGCAACCTGGTCCAAACCGTGTTTTATAATTTCGGCGAAATTGCGGACTGGCAGAACCAGCCTACATTGAGCGGCGTCTGGCCCAAAGGTACGAATCATACTTATGTTGACGGGGTGGCAATAATAGTTCAGGCGGAAGCGCAAAAAAACAATCACGTATTTCATCCCCTCGAAACTAATTATTATGAATATACAAGGTACAACCCGGCTACCGGAATTACTTACGGATGGTGGCCTCTGCCGGGTTATGCAAATCCGAATCAATCAAGCGTAGCAAGAAGCGATGATCCGAACACCTGGCCTTCAACATGGCCGGACAGGCCGTCAGATTGGGCTGGGCAATGGGACGGGTTCTTCGGAAAGGGCGTTAAAAATGCCGACCTTGAATCTTATTTTGTTTTCGACGACAATATGGATCGCGAGTACATCGATAAATACGGCTTTTATCCCGATGCCGACGATACTACACGAGGAGGCCTGGGTATGCAGGTGCACGGAAGGGGATTCCAGTGGTCCCAGGTTTTAGCGGAAGACGTAATCTTCTGGTATTACGAAATAACAAATATGGGAACTACGGATTATCCCAAAACGCTGTTCGCACAGTACGTAGATTGGGGAATCGGCGGCCACGACAACTCTTCAAATAATGCCGGGGATTACGACCAGGTACTTAATATTTCTTATGCATGGTCCACCGTGCCTTACGGCAGCCCGGGGCATTGGAGCCCTGTAGGATATGCCGGATACGCATTTCTCGAAAGCCCCGGGATTTCCTACGACGGTATAGACAACGACCACGACGGTATGATCGACGAAAGCAGGGACGACAATGCCGCTACCTGGCCGCGTTACCCTCAATACCACGGGCCGATATACGAAGCCAGCTGCAAGTATGCCGAACAGCTCCAAAAACTTTACGGAGTGGGACCCGTTCCGCCCGGCGGCGTTAGAGAGGCTTTTGTCGCCACGCACGATACGGCAAAGTTTCTCAGTTATTTTAATTACAAATCGCTCGACGAAGTTCCGGCAATTCAATACAAATTGTGGTGGCCGGGAGACGAAAACGGAAACTGGAATCCCGAAAACGACGATGTGGGAAGCGACGGGATAGGACCGCTGGATGCGGGATATACCGGGCCTGATGCCGACGGGACTCAAGGCAACTTAAGACCGGATCAGGGCGAACCGGATTTCGGTATTCTCGATAAGGACGAATCCGACCAGTTGGGATTAACGGGTTTTGCGATTTTTGCCGTCCACACATACGATTTGAATAACGACGAAAGAAATTGGGCCGCACTTTCCGCTTTGCCGTCGCCTCACGGTCAATCGCTTGTAGGAGTTAACCTGGGGAACTTCTTCTCAAGCTACTTATTCCATATGGACGGAAGGAATACATATTCGGCTCAGCAGGGACAACCTGAAGAAACCGGGGCCACCCAGCGCTTTTCAATGTCGCTGCTTTTCGGTATCGATCAAAACGATTTGTTCAGACGAAAGCAGACCATTCAGGCAATTTATAACGCGTCTTATAATTTTGCCAAACCGCCGGACAAGCCGATAGTCCACGCCATTGCCGGCGACCATAAAGTAACTTTGTATTGGGATAACAGGGCCGAACATACTTACGATAAGTTTTATCAAAGGGTCAATTTCGAGGGATACAGGATTTACAGGTCGACCGAACCGAATTTTATCGAGGACCAGGTAATAACGGATGCTTACGGCAAACCCACGTTTAGAAAGCCGATTGCGCAGTTCGATCTTAAGGACGGCGTAACAGGGCTGTTCCCCATAAGCGTTAACGGGGCAATGTTCGATCTGGGAGACGATTCCGGATTACAGCATTCTTTTATAGACACAAACGTAGTCAACGGGCAGACTTATTATTATGCTGTGGCGGCATACGACAAAGGATTCATAACCACCAATATTAACGGACAGGTTCAAGGTATTCCGCCGGCCGAAACTACCACCCTCATCAAAGTCGACATTAACGGCAAGGTACAAACCGACGTCAATACCGCCGTCGTCACTCCGACTGCGCCGAGCGCAGGCTACGTTCCGCCGAACGTCAGCAATTACGACGCTAGCGGGCCGGGTACCGGCTCCGTTAAAATAAATATTCTTGATCCCGATTCGGTGCTGAATTACGATACATACCGCATTGTATTTAAAGAGAATACGCCGTTCCATAACAATCCGAACCCTTTTTATACATTAATTAATTATTCAACCAAGGATACATTAATTCCCTTTACTCAATTCATCGGCAATAATGTTCAGACTCCTGTAATCCAGGGAATAAATGTCGGGATGACGAACGACACCGCGGTTGCAATTGACCAGTCGAGGACCGGATGGGAGAAGGGAAGCAGCAATTATATAACTCAAGTCGGCTTCGATTCAAGATATGCCGCTTCATATCAGGGCCAGCGGGTGAACTTCCCGGCGGATTTTGAAATTCAGTTTACGGAACCGGGAAAGGGGGATACTTCATATCCGGCTACTGTATTTTCTAGTCCCGAAGTAACTAATATTATCGTAAAGGATGTTACCGACAATATTCCGCATGTACAGTTTATATTCCACGACCTGAACAATAACGGAGAGTTCGATGCGGGCGATGCGCTGTTTATAATTGCGGGCGATTCGCTGGGTGCAAGAGTAACAAGCAATTTGAACAGGCACGTAGGATGGTCTTTCACTTTACTGCAGGATACTTCGATTGCTCAATCAGACCAGAAAGCTCCCCAGCCGGGCGACGTATTCAAAATAGCAACGACAAAACCTTTCAGAAACGGAGAGTATATCCAGTTCACGACGAAGTCTTCCTATTTCGATAAATCAAAATTCAACCAGGACCTGAATGATGTAGCAGTGGTTCCGAATCCTTACCCCGCCGCCGCTTCATGGGAACCGACCTCGCAGGAGGTAGGCCGCGGAATTAGGAGGATTTATTTTATTCACCTGCCCGCAAAATGCACGATACGAATATACACCATAAGCGGAAACCTTGTGCAGACGTTATATCATAACAGCAACTTATCGAACGGACAGGAGCCCTGGGATCTTACTTCGAAAGACGGTATGGACATAGCTTTCGGTATTTATATCTTCCAGGTAGATGCGGGTTCGCTCGGACAGAAGATCGGAAGATTTGCTATCATTAAATGATATTACTATACGTACAAGAATCGGTACAGAGGTATTTATGAATTTAAAAATTATACGGAAATTATTAATTATTTTTTTACTGACTTTATCTTCGGCATACTCACAAAGCAGGAACGTATCAAAGGTCGGTACTACGGCGGGTACTTTTCTCGAGATCGGGGTAGGAGCGGCGGCAAACGGCATGGGGGGCGCATACGTAAGCGTTGCCAACGACGCGACTTCCTTATACTGGAACGTTGCCGGGATAGCCGATTTACCCCAGAACGAAGTCGACGTGGTGCATACGGAATGGCTTGCTCAAACAAACCTTGATTACGCCGCACTGGCCTTGCCGCTTGGAGAATTCGGTACATTGGGATTCAGCTTTACTTCTCTTAACATGCCGGATATGAAGGTCAGAACCGTGGAGCAGCCGGAAGGAACCGGCGAGTATTTCAGCGCGGGCGATATCGCCGTTGGGGTATCTTACGCACGCAGTTTGACGGATAGGTTTTCGGTGGGCTTTACTGCCAAATATATTCAGGAAACGATATGGCATATGTCAAGCAATGCTTTTGCCGTCGATTTGGGTACGATCTTCAGAACGGATCTTTTCGGCGGCATGGTAATAGGGGCTTCCATGTCAAATTTCGGATCTTCCATGAAATTGCAGGGAATAGATACGAGAACATACGGTAGCGTGGACCCCGCGCAGCTCGGAACAAACGATCAGATACCTTACAGCATAGACCTTACTTCCTGGAGCCTGCCGCTGCTTTTCAGGATCGGCATTTCGACAAACGCTATTAAGACCGGCGATTACCGCTGGACGATTGCCGTTGATGCCTTGCATCCCAACGATAACTATGAAAGCATGAATGTAGGCACCGAATTCGCCTATAAAGATTTTCTTTTCCTGCGCGGCGGATACCAGTCGTTGTTTTTACCCGACGGCGAAGGAGGTCTTTCGTTCGGGGTCGGGTTAAGTTCAAAGATGTTGTTCAGTTCCGACTTGGTGAAGTTCAATTATGCTTATAGAGACTTCGGCAGACTTCAGAATGTAAACGTATTCTCTGTCGATATTAAATTTTAATTACCTAATAAGATGAGCAGTAAAATTAATTTTAGCGGAACCGCTTTTATTTTAATAATGACCTTGCTTCTGAACGCAGGATGGGCCAGCGCGGGTTCTAAAAAGGATACGGCCTCGAAAATAAATTTTAACGCGGCCTATAATACCGATAAGGGCGACATTGTACTGGCGAAGGTCGGCGGTAAAAAAATTACAGTTAGGGAATTCTTAGCCAGCTACGAGTTCGGACCGTCTTTTGCAAAAAGGAGGAAGAATTCCAAGCAGGACTATTTAAAATATATGATCGACGAAAAACTTCTTGCGCTCGACGGGTATGCGCACGGCTACCAGGATTCCGCCAGGGTGAAAGATCTTCTTTCCGCGATAGAGGGAGACCTGGCAAGCAACCAAATGTTTTATAAAGATATTTTCAACAAAATAAAAATACCGGATAAAACTTTAAAAAAAGCCGTCGGTCAAAAGCAGACCACATACAACATCAAATGGTTGTTCGCACCGTCGAAAGACAGTCTGGATTATTATTTGTCGTATTTGAATAAAGGCATAGCATTTGACTCTTTGTTTAACATGCAGTTGAGGGATTCCGTATACAAAGACGAGCGACAGATGCAGATGAGCGAATTTAAGCTGAGGATGAGAAATCCGGAGATGCTGGGTGTCGTGGACAGCCTGAAAGAAGGACAGGTTTCCGCGCCGGTGCACGGCCCTGACGGCTGGTATATAATTAAATTAATCGATGTCTGGGAAAACGCAATTACAACGCAGACGCAGTTTGAGAAGGAAAAACACGACGCGGAAGAAGCATTGAAGCTTAACGAGTCGGATAAACAGTCGGATATTTACGTCAGAACTTTGATGCTGGAACATAATCCAGTCATTCAGGGAAGGGCGTTTGATATTCTAAGGTCGTACATGGGGAACTATGTGCTTCCCGAAAAAAAATTCGCTCAATGGAATCTCGACAAAAGAATGAAGAAAGAGCTGGCGCATTTCGGAAATTTTTCGAAAGAACAATTTACAAAACTGACATTGGTGCAGCTTTCCGGCGGGGGTCTTACGCTCGACGACTTTTTAAACTGGTATAAAATGAGGGAAGAATATTTGAAGTTCGACGAAAGCAGTTTTGATAATTTCTCGGCTTCCCTTGAAAAATTAGTCTGGCAGATGGTCAGGGATCATCTGCTGATCGGAAGAGCCTACGAAAGAGGTTTTCAGAATTTGCCGATCGTAAAAGACCAGGTGAATTGGTGGAGAGATAAAATAGTATATGCGGTTGTTAGAGATAAACTTGCAAAATCGATCGGGTTAAACATAGAACTCCCGGCTTCGGTAAAGAGCAAGTATAACGATAAAAAACAGGCGCTAATGGAAAGAACGTTCAGGGAGCTTCAGGCGTTGAGGAAAAATTATCCGGTATGGATAAATGAAAAACTTCTGAAGAATATTGAAGTTCAGGATTCCGACGACCCGAGGGCAGTCGACTTTTACCTAGTCAAGAAGGGAGGAACATTCCCTCATCCCGCCTATCCTTCAATAGATTTTTCATGGCAGGCGTGGGAATAGTAAAATAACATGTCCCTTTATTACAACAATCAAGTCGCGGAAATTATAGTACGACGGTAAAGCCTGCAAGGTGCATCGAACAGGTTATTATTTTTACTTTATAATAAAATCCATGTTTAAAAAATCATTAAAGATAGTTATCCTTATTTTTTTAGTGCTGGTTCAATTTTCCTGCGGATCAAAATCCGAGAGAAACCCGGATCATCTCCTGTATTGGTCGAGCAACAATACGCAGGAAATAAGTTTTGCAAGATATATTGTTAAAGAATGGAATGAAAAAAATCCTTCGGAAAGAATATCGTTTCAGCCGGTTCCGGAGGGACAATCCAGCGAAGAAATCATCCTAGCCGCAGTTGTAGGCAAAACTACGCCGGATATATATTCCAACATGTGGCAGGGCGATGTGGAAGACTATGCCAGGGCCGGCGTGCTTGTAGCACTGGATACTTTAAAGGGATTTAAGGAATTTATTTATTCGAGGTGCGACAGCAATGTGGTCAAGGAAGTAACAAGCCCGGACGGGCATATTTACCAGATCCCTTGGAAGATAAATCCAATTATGCTGATGTATAATAAAAAGATTATCGAACATCTGGGATTCAGCAGTCCGCCTTTGACATATTCGCAGTTTGACTCCGCGTCTGAAAAATTAAAGAGCGAGAGTATTAATAAGGACGGTTACGTCGACAGGTGGTTCGGCTATGCCGAAGTACTGGTAACCTGGTGGCAGAGATTTTTCGATTTTTATCCGCTGTATCTTGCGGCTTCCGGCGGCGCGCCCCTGATAAAAGACAACAAAGCGGCATTCGACAACAAATACGGGGTGGAAGTTTTTTCTTTCCTGCGAAACCTTTACGCGCACGACTATTTCCCAAAGGAAAGACTCTCCATCAGGGAGGACGTTTTCCTTTCGAGCGTTATTGCAACAAGGTTTACCGGCCCTTGGGAAATTGCACATGCAGATAAATTCAAGCCGAAAGGATTTGAATTCGGCTTTACGCATATGCCGGTTCCCGACAATCACAAGGGCCCTGTTTATACTTATTGCGATCCGAAAAATATAGTAATATTTAAGACATGTCCGAACGCCCAACTTGCTTGGGAATTTATAAAATTTATGATAAGTAAAAAGAACGATCTTAAATTCCTGGAAATGACGAACCAAATACCGAGAAGAAAAAACCTGGAGAGCGATTCGCTGTTTGCGGATTATTTCAGGAATAATCCCAAGATGATTGAATTTGCCAGACAGGCGAAATATGTGAAAGGTACCGACCCTTATCCGAATTTGACGGAGGTTTTCGATATCATTTCGCAGGAGTATGAAGCATGCGTTATATACGGGAAAAAAACGCCGCAAGAAGCATTGGATGACGCGGCCAAACAAGTCAACTTATTGTATTTAAAGTAAAGCAATATCATTACGATTAAAACGATGAAATATAAAAAGTTAATGCCTTATCTGCTGGTTTCCCCTTATATAGCATATTTCCTGATATTCGTGGCTTTCCCGGTGGTGTTCTCCGTTGTTTTAACGTTTAATAAATGGAACATAATCGCCCCTATGCAATTCACCGGGCTAAATAATTATGTCCGTCTTATACACGACGAATTTTTCTTTAAATCGATTATAAATACCCTCATCTTTTTGGCAATAAATATTCCGCTTCAAATAATAGTGGCTCTTTTTCTTGCGGAGATTTTAAACCAAAAAATAAAGTTAAGGGGATTTTTCAGAGGCGCGTTTTTTCTCCCCGTGATAGTATCGGGCGTAGTCGTAACGATATTATGGCAGCAGCTATACGGGTTCGATACGGGGTTATTAAATAGGATCCTGACCGCCGCGGGCCTGGGAAGGATAGGATGGCTTGTAGACCCCTCGTGGGCTATGCCGTCCATCGCTATAATGGCAACATGGAAAAACGTCGGGTTATATATCGTTTTATTCCTGGTGGGTTTGCAGACTGTCCCCGCCCACTACTACGAAGCCGCCGATCTGGAAGGAGCAACTCATTGGCAGAAATTTAAGCACATAACTCTGCCGATGATCAACCCGACCATGTTCATGGTTGTGGTCTTATCCACGATCGGCGGTTTTTCGTTATTCATCGAGCCTTATATAATGACTGGAGGAGGCCCGTTGAACAGCACTCTTTCCGCGGTTCTTTATATTTATAAGCAGGGTTTCTTTTATTATCATATGGGATATTCGGCCACGCTGGGTTTATTTTTTGCGCTTTTAATTCTCAGCGTTGTAATGATTCAGAAAAAGTTCATAGAAAAAGAATAATTAAATATGAAAAAAATAATTTTTTACATATTGCTTATCGCCGGTGCATTGATTTTTCTGTACCCGTTTGTATGGATGCTGCTGGCGTCTTTGTCGCCCGAAAATGAAATCGGGGGACTGACATTTCTGCCCACGCATCTTACGCTTGGAAGCTACGCTCAAATGATTGCCAAAATTCCCATTACAAGGTCGTTCATTAACAGCGTCTTTGTTTCCGCAATGGTAACTCTCGGGGTTCTCGTATTCGGATCTATGGTAGGTTATGCGCTTTCGAGACTTGAATTTAAGGGCAAAAATTTATTATTCTTCATAATAATTTTTACAATGACCCTGCCGTTTCAAATTACTTTGATACCGCAGTATATACTAATGGTTAAATTCGGATGGGTCGATACTTACTTGGCGCTGATAGTTCCTTATTTAATGAGCGCCCTGGGAATAATTTTGTTCAGGCAGTATTTTAAAAGCATTCCGCAGGACCTGATTGATGCGGCGAGAATAGACGGCTGCGGCGAGCTGAGAATTATTTTCAGAATATTATGGCCTAACTCGGTGCCGGCCCTGGTTACGGTGGGTATAATAACTTTTATGACATCATGGAACGAAGTACTGTGGCCGTTAATAGTAATCCGGAACGATAAAATGATGACTATGCCGCAGCTGGTAACGCTGTTTGCGGTCGGCGGCGCGGCCGAATCGCAGCTCGGAGTTAAATTAGCCGCCGCTACTCTGCTGGCTCTGCCGATAATTATCGCGTATTTATTTTTCCAAAAATATTTTATTCAAAGCATGGCATCGACGGGTATTAAAGAATAAAGTTAAGGAGAGTTATTTAATTAATGTCAGTATACCGTTATCCTCAAAAGTTATTTGCCGATCCGAAAAGGGTTATTCTCCGGTTCCTTGACGTAGGGGAGGAAAGGTCCGTAGCCGTAATAGATAAAATTTTACAATTAAAGGAAAAAGATGTTGCCGCTTTAACGGACCGCATATTCTCCGAATTCGGAAACAGGCACCGGCAATTCGAAAAAAATATCCTGAATAATTTTAAGAGAGTCGAAAAATATTCAACCGCGGGAAATGATTTTTCGTTAAACACGAAAATAGTTATTGGGGCGTATTTCTCGAAAGAATATTCAATAGAGTCGGCAGCATTATTTAACCCTTCCTTGACCGTGCATCCGGATCAGACCGGTCTTGATAAGGACGAACTTAGGTTTGTTCTGAGCCTTCGCGCGACCGGGGAGGGACATATCTCTTCGATTGAATTCAGGACGGGTATAATCGATTCTCACGGCGATATTGCAATCGACCCGGTCGGGAAATTCAGCTGCCAGCCGGAAATCAAAAAGGATGCGGTTTATTCGAAAGATGCATTACGCTCGCGCTTTAGGAATACCGGCGGTTCCTATAAAAAGTTGTTTAATCTCCTTCCTCCAAAATTTTCGCTCGAAGAATTGAATTCGTTATTATACGGGATGGAAGATAAATATCAGGATGACCCGTCGTTAAAAAATGCTGTTTCCGAAATTCTTGATTTTTCAGAATCCAATTATGAAGCCGGATTCGAAGACGCAATCGGCATGTCCGAAAAAGTATTGTTCCCTCAGTCAAAGAGCGAGTCGGCGGGACTGGAGGATTTAAGATTGGTCCGGTTCCGCGATGATGACGGTTCCTGCCGTTATTACGGAACTTACACTGCTTATAACGGGTCTTCATTCCGGGTACAGATGCTGGAAACAGATGACTTTAATAATTTCAGGATTAATACACTGCACGGGAAAGCGGTAAAAGATAAAGGCATGGCGCTTTTCCCCAGAAAAATAAACGGTAAATATATGATGATTACCCGTCAGGGCGGCGTGAACATAGGGATAATGTCGTCGGATTCGTTGTTTTATTGGGATAAATACCGCATGCTTAAAAAGCCGCAGGAGCCGTGGGAATTAATTCAACTGGGAAATTGCGGTTCCCCGCTGGAAACAAGCGAGGGATGGCTGTTAATAACGCATGCCGTCGGACCTTTGCGTAAATATGTAATTTCCGCATGCCTGCTTGATCTTAATAATCCCGACATGGTAATCGGCACATTAAAGGAACCTTTGATAGTTCCTGAAAAGTCGGAAAGGGAAGGTTATGTTCCGAATGTGGTGTATTCCTGCGGATCGGTTTTGCACGGAGAGAACTTGATAATTCCTTTCGCGATGTCCGATTCTTGCACCGGGTTTGCAGGAATAAAGCTTTCGGACTTATTCGAAAGAATGGAATAATCGATTTAAAGAATATGAAAAAAATAAACGGCGAGAATAGTATGGAAATTAATAGATACAGTAAAAATCCCATTTTAACAAAATCGGACGTGCCTTTTATGGTAAACAGTATTTTCAATCCCGGAGCTGTTATATATAAAGGACAGTATTTACTGGTCTGCCGCGTCGAATTCCCTACCGGCAGATCCGGGTTCGTTCTGGCAAAAAGCAGGGACGGGATAAATTTTAAAGTAGACAAAAGTCCCGTTCTGCTGCCGGAAAATCACGAAGAATTTTTCAAGTACGCGGAATGGGGCATTGAAGACGCAAGGATCAGTAAAATAGAGGGCAGGTATTATTTGACCTATACCGGGTATTCCAAATATATGCCTTTGGTTATGCTGGCGGAAACAGAAGACTTTCATAAATTTATAATTCACGGGCCTATAAGCGAACCGTCAAATAAGGACTGCGCGCTTTTCCCCGAGAAAATAAACGGTTATTACTATAAGGTCGACAGACCGACGGCGGAAAAGCGGAACGATATCTGGATAAGCAAAAGCAGGGATCTTATTCACTGGGGCGGTTATCAAATTCTGATGGAGCCGCAGCCCGGCACCTGGGAAAACGATAAGATCGGCAACTCAGGCCCCCCGATTAAAACGGAAGAAGGCTGGCTGATGCTTTATCACGGTGTCAGAGGATTCGGCATAAGTTCATTGTACAAACTCGGGGTCGTATTGCTCGACCCGGAAAAACCGTGGATCATTAAAGGCCGGAGTACCGGGCCGGTCCTGCAAGCCGAAACCGAGTATGAAAGGAACGGCGATGTGCCGAACGTAATTTTCTGCAACGGATGGACGGCCGACGATGACGGAAAAGTTAATATTTATTATTCCGGAGCCGATACGCACATTTGTTTGGCCTCAACTACGGTTGATAATCTGCTTTCATGCTGTAAATGAGAAATAAATTTTTCCCTATTCGAGAAATCTGATGACTATGTTAAAAAATAGTAACAGAATTTTTAACAATTTCCTTTTAATAAATCTGCTTGTAGTTTTTATATTTTGTTTTTCCGAATTAAATTCTGCTCAGCCCGAATCGATGTTAAATACATCGCATCTCGACTACCTTTACGAGAATATTAAGGTCGGCGGAGAAACAATGGGCATTATCCGCATATATGCAGACTATCCGGACTATAAATACACCGAAGCAAAAGGAGAGGGAATAGCTTGCGTTGACGATGCGGCAAGAGCCGAGGTTTTCTATATCCTGTACTATAATTTGAATCACGATGACAAAGTACTGGATAAAATTAAAAACATTACGAACTTCCTACTTCATATGCAGTCGCTTAACGGATTCTTCTACAATTTTATTTGGAAGGATCATACGATCGATTCGACGTATAAAACAAGCGTTGCAGAACCGAACTGGTGGTCGTGGCGTGCGATATGGGCGCTTGCGGAAGCCCGAAAGTTTTTTGAAAAAAATGATAAACGAATCGCCGATAAAATCGCTCCGCATCTTGATAAAGCCGTAGACGTTACGTTAAGCTGGCTTTCGAAAAATAAGCCCGGCGAATATAAAAGTTTCGAAGGGATTAAAATCCCGGCGTGGCTTCCTTATAATTTCGCGGCCGATCAGGCGGCGATTTTAGTTAAGGGGCTTACCTTATATTATGAGCTGAACAAAAACCCGTCCGTAAGAAAAGCCGTGGAGAGCCTTTGCAGAGGTATAATTAAAATGCAGTCCGGCAGCGCTGTGGAACTCCCGTACTGTGCATTCTTAAGCTGGCAGAACACCTGGCACGAGTGGGGAAACAGCCAGGCCGAAGCGCTTATCCTTGCGGGCAAAGAATTCAGCAAGGAAGATTATTTCGAATATGCGGGTAAAGAAATAAAATATTTTTATCCGTATCTGGAAAAAGAAAAATATTTCAACGCTTTTGCGGTTTCAAACGTTAATTCGAAAAAAAAATTACGGGACGTGGAAAAATTTCCGCAGATCGCTTACGGGATAAGACCGATGGTGTTTGCGTCTTTGGCATACTATAACGTGACGCATAATCGCCAGGCAGCGGTTACAGCCGGCAAGATCGCGTGCTGGCTTCTCGGCAACAATATTGCGGGGGTTCAAATGTACAATCCCGGGACGGGAATTTGCTATGACGGAATTATAAATCGAAAAGAAATTAATAAAAATTCCGGCGCCGAATCTACGATTGAAGCGTTGTTGTCGATTCTTGAAGCCGAGCAAAACCCGATCGCGAGAAAAATAATCCGGGATTATTACAAGCATAGCGGAAAAAATTGATTAAAGAAATACTCATAGAACGGGAGCCGAATTTGAACGGATATGAATCCAAAAAGGAAATGAATAATGGGAAAAAAGTGCATTACCCGGCTAATGCCGAGGTTAAGATACTATGTATTACTTCCGGTTATTTTTATATTATTAATGCCCGCACCTACCTTGGCCCAGCAAATTAACATCGGCCGCATAGAAAGTATGCCCGATATGCCTTCGCCTTATCAAATGCGGGATTGGAAAAAAGTAGCGGCCGGATATGATTCGCTGGTATTTAATCCAGACTTAACAGGCACCTATTTGCCTTTAATATGGATTAATAACAATGCGGTGAATTATCCGGGCAGTGTCCAGTTCGGTCTGCACACCGTGGTAGGAACAACCGTTCCGAATTCGGCAGAAGCAATTAATTGCCTGCCGGCCGTAATCGGCGCGACGTTATCCGGTATAGTCAAAAGCAACCGGAACGGATATAATTGGGCGGACATGTGCAAGGAATGGTTTAACAAAGCGGACGGACTCGATGTCTATGAGAACGGACCTTCGTCCAATGTGATCGACGATTTCTGGTACGAAACGATGCCTAATGTATTCTTTTACGAATTAAATTATTTATATCCGCACAACAGCGTATTTAAAACGCAGTTCACCGCTGTAGCGGACAGGTGGCTTGATGTGGTTAATAAAATGGGAGGGAGCACAACTCCATGGAAAATCCCGAACATGAAATACCAGGGCTGGGATTTTTCAACAATGACGCCTTATTCCCAGCATGTGCACGACGAGCCGGAAGCAGCGGGCGCTATCGCGTGGATCTTATATAATGCTTACAAACAAACTGGAATTGCTAAATACCGGATCGGCGCCGAATTAGCAATGGAATATTTAAATGAACTTACCTCGAATCCCGCCTACGAACTTCAATTATCTTACGGCGTTTATATTGCGGCTAAGATGAATGCGGAACTCGGAACAAATTATGACTTAACGAAAATGCTTAACTGGTGCTTTAACACGGATAATATCCGCAGCTGGGGGGCAATGGTCGGAAATTGGGGAGGATACGACGTCGACGGTTTAATCGGCGAAGTTAACGGCAGCAACGATTACCCGTTCGTTATGAACACTTTTGAACAGATCGGCGCCCTGGTTCCTATGGTAAGGTACGACGAGAGATACGCCAGGGCAATAGGCAAATGGGTATTAAATGCGGCTAATGCGGCCAGGCTTTTCTACCCCAAATTCCTGCCTGCTCAGAATCAGGATCAGCCGAGCAAACAGTGGGCCGACCAGTACGATACGAGTTCCTATATCGCCCACGAAGCTATGCACCAGTACAATCCGAATAATCTAAGCGTTAGTCCTTATGCGTCCGGCGATCCCATCACCGGGGGATGGGGGAAAACAAACCTTGCTCTTTACGGTTCCTCGCATGTGGGCATTCTTGGGGGCATAATAGATACAACCGATGTTGAGGGCATACTTAGATTGGATGTGCTTAAAACCGATTATTATCATGATCCGGCCTACCCGACGTACTTGTATTACAATCCTTATTCGACGGATAAATCGGTTGAAGTGGATGTCGGCGGTGGCGAACATGATATTTACGACGCAGTTTCAAAAAGTTTCTTGCAGACAGGTATAACGGGAACATCGGCAATTACAATCCCTGCAAACTCCGCCGTGCTGGCGGTAATAACTCCATCCGGCGGAACCCAGTCTTATGATCTGGATAAATTTTTAATTAACGGCGTTGCGGTTGATTATCATTCGGGTAAGTTTGCGGGCAATTACCCGCCCAGGATAAAAAGTCTGTCATCGAAAACGGATACCGCAATAACCGGGGATACGTTATCAATTTATGCTACTGCAACGGACCAGGACAACGATACTCTTTCTTACATATGGAGTTCATCGGGGGGAGCGGTCCTAGGTAACGGTCCGACGGTCAAATGGATTGTTCCGCCTTCGGCCGGATCCTACGTAATAAATTGCACCGTATCCGACGGACAGGGTAATCAAGTTAAAGCCGCGGATACCGTTACAGCGGTCGAATCGATAAATATATTGCCGGTAATCCAAAACTTAATTGCCTCGCAGCGGAAATTAAACCTCGGTGCGACTACAACTTTTTTTTGTTCCGCAACTGATCAGGATAAAGACTCGCTTAGCTATAAATGGAATGCCTCCCGAGGTTCAATATCGGGAACCGGGAGCAGTATTAACTGGACGGCTCCCAATACAGCCGGGAATTATTATATCTCATGCACGGTAAACGACGGGCGCGGAGGAATAGCTGCCGACAGCATCGGAGTTGAAGTACGTGACTTTTCGATTCAGCAGTCCGGGCAACTGGTAGCATATTATCCTTTCAACGGAAACGCGGACGATGAAAGCGGGTTTAATAACAACGGCACCGTTTATTACGCGACTTTAACTAAAGACCGTTTCGGCGACCCCAACAGCGCATATTATTTCAACGGCACAAACGGTTTCATCCAGGTACCGAGCGACAGCAGTCTGAATTTCCGGAAAGGTATTACGATAAATTTCTGGATGAAAATAAGTTCGCTGCCGAACCGCGAGCAATACATAATCTCCCAGGGCAGTTATGAAAACAGGTGGAAAATTTCGATTATACCCGAGAAATATTTAAGATGGACCATAAAAACTACCAGCGGCATTAACGGAGGTATAATCGACCTGGATTCGGAAACAAAATTGCAGACTGACAGCCTTTACAACGTAACTGTTGACTACACGGGTTCCGACTGCGAGATTTATTTGAACGGCAAACTCGACGCATTTACAACATGGTCGGGCGATCTGTTAACGACAACCGTGCCAATGACCATAGGGCAAATGCTGCCTTCGGACAACAACTATAATTTTAACGGGGTGCTGGACGATATTAGAATTTATAATTACGGATTATCTTTAAAGCAGATACAGGACTTTTATACATCAACCACCGGCGTCAGCAGTAAATCGCCGGCCGATATGCCCGTGAGCGACGTTCTTTTCCAGAACTACCCGAATCCGTTTAATCCGAGTACCACAATTTCATTTTACCTTAAGAGTAGTTCGTTCGTAAATTTATGTATTTACAATATGCTGGGGCAGGAAGTCTCCAGTCCGATTAACGGTTATATGAAAGACGGGATGCATTCCGTGAATTGGAACGCAAATAATTTAGCTAGCGGAGTTTATTTTTATGTCTTGAAAACCGGCAGCAAAGTATTTACCGATAAAATGATTCTAATCAAATAATACAGCCCGGCGACGGCTGTAAGCAAAGGGAAATATGCAGAGAAGATTTTTTTTAAGGGAAAACTGGAAATTCAGAATCGAAGGATTTCCTAATTCGAATTTACGCGGAAAAAAGGTAATAAAACCGGGACAATGGATTAACGCCGATGTCCCGGGCACCGTACATACGGATTTATTTAAAGCGGAAATTATCCCTGATCCTTTTTTCGCGGACAATGAGGCAGACCTGCAGTGGATAAGCGGATCTGACTGGACGTATAAAACCGTTTTTGATCTGCCTAAAGATTTCGTTAAAGATGAGCCTGTTTACCTGGTTTTTGAAGGTATCGATACAATAGCCGGTATTTATTTGAATAACGCGGAAATCGGACATACGGAAAACATGTTTCTCAAATATGAATTTGATATTTCAGGCAAGGTTAAAAAAAGAAAAAACGAACTGCTGATAAGGTTTACTTCGGCTTCAAAGTACGGCCGCTCCGAAGAAGAAAAATTCGGTGTACTGCCCGTAGCATTAAATACCGAAAGAGTATACGTGCGCAAAGCGCAGTACTCGTTCGGATGGGACTGGGGACCGTCATTCGCTACATGCGGATTATGGCGCCCGGTTTATCTCGAGCAAAAATCCGGGGTAGAAATATACGATGTAACCTTCAATACGATATCCTTATCGGATAGAAAAGCTGTTGTCGAAATCAAGGCAGGGATCAACAATATTAACGGGATCCCGGTTAATGTTAAAATAAAATTATCTGCGGGCCGCCGGGTTTTCGAAATAACTGCCGAAGATTCGGGCACAGGCCTCGTCCGGGAAGAAATTGAAATTACCGATCCCAAATTATGGTGGCCTAATAATTACGGGGAGCAAAATCTTTACGACCTTATTATTTCCGCTTTAGATGAAAAAGGAAACATTTTATTTGAGACGGAGAGAAAGGTCGGTATAAGGACAATAATATTAAACCTGGATAATCACGGAAAGCCTTCTTTTAATTTCATAATAAATGAAAAACCGGTTTTCATAAAAGGTGCAAACTGGATACCGTCTGACTCTTTTTTACCCCGCGTGTCGGACGAAAAATATTCTTCTCTTACCAGGCTGGCTAAAGAAGCCAACATGAATATGCTCCGGGTGTGGGGAGGAGGCATATATGAAAATGATATATTTTACGATCTATGCGACGAGATGGGAATACTTGTCTGGCACGATTTTATGTTCGCCTGCGCGTCTTATCCCGACAATGAAGAGTTTATGCGCAATGTCGGCGACGAGATAAAACAAAACGTCTCCCGTTTGCAGTTCCATCCATCGATTGCAATATGGTGCGGCAACAATGAGAACGAATGGATATGGCATCAGCAGCAGAAAAAAAGTTATAAAGAAATGCCGGGGTACAAAATATATCACGCGCTCATACCCGATATACTTAATGAAATAGATCCGAAAAGACCGTATTGGCCTTCCAGTCCTTTCGGAAACGAAGATGACCCTAATTCCGAGGTAAGCGGCAACAGGCATCAGTGGAATTTATGGAGCAATTGGAAAGATTATTCCCTTGTTAAAGACGATAAAAGCCTATTTGTAACCGAATTCGGATTTCAAAGTTCGGCATCTTCCGAAACCATAAAGAAAGCTTTGCCTAAAGAAGCGCATCATTCGCAGAGCAGGCTGTTTGAGTATCACAATAAACAGGTAGAAGGTACGGAAAGATTATTCAAATTTATGTCGGCCCATTTGCCGATATACACCGGTCTGGATGACTTCGTGTACTTGACGCAGTTGAATCAGGGACTGGCATTAAGAGAGTGCCTGGAACACTGGCAGTTAAGATATCCGCAAACAAACGGAGCTGTTATCTGGCAATTAAACGACTGCTGGCCGGTTGCAAGCTGGTCGTTGGTAGATTCCGGTTTGATTCCTAAAATATCTTACTTTATGGTAAAGCGGTCTTTTTCCGGGCAAATTATTCTTTTCGCCGAACGTAACGGAAGCCTTGAGATCGGCGTTATGAATTACGGAACCGGAAACTTTAAGGGTACTCTTGAAATAAAATATGTAAACCTGCCTTCCGGCAAAATCGAAACAACGGGGCGGAAGAAGATTTATCTTGGACCTTTAAGCAGGCATGAAATATTCAGCATCAGGATCCCGGAAGAACTTAAAGCAGGAAAATCCGTTATTATTGCTTCCATATTCGATCCCGGTAAAAAACTCCTGAACAGAAATTTTTACAAAGAACTTGAATGGAAACATTTAACTCTGCCGGCTGCTTCCGTAAAAACCGAATTAAACGGCAAAAAGGATATGCTAAGATTGAAGACGGACAAGCCCGCTTTTTTTGTCTATGTAAAAAATAAAACGGTTGAATTCGGCGACAACGCTTTAATTCTGCTGCCGGGGGAAGAGGCGGCGGTTCCCGTTAAAATAAAAGACAAAAAAACTTTTAAGAATAAATTCGAGATTGAATTACTTAATAAATACCTGAAAAACAAATTATAAAATTTTAACAAGCGAAGTTTGAATGAAAGCGAAAATAATTTTACCCGGTATGATTTTCTTCCTAACCTTTTCGGTGTTGTATATGAAGGCTCAGACCGCAAACGATCTCTTAAGGAAAAAGATAGAAGTAACCTTTAAAGGCAATGCGCAGGTGGAAGTAGGAAATGCATTCGTCGGTGTGGAAATGCATCACAGCTCTATTTTACCCGAAAGGATCAGTTTTTATTATCCGGTCGCAAACAGTATTGATTTAAGTACGGACTATTTCCACCGCGATACGACATTTATAATGAGACTGGGATTAAAAATAGGCAGCGGTAAGAAAGAATGGCTAGGCCTGCATCCTTACGAGTTCCGATTGACTCCGTATGAGGTAACATACTATAATAAAGATAAGAAAAAATCAGTAACCGTATCATACAAATTCTGCAAAGAATATCCTGCCATGGTCGTTACATACGCTATAAAGAACCTGACCGGAAAAAGCCAAGACTTTGAGTTATATACGCACCTGGAAACTTCTCTGCATACCAGTCACACCTACGCGTTAAAAGATAAAGCCGTTACCGGATACAACGGCAAGCTGGGAGGAATATTTGCTTATTTCAACGATTTAGGAACCCGGTATTCGAATGTTTTTGTTCTGAACGCAGGCGAGATACCGGCAAGTTTCGATACCGAGGGCGATTTAAAAAGCTCCGCGGCTCCGGCCGGCGATTACTGGTTCACTCATAACGGTAACTTGCCGGAGAAAACTTATTCCTCTGAAAATCCCGGCATCCCGGCGGCGGCCTTCTTATATAAAAAAGAATTAAAACCTTCCGGGGTAATGAGGGTTGTGCAAATAATAGGCCAGTGCAAAGAAAGCGAAGCCGAAAAACTGGCCGGAGAAATAATTAATAATTACGTCAAGTCGGAAATAGAATACGAGAATTATGTACTGGATTACGTTAGAAAAGGAGAATTCCTGACCGGCGACGAAGCAATCGACCATTCTTATCTGTGGGCGAAGGCAATGCTCGCCGTCGACAGACATTATATAGACGGCCTGATAAGACCGATGCCTTGTCCGGCAGAGTACAATTTCTATTTTACTCACGACGTTCTTTTAACGGATCTAGCCGCCGTAAATTTTGATCCCGGAAGAGTAAAGCAGGATCTTGAATATACTATCGATCATGCGGATAAAAATAAAGTTATCCCTCACGCGTATTATTGGAAGGACAGCAGCTATACCACCGAATATGCGGCTTCGGACAACTGGAATCATTTCTGGTTTATTATAGCATCGGCATCTTATCTCAGACATACGGGAGATAAGGCCTTTTTAAAGAGACTATATCCGTACATTACAAAAAGCCTTAAATTGTCTTTGACAAATATGAAAGACGGCATGATGCAGGCTTCGAGACCGGATTGGTGGGATATCGGGAATAATTACGGTCCCCGGACCTACATGACGGCGCTGGAGATTAAATCGCTGAGAGATTATAATTATATTTCATACGTTATAAATGAGAACGAAGGCGAGCTTGCCGGCAACGAGCTTATTGCCGAGAAATTGGATAAAAATCTTAACGATGTACTTTGGTCGGATCGATATAAATACTCTATGAATTTTCTCAGCGGAGGCGCGGTTGATCCTCATTATTACATAGGCTCGCTGGTCCCGGCATATCTCGGTTTGCTTAAAGGAGACAGACTGTCGCAAACCGTGGAAACCGCGGGTAAAAAAATGGTCGATCCGAAAGTAGGCATTTATACGGTGTTCCCGATGGATTTTCTGAAATTAGACAGCGTATGGCATTTTGCGGACGACGAGGAAGGCCAGCCTTTTCTATATCTGAACGGCGGGATTTGGCCGCACGGAAATGCATGGTACGCACTTGCATTGATTGCGGACGGGAGAGGGGAAGACGCCCTGAAATTCATAAAAAAAGTAATGACTATAAAAGGTATTATGAGCGGCCCCAACGGACAGCCGGCAATGTACGAAGTAAGGAACGGGGATTTCCGTAATCCTTCGGCATACGGCAAGATAGACAAACCTGAATTTATGTGGGCAGCGGCGTGGTACATAAACAGCATATATAATTTATTCGGGATAAGGGAGAATACCTGGAATATAAGGCTTAATCCCTATTTAAACGGTCATCAAAAAGAATGTTCATTTACTTTAACTTCCTGGGGCAGCAGGTTTAAGGTACATATCTCCGGACGCGGCAGGTATATAAAATATATAAAAATCGACGGCCGGGATTATCCGTCGGCGGTACTGCCGCAAGACGTTAGCGGGATTAAAAACATAGATGTAGAAATAGGTGCGCCGTCCGCACCTTATCTATGGAAGACGAACTCAATTCTCGGTAACGCGGTATATTCCGAGAAGGAAGACTTGCTAAGCATTAATTTGAATTCCTTGCCGGGGCATAAAAATAACGCCGTAATAATCAGCAGGAAAGAACCTGCCGGTATTTCAATCAACGGAAAAGACATCGGTAAAAATTATTCGGCAGCGTTGTCCGGCGGGATTTATACAATTTCGGTGGAATGGAAAGCCGAAAATTCTTCGGATAATTTACGAATTCATTTTTGAAGTAATTTTTATAAATTAAACATCATTAATCCGGTTTAAAATACGGAGAGTTATGGCAAATGTAATTTTAAGAAATATTTCCAAATCCTACGACGGAAAAACATTCGCCGTTAAAAATGTAAATATTGACGTCGAAGACAGGGAGTTCGTAGTTTTAGTCGGTCCTTCCGGATGCGGGAAATCGACCACTTTGAGAATGATTGCCGGCCTGGAAGAAATTTCGGAAGGCGAACTCTTAATCGACGGAAAGAAGGTTAACGATATCCAGCCTAAGGACAGGGACATCGCCATGGTTTTCCAGAACTACGCTCTTTATCCTCACATGACGGTATACGAAAATATGGCGTTCGGGTTGAAGATGAGGAAGTTCGCAAAATCCATAATAGAAGAACGGGTTAATGAAGCGGCAAGAATTCTGGAACTCGAACCGTACTTAAACAGGAAGCCGAAAGCTCTATCCGGCGGACAAAGGCAGCGCGTAGCTCTGGGAAGAGCAATAGTAAGAAAGCCAAAAGTATTTCTGTTCGACGAGCCCCTGAGCAACCTGGATGCAAAGATGCGGGTTCAAACAAGGACGGAAATCTCGAAGCTGCATAAAAAATTAAATTCGACCATGATTTACGTAACCCACGACCAGACCGAGGCCATGACGATGGGGGACAGAATCGTAGTTATGAAGGACGGGATAGTCAACCAGATAGATACGCCTCTAAACCTGTATAAAAACCCTAAGAATAAATTTGTCGCCGGCTTTATCGGCAGCCCGTCGATGAATTTTATCGACGGCAGTATAACGAGCGAAAATGATAAAATATTCTTCATAAGCAATGCGGGGAAGTTAAAGCTTTACATAGACGGAAAACGAGGTGATAATTTAAAAACTTATATAAATAAAAATATTAGCGCGGGGATAAGACCCGAGGCAATTAGAGAAGCCCGGAACGAAGAAGATAGATTAGACGCCAATAAGATAACTGTAAAAATCGATGTCGTCGAACCCTTGGGCAACGAGATATTTTTATATTTCCAGCTAGAAGGAAATCAGTTCATCGCCAGAACCCCGTCGGGAGAGATCCCGGAATACGGTTCGTCAATAACATTTTTGCTGGATGCCTCGCACCTGCATTTTTTCGATAATGAAAACGGGACAACGATCGGATAAAATCTTTATACCTAACGGGCATGCTCTTCGGTTTATTGTGCGGCGGGAGTAACAGTACATATCAATCATCATATAAATACGACAGACTTAATTTTCAACTTATATAATATAAATAAGTATCAGCCTACCATATATTTTCAATATTTACATATATTTGACAATTCTTTGACAAAACCCGCCTTGCAATAAGTTATTTTAATCCGAAAAGATCGCAGGATATTTCAATTTAAACTGTCTCTAACAAAAAACATAGTCAAACATTTTATATAAAAAATGAAAACCGAAATAAAACATTTATTGTTGTCTTTTTTTACGGCCGCGGCATTCGTAGTTCTTAACGGGTGCGTAAATGTGGAAGAGACAATTTACCTGGGAGACGTTAAAGTCAACGGTCCGCTGATGACTCCGCCGGAGCATATCAATAATAATAAACACCTGGGCGATGTGACCATATCGCCGAGGTTTTCGGCAATAAGTAATACAAAAAAAATAACGGGGACGACCGACGACCGTTATACCGGTTCCTTCAATTTTCCCGATCAATCAAAATACAGCGCAAATAGGGAAAATCTGGAATGGAACCTTTCGCCTTATAATGTAGGGGCCGATATTGATATTGCGGTAAGCCGGTCATTTTCAATTTTCGGCGGACTAATTGTATCGGCGGGAAAAAACAATACAAGCTTCACAGGCGGCAATTTCGGAATCGGCTTGCGCAGTACGGACAATGATCAGACACTGAGAGTCGATTTCGGCCTGAATATTCATGAATTCGATTACTATGCGGTTACGATAGTTCAGACAAAAGAGACCTCCTTATTCGGTAGTAAACAATATACAAACATATACTGTGATAAAGGCAATTCGGTAAATATTAATCCGTTTTTGACTCTATCCGTATATTCTTCTAGCGCCCGGAATTTGATCAATTATTCCGGTTCGCTCGGTTTTTTTACGCAGAGCCTGCTGGATTTTAATCCCGGCGAAACCAATTATGAATATTTCCCTTTAATTTACGAGAAGACTACCGTAGACCGCAGAGCAAATTATACGGCTTACTTTTTTTACCTTGCGCCGGGATTAATTTTCACGATCAATCCTCAAATGAATTTAACGGTATCTGCCAAAATATTAAAAGAGTTCTTGAGCGATTCCGGAGGCATCATTGCAATCCCGTCCGTTCAAATGGATTTTCATTTTTAATAGGATATGAAAATGGGGAAAAAATTATTTGTCTGCTTGTCTTTATTTTTAAATTCCGTGTTATTTTCTCAAGTTACCGGCTATAATCATCGGGTAAAAAAAGCGATGTACTCCGCGGAACCCAATCATCTTTACATGATTGAAAAATCTTTTAAGCTTGCAGTTATGAGAGGCTTTGGCGATACGGTCGGTATAACTACTGCAGAAATTCTCGATAGGCTCAAGGCCGGTGTTTACAACGAAGATTATGAAAATATCCCCGGAATCGTAGGCGAGCATTTCCCGGATCCCTGGAACAGCGGACCTGTTTATGATTTTAACGGTTTATACGGTTTTGCAAAAATTCCTCTCGGCGACTACACAGATTCGACAAGCGGATGGTACCGAGGACTTTCTCACGGGTATGATCCGGTACAAAATTGGCTTTGGCCTGGTGCCTGCGCCGCCACTCCGGTTTGGGCAAACTCGGGATCAAATTCTTTCACTTGGGACAAAGCGGTTGAGTTGTACAAAGCCGGAAATAAGGCGGGCGCTTACGAATGTATCGGGCATTTACTTCATCTTCTTGAGGATCTTTCCGTACCGGCGCATGTAAAATTAATTAATCACGGAATATCGGTAATTAAAATTAATTCGGGGACAATTGCCGATCCGGATCTGCTTAATCTGACTGCAGATGAATATGAAACGGCATTATCCGGAGGAATAACCCTTCCGAATATTAATATACTAATCCCGAACCTGCAAAATAATTTTAAGGAAGCCGTAGATTCTGCGGCGCGCGAAAATATTCCGTCTTTTTCAGGATGGCATGATTATTTTACTAACCTGGCGACGGTAACTTATAATGATAAAAATGTCAATAAATATTATCATGAACCTGAAAGAGAAGGGGAGTGGGGATATGTTAAAGACGATTACGGAAATAAAACCGATCCTGTTCAATACGGAATTACCCCGTTATCAAAAATAGGAGACAGGTGGGCACAGATTGTTTTAAAAAGTACAGGGACTATCGGCCGCGGTTCAATTATTCCGACTTCTGCGATGCTCGAATTGAGCTATACATTGGTGCCTAAAGCCGTCGAGTTTAGTGCCGGCTTAATCCTTTATTTTTATAAAAGCATGTCCGTGTCCGGGAATGAAAAGTATTGTGCGGCTCCGTCCGGGTTTGAATTATTCCAGAATTTCCCTAATCCGTTTAATCCCGTTACAACAATTAGCTACAGGCTATCAAGCAGCGGACTGGTTAAGTTGAAGGTTTTTGACTTTCTCGGAAAAGAGGCGGCGGATCTCATAAACGGCGTCCAATCCGAAGGGAAATATGAAATTAAGTTCGATGCGAGCAATTTAAGCAGCGGTATTTACTTTTATAAAATCGAAGTATTTCCTGAGAACAGGAACAAAGAAAATTTTACAAAGACTAAAAAATTACTTCTCATTAAATAGAGTATTCTTCTAATAAATAATTTACTTTTATCTTACAATTCGCTGACATTTAAAAACCTTGACTTGTTTAATTTCCGGATGAAATAAATTTAATCATGTTAAAAGGAGATTGAACATGGACAAGTATTTGATCTTATCTATGGTTTTTTCCCT
>JBJKOY010000597.1:0-16799 GCA_046706945.1 Ignavibacteriaceae bacterium | reverse complement strand
GCCCTTTTATTTCAAATTAAATTCGCAAGGATAGCAAACCTGCTATCCCTGCTGTTTAAAAATCTGCACGATCGTCAATCAACAGTCATCAATCATCAATCAACAATCCTTATCATCCCATCAGTACGGCAATTGCCGCAGTATTAACTATATCCTCAACGCTGCAGCCTCTCCTCAAATCGAAAAAAGGTTTTTTCAAACCCTGGATCAACGGTCCGATAGCTTCGCATTTTCCTAGTCTTTGAGCAATTTTATATCCGATATTGCCTGCATCGAGGTCCGGGAAAATCAGAACGTTGGCATGACCTGCAACCGTACTTCCCGGAGCTTTTCTTTTTCCCACGGATTCCACTATCGCGGCATCAACTTGAAGTTCGCCGTCGATTTCGAGAGCGGGATTTTTTAGCCTGGCTAATCTCAAACCTTCCCTCACTTTGTCCACAAATTCGTGCTTTGCGCTGCCTTTAGTGGAAAACGAAAGCATTGCCACTTTTGCCTTTTCTCCTGTGAGTTTTTCATGGTTCACCGCGGTAGTAATCGCGATATCCGCAAGCTGGGCTGCATCCGGATTAGGAACTACCCCGCAATCCGCAAAGCTGTAGGTTTTGTCTGGGAAGACCATTAAAAAGAAGCTTGACACTATGGAAATGCCTTCCGGCATTCCGATGCATAAAATTCCTGCCCTGAGCACATCCGCGGTTGAGGCGGTAGAACCTGCAACGCTTCCGTCGGCCAGACCTTCTCTCACCATCATGGCTCCGAAAAACAAGTCGCGTTTAATGGTTTCTGCTGCCGCTTCGGGAGTTACTCCTTTATTTCTCCGCATTTCATAAAAGGTTTGAGAAAACTCCTTTAATTCACCGGATTCCGCAGGATCGATAATATTTACCCCGGTTAGGTTAATTCCTAATTTGTCCGCGTTACTTTTAATTTTGTCCTTGCTGCCAAGTGTTGTAACAGATACAATTTTTTCCTTTACCAAAATCTCGGCTGCTTTAAGTACCCGGTCGTCGTGAGATTCCGGGAGTACGATATGCTTGTTTTTCTTAGCAGCTTTTTCTTTAATGACATTTAATAATGTATTTTCCATATTTTTTATATCCTGTAAAAAAAATTCAAAATTCATTATAAATTTAAATAAAACGGCGTTAATTTTTAAGCAATAAAGACTAAATTCATACATTTTACTGATAATAGCCGGTTTTTGGAAATCGCCGGCGGGATTTATATTCGATCGGGAAGCGCAAGTTTAGGTTTATTCATGTGTTATTCATAAAAATTTAATAAAAAATTGTATTTTGGGTTAAATATTCCTTATAATTTACACTTAATTATACATTGATTCTGAACTTAAGAGATGCTTTTAACGTTGATTATTGATTCGAAAACCTATAAATTCACAATCTTAATTTTATTATGATACGGGATAATTTAAAGATCGTTCGCGAGAAAATCGAAAAAAAATGCATTGAATCCGGGCGCAATCCTTCGGATGTTAAATTAATAGCGGTTTCAAAAAATTTCGGCATAGACGATATAAAAAGGGCATTTGACGAAGGTATTCACGATTTCGGCGAGAACCGTGCTCAGGAACTGGACAAGAAGGTTGAGCAATTTCCCGGGAAAGTTAATTGGCATTTTATAGGAAATTTACAGAGAAATAAAGTCCGATTTGCCGTTCATTCGTCGGAGTATATTCATTCGGCGGATTCGCTTTTGCTGGTTTCCGAAATAAATAAACATGCGGGGAAGAATAACAAAGTACAAAAAATCCTTTTGCAGGTAAAAACCTCATTTGAGGAAACCAAATCCGGTATAACCGAATACAGTGAATTAAGCGATCTCGCTTTTTATTGCAGGGACTTTCCTTATGTTGACCTACGCGGATTAATGACTATTGCGCCTTTAACCGATGACGAAAATTCAATAAGGAAAAGTTTTGTCACTTTAAGAAAAATGAGAGATAAACTTAAATCCGAAGGATTGAATTTAAGCGAGTTATCCATGGGCATGTCTTCGGATTTTGAACTTGCTGTTGAAGAAGGTGCGACTATGTTAAGGATCGGGTCCGCAATTTTCGGCGAAAGAGATTATTCAACAGATTGGAAGGAGAAATTATGAAAGTCTCCCCGATTAGTATAAAAAAGCAGGAATTTAATAAATCGATCAGAGGCTACGATAAGGATGAAGTGCATGCCTTCCTGGAAAAGCTGGCGGATGAATTTGATTCGATGCAGAGAGAAAACGATTCTCTGAAAAAGGAACTTGAACAGGCGAACATCAGGCTGACCGAGTTCAGAAAAATCGAAAAGAACCTGCAGGATACGCTGTTGAAAGCGCAGGAATCTACATCAAAGTCGATTGAATCGACAAAAAAGCAGGCCAATTTAATGATAAAGGAAGCTGAAATAAAAGCTTCGCAGATTTTGGAAAAAGCCAGGGAAAACGCGAATGAAATTAGAAACGCGGTGATTAATTTAAGAGGAGAGCGCGATATCTTAATTGCCAATTTAAAGTCTATACTTAATTCTCAGGCGCACCTGCTCGAAATGAAAGTTGAGGACGCGGGAGAAGAAGAAGTAACCGTGAAAAAATCCGAGGAAACTAAACAGATAGAGATCGACGTAAACGAAATCGTGAATAAATTATTATAATTGTTGAAATAATGGATAATATAATTTCAAAAATAAAAGAGACCCTGGAAGTAATTCGCAAAAACACGGATGAGAACTATCCGGTCGGAATAATTCTGGGTACAGGGCTGGGCGGACTTGTTAAAGAAATAAAAATCGAACATGAAATCGATTATGCGGATCTGCCGCACTTCCCTTTATCTACGGTGGAATCGCACAGAGGTAAATTAATATTCGGCGCGGTAAACGGAAAGAAAGTCGTGGCCATGCAGGGCCGCTTTCACTACTACGAGGGATATTCCATGCAGCAGATTACCTATCCCGTCAGAGTAATGAAATATCTCGGAGTGGAAACGCTCCTGGTCTCCAACGCCTGCGGCGGGATGAACCCGCTGTATAGAAGAGGAGATATAATGCTGATGTCCGACCATATAAATCTCCTCGGAGACAATCCTCTTATAGGAAAGAACCTGGACGAATTGGGGCCAAGGTTCCCAGATATGAGCGAAGCATACAGCCTCGAGTTAATAAAGCTTGCGGAAGAAATAGCGCTGGAGAACAAGATAAGAGTGCAAAAAGGCGTCTACGTTGCGGTAACAGGCCCCAATCTTGAAACGAAAGCCGAATACAGGTTCCTGAGAGCAGCCGGCGCCGACGTGGTGGGGATGTCTACAATTCCTGAAAATATAGTGGCGAACCACATGGGAATGAAAGTTCTCGGCATCAGCATAATAACCGACGAATGCTTCCCTGATTCTTTAAAACCGGCTAAGGTTGAAGAAATAATAGCGGCCGCAATGGAAGCCGAACCCAGGATGACTTTAATTATGAAAGAAGTTATTAAGAGGTTATAATGGATACGAATAAACTGCACTATTATTTAGTCCCGGTTCTTCTGGGCGTACTCATGTTCGCCTCTAATTTCCTGAATACAAGTTTATTCAAATTCGGCGAAAATAGTTTTGCGGTTTGGTTCGTTGTATCCCTGCTCTGTTTTGCATGCGGCTGGTACATAAATAAAACGCTCGGCTGGCACTTCGGCGGTAAGGTTGTGTTTGCCACTATAATAGCGGCCACTATAATCAGCGTTCTAATGATATCGTACTTCCGGGATTATTTTGCGGCAACCGAGCTTCTCACCGAAAATCTCATACTTTACAGCCTGAGAAACATAACTCTCGGCGCTATGGGATTTTTCGGAATGGCGGTGGTGGAAGTATTCTCTTTTCAGAAAGAACTGCTGGTAATGAAAGAGAAGCTTAAAGTTTACGAGAGTATTTCCCCGGATTTAAAAAGGGAATCGGAACTGGAAATTAAAGAAGCGAAATTAAAGGCTCAAAAAATTATCAGCGATGCGGAAATGACCGCAAAGAATACCTTCCTTAAGAAGGAAAGGATCGAAAAAGAACTAAAAGAATTTATCCAGGCCGAAAAAGAATTGATCAAGAAATACGAAAATATCTGATATTAAAAAATAATTACGGTTACATGTTCAAGCAAAATTTAGAAAAAGCCGGTTACCCGGAAATAGAAGAAAAGATTTTAGCGTTCTGGCAGGAGAATAAAATATTCGAGAAAAGCATCTCTTCCAGGGACGAAGCGAAATCGTTCACCTTTTACGAAGGTCCGCCTACCGCAAACGGTAAGCCGGGCATACACCACGTAATGGCCAGAACATTAAAGGATCTCGTTTGCCGGTATAAAACTTTACAGGGATACAGGGTGGAAAGAAAAGCCGGCTGGGATACGCACGGCCTGCCTGTTGAAATTGAAGTCGAGAAGCGGCTGGGTATCAAGCATAAAAGCGAAGTCGTCGAATTCGGCGTCGAAAAATATAACCGGGCCTGCCGCGAATCTGTTTTTACATATCTCGATTTATGGGAAAAAATGACCACCAGAATGGGATACTGGATCGACCTGGACGCGGCGTATATAACCCTGGATAACAACTACATCGAATCCGTTTGGTGGGCGCTTAAGACTATGTTCGATAAGGGATTGATTTATAAGGACTACAAGATCGTTCCGCAGGATCCGAAATCGGAAACGGTGCTGTCATCTCACGAATTGGCTCTCGGCTACAGGGAAACCAAGGATCCTTCCGTTTATGTTTTTTTTAAGATTAAAAACTCGAACGATTATTTCCTGGTCTGGACAACAACACCCTGGACCCTTATTTCAAACGTTGCGCTGGCCGTCGGATCTGAAATTGATTACGTAAAAATTAAACTTCAGGATAAAAATGTTATACTGGCTAAGGAACGGCTGTCGATAATAACAGAAGATTATGACATAATTCAGGAAATGAAGGGAAACGTACTGGAAGGTACGGAATACGAACAGTTATTCGGTTATATCCCGGTTAATAAAAAAGCTTTCTTTGTTGCCCCCGGGGACTTCGTAAGCACAGAGGACGGATCGGGCATTGTACATATCGCTCCCGCGTTCGGCGCGGACGACTATGAGCTTTCAAAAAAATACGACCTGCCGATGCTTCAGCCGGTTACTCGCGGCGGATTGTTTACGGATGAAGTTACCGATTTTAAAGGTCAATTCGTTAAAGATGCGGATAAAGGTATTATAGTTAAGCTTAAAGAAGAAGGGAAACTTTATAAAAAAGAAACTATCGTTCACTCTTATCCGTTCAGCTGGCGGCACGAGAACGTTCCGGTTATTTACTACGCAAGGGAGTCATGGTTCATAAGGACCACTTCGGTTGCCGATAAAATGGTCGAGCTAAATAAGACCATAAACTGGCAGCCCCCGGAAGTCGGCTCCGGAAGGTTCGGTAATTGGCTTGAAGAGAATAAGGACTGGGCACTTTCGAGGGACAGGTTCTGGGCTACTCCTCTGCCCATCTGGGTCTCGGACGACGGCGATATGTTTGCCTTGGGAAGCATCGCGGAGCTTAAAGAGGGATTTGTCGAGACTGAGGGCAAAAAAATTTCCGTTAAGGATTTGGACTCGGTAGATCTTCACAAACCGTTCGTCGACCGGATATACTTTGAGAAAAACGGAAAGGTTTTTAAAAGAACACCGGAACTTATAGATGTGTGGTTCGATTCCGGCTCTATGCCCTTTGCTCAGTACCATTATCCTTTCGAAAATAAGGAAAAATTCGAGAATCAATTCTTCCCGGCCGATTTTATATGCGAGGGCATAGACCAGACAAGAGGATGGTTCTACACTCTTCACGCAATATCAACTATGCTCTTCGGGAAGGTTGCGTTTAAGAATATAATCGTGAACGAGCTGATCCTTGATAAAACAGGTTTGAAAATGTCTAAGTCGAGGGGAAATACCGTAGACCCGTTCGAACTATTCTCAAAATACGGTGCGGATGCCACAAGGTGGTACCTGGTTACCAACAGTCCGCCTTGGCGGCCTACTCTTTTCGATGAAGACGGATTGATCGAAGTGCAGAGGAAATTCTTCGGGACCTTGTTGAATACTTATTCCTTCTTTGCTTTATACGCAAACATTGACGGGTTCAAATACGAAGAGAAAAGAATTGATTTCGGAAAGCGGCCCGAGATAGACCGATGGATTATATCCAGGCTGAATACGCTGGTGGAAGATTACCAAAAGATGATGGACGAATACGACGTAACGCGCGCCGCGAGGGCGATATCCGATTTTACAATCGACCATCTTTCCAACTGGTACGTAAGACGATGCAGGCGGCGTTTCTGGAAGTCGGAAATGAACGAGAATAAGCTTTCGGCATACCAGACGTTATACGAGTGCCTTGTAACCGTTTCGAAACTTACTTCGCCGTTCGCACCCTTTATATCCGAAGAAATTTACCGCAGCCTGAATGAAGTTACGCGGCTGGAAAAGTTTGAATCGGTTCATCTTTCCGAATTTCCCAAGCCACTTTTCTTCGATAAAGTTTTAGAAGAAAAAATGGACATTGCTCAGAAGGTTGTTTATCTTACCAGGTCTATGAGAGCTAAAAATAATCTGAAAGTGCGGCAGCCTCTGCAAAAAATTATGGTCGTGGTCGAAGAGTCTAAAAGGGAAGCTCTGGGAAAAACAAAAGAGGTAATACTTGACGAAGTGAACGTAAAAGACATGGTTGTTCTGAATAACGATTCTGAAATTGTTAACAAATCCGCAAAAGCAAATTTCAAATCCGTCGGACCTAAATTCGGTAAGATGGTTAATCCCGTAGCAAATGCGATAAAGCAGCTCGGAAAGAATGAAATCGGATTGTTAGAAGGAGGTAAGGAAGTAAAATTAAATATCAATAATGCTGAATTTGTAATTACTAAAGAAGATGTCGAAATTATAAGCTCTGAAATTACGGGATGGGTTGTGGAATCCGAAGAAGGCGTTACCGTTGCCCTGGATACCGAACTGAGCGATGAACTTGTATCGGAAGGCTTGGCAAGGGAATTTGTAAACAGAATACAGAATATGAGAAAAGAAGCAGGGTTCGAAGTAACGGACAGAATAAAAATAGACTTTGAAGGAAGTAAAAGACTGACGGAAGCCGTTAAAATATTTAAGGATTACGTTGCTAACGAGACTCTTGCGGAAGAAATTACAAACGATAATAAATCATTCAACGGTTTTAATCAGGATTGGAAAATTGGGGAGTATGAATGCTCCATCCGAATTGAAAAGGTTAATCCCTAACAAAAGGAGACCATAGATGGCAAAAAAATCTACAACCAAAAAGACTGTGAGCAAAAAATCTTCTAAGACAGCTTCCAAATCGAAAGTTGCCGCAGAAAAAAAGAAAACGGCAAATACTTCGAAGAGAAAGACTCCCGCAGCGGCGGCTAAAAAAACCGTAAAGAAGGCTGCGGAACCTAAAATAACGAACAAAGTAAAGAAAGTAACAAAACCGAAAACTATTGAGAGAAAGACAGGAAAAAAGACTACTATGCCTAGAAAGAAGAAATCAGAAGAGGCTAAGCAAATTGTAAATGAGGTGCAGTCCGCCGCCGAGGCCCGGGCTAAAGCGCTGGAAAAAATAAAAGGATACGGCAGGGAAGACCTTGAGCATTTCAGAAAAATTATAATGGATAAAAGGGACGAGATAATCGAACAGCTTCAGAACTTAAAAGAACAGATGCTGGACCCCACAACGGGGGAATATATAAACGAGAATTCCCCGTATTCGCTGCATATGGCCGAACAAGGTACGGACGCGATGGAAAGAGAAAAAACATTTTTGTATGCGCAAAGGGAAAATAAATTTTTGGGATATCTTGAAGATGCGCTAAAGAGAATAGACGCCGGAACTTACGGTATATGTATCGAATGCATCGAAGAGCCGCATCATTTGTGCGAAACCTGCCCGCTTATACCGAAAGCAAGACTGGAAGCGGTTCCTCACAGTCAACTCTGTCTTCCTATGAAGCAGAGGCAGGAGAAAAGATAAATATTCGGTGTACGGGAACTTATCGGCGTTGATATGGTAATTTAGACAAAGAAAGTTGAAGGAAGAAAGTGAAAGTATTGTATGTATCATTGATGGTATTAATTACGGATCAGCTGTCAAAGTTAATGGTCAAAGGATTTTCGATCCCTTTCCTGAATTTAAATTTCCCCGGCATGTATATAGGTCAAAGAATCCCCGTACTGGGGAATCTTTTCGATATAACGTTCGTTGAAAACCCCGGGATTGCATTCGGACTAAATTTCGGCAGTTCCTTTAAATTGCTGATTTCAATTTTCTCCATATTGGCCAGCATAGGCATATTTTTTTACATGTTTAAGAGCAGGGGTAAAATACTAAGCCTTCGACTTTCCTTAGCCCTTATTCTGGGCGGTGCCCTCGGTAATTTATTTGACAGGATTTTTTACGGAGTACTTTACGGATATGCTCCGTTATTTCACGGCCGGGTAGTGGATTTTTTTAACCTGAGATTTTTTAATTTATTTATATTCGACAGGGTTTTCGGGAGCTACGTTTTTAATTTTGCCGATGTTGCCGTTACGGCCGGGGTAGTCTTACTGCTTTATTCCCTGAACCGGCAGAGGGAAGCCGACCTAAAGCAGCAGCCGGAAATATTAGAAACCGTGTTAGTTGAAAATAAGGAATAGCTTGAAAATATTTTTTGTCTCCTTAACTGTAGTTATAGTCGACCAGATTACTAAACTTCTTGTGAAGGGCTTTTCCATCCCCTTTTTACATATCTCTTATGCCGGTATGAGTTACGGCGATACAATAAGCGTTATTGGTAATTTTTTCAGGATCACTTTTATTGAAAATCCCGGACTTGCTTTCGGTTTTGACCCCGGGATCGATCTTAAACTTTGGATCTCTCTTTTTTCGCTTGCGGCAAGTATCGCACTGTTAATATATCTTTACGTTATCCGCAATAGAAGATTCGGCACTAAGTTTGCCGTCGCACTAATTCTCGGCGGAGCGATCGGCAATTTAATCGACAGGATGTTTTACGGCGTCTTTTACGGTTATGCCCCTTTGTTTTACGGAAAGGTGGTAGACTTTCTGGACTTTGATTTCTTTAAATTCACGCTGTTCGGAAGAAATTTCGACCGCTGGCCGATCTTTAATTTTGCGGATGCCGCCGTTACCGTCGGTGTTATACTTTTAATTTTCTTTTATCCCAAAGAAAAGAATGAGCTGACAACCGATCAGGGCAAAGTCGGATTTTTCGGTACGGACGCCGAAAAAGGCATAGACGGGAAAAATTCAAGCAGTAATGTTTCCAAACCCGGAAGCAAGGTAGACCAGGCAATAAAAGAGGAAAAATCGAAGTACAAAGATGGCGAACATAATCTCGGAAAAGAAATACCGGATACTGATTCCTGACGGAAAGAAAAAGGAACGCCTGGATATTTTTTTAACCAGCAGCATCGAAAATGCTACCCGCTCCAAAGTCCAGAAACTTATAGAAGCCGATCTCGTAACCGTAAACAAAAAAAAAGTCAAAGCCAGCTATATCGTAATGCCGGGCGATGAAATTGAAGCCGTCGTTCCCGTAACACCCCGCCCGGAGACCGCCGAACCGGAAGAAATTTCTCTCGACATAATTTATGAAGACGATTACCTTTTGATCGTAAATAAACCCGCAGGCATGGTTGCACACCCGGCTTATTCCAATTATACGGGCACGCTTGTGAACGCCCTGTTGTTCCATTCGCAGAAGCTGAGCAAATTAAACCAGCCGGGCAGACCCGGAATCGTGCATAGGATAGATAAGGATACCAGCGGGCTTTTGGTAGTTGCAAAAGACGATTGGACGCATGCCAAGCTTGCGGAACAGTTTTCAAAGCATACTATCGAAAGGGAATATTGGGCGGTAGCCTGGGGGATCTTCAAAGAAAAACATTCCGAAATAAATATCAACATAGCAAGGAGCAAATCTGATAGGAAGAGATTTACCGTAAGCGACGCCGAGGGAAAAACGGCTACAACCCTTTTTAAGGTCCTCGAAGAATTCGATTTTACCTCGCTCGTTAAACTGAACCTGAAAACGGGACGTACCCACCAAATAAGAGTTCATCTCTCCGCCGTTGGGCATCCCGTATTCGGAGATGCAACGTACGGCGGGAGAAAGTTGGTCAGCGGTTCTAATTTACCCGGGATAAAAAGCAGGGTCCAAAACCTGCTTGAGATTATGCAGCGCCAGGCCCTGCACGCAAAAACACTGGGTTTTATTCATCCCCATAAAAAAGAGTTTTTAAAATTCGACTCCCCGCTGCCGGACGATATGAACCTTCTCATATCTAAATTAAAATCTAAGAACGCTTAAAATTGAGAAGGGCTGCCGGTTTTATTTATTAACCGGCGTGAAAGATTTCCGGTAAAAAGTCAGCGAAAATTTTGTACCGTAACCTTTTTGACTGGCGACTTCGATTGAGGCGTTATTTAAATCTGCGAACTTTTTTGTAAGCGCAAGACCAAGGCCGTTCCCCTCGAACTTTCTTTTGTAGCCCGTTTCTTCCTGGGAAAACGGTTTGAACAGCTGCGACAGGTATTCTTTCGATATCCCTATGCCGGTATCGTAAATTTCTACGGCAAGATTTTCGTTTCTGTCTTTGAATAAACGGATTCCCACTATACCGCGGCGGGTAAATTTAACGGCGTTGTTGATCAGGTTATCCAGAATCTGGTCTACGGTGGATTCGTCGGCAAACACCGTACAATCCAGTACATCTTTTTTTACTTCGAAACGCAATCCTTTTTCTTTTGCCGCCGGAGTATATTCATTTATCTTGTTGCGCAGTACCTTTTCAAACAAATCGAAACTTTGCAGGTTAAGTTCAAAAGAATCGGTTTGAAGAAGAGACATATTTAATATCAGGTCTACCGTTCTTATTAATCTCCGCCCGGCACTTTCTATAATGGAAAACCCTTCCTGCATTTCATCGGACAGGTATCTGCTGACGTCTTCCTTAATCAGGCTGCTGAAGCTTAAGATGGCATTTATTGGCGTGCGGATCTCATGTGAAATTTGCGCAAGGAACTCCGATTTCAGCCTATCGGATTTTTCCGCCTCTTCTTTTGCTTTCCGTAGTTCGATTTCCGTCCTTTTATGTTCGTTGATTTCTTTTTCAAGCTGCTTGTTTAGAACAGATTTTTCTTTAATGAAAATTTCCAGCTCCTTTTTCCTTTTTTCGATGTTTTTTACTTTTATTTTATAAGCTGCAAAAACCATCAAGATCACAAAAAATAAAACCAGACCCCTGAACCACCAAGTTTCCCAATACGGCGGGAGTACGACGATCCGTAACGACACGCCCTGCGGGTTCCATACACCGCTGCAGTTTGCGCCTTTTACCTTCAGGATATAATTGCCTGCGGGCAGGTTCGTAAAACTGACGTAATTCCTTCTGCCCAGGTAATTCCAATTTGATTCCAGGCCTTCCATCTTATACGCATAAATATTGTTTTGCGGGGACGCATAATCCAGCGCGGAAAATTCAAGCGAAAAAATATTATTTTTATTCGAAAGTATAATCTCCCTGGTTTCCGTGATCGTCTTTTTTAGAATCCGCTCCCCGTTAATTTTTCCGCCGACAAATACATGTCTGTTAAACAGGGATAGATCCGTAAATTCAACAGGTGGAATGAATAAATCGTCTTTTATGCTGTCGGGCCGAAAAAAGCAAAAACCTTTATTGCCTCCGAACATCAGTTTCCCGGACTCGCTTATTCTTGCGGAAGCATTAGTATAAAACTCATTGCTCGGTAAACCGTCAACTGCGGTGTAGTTTTTAAATGTACCTTTAAGCGGATTGAATTTAGAAAGTCCCCTGTTTGTGCTTATCCATAAGTTCCCCCCGTTGTCTTCCAAAATACCCTGAATGCTGTTGTCCGGCAGTCCGTTTCTGACGTTATAGTGTTTGAAAACGGTTTTTTCCGGATCCGGTATGTTGCCTTCAATTTTATTCAAACCCATTGTCGTTCCAACCCAAATTACTCCGGACTTATCCTGGTAAATATTCAATACGGAATTCGTGCTTAGACTATTGGTGTCTTTGGGAGAATTCCGATAATGAATAAAAGCATGATGTAATCCGTCAAACCTATCCAAACCGGTATCGGTGCACAGCCATATCCGCCCTGACGCATCCTCGAATATTTCTCTTATTACGTTGCAGCAGATAGATTTAGGATCCGAATTCTTGTGAGAAAAATTTATAAATGAATTTTTCCTGACATTAAGTATACTTAAACCGCCGTCGTATGTACCCACCCATATATTGCCTGCCGAATCGGCAAACAGAGAAAAAATGGAATTGGTTAAAAGCCCCGGATTGTCGTTCATGTTATAATGGGTAAACTTTTTCTTAGCCGGATTAAATTTATCCAGGCCGGTTTCGGTTCCTATCCATAAGTTGCCCGCGTTATCCCCGCACAGGCATCTGATGTTGTTATTAATAAGGCTGTTTGGGTTGTGCGGATTGTGCACATACTCGGTAAATATTTTATTTTTATTATTAGGATTAAACCTGCTTAACCCTCCTCCGAAAGTGCCTAACCAAATGTTGCCCGCCCGGTCTTCGAATATGGAATATATATTGTCGTTATTTAGACTGTTTTTATTTCCCGGGATATTCTGATAATAATGGAATTGGGCGGTTCTGAAATCCAGCTTATCTATACCGCTTCCGTCCGTTCCGATCCAAAGCAAACCGGACTTATCCTGATAAAGAGATGTTATTTTATTGCTGCTTAGGCTGTATTGATCAAACGGATTGTGAAGATACCTGGTGAAAGTCCCGCTCGTTTTATTGAATTTGTTTAATCCCCCGTTGAACGTAGCAATCCAAAGGTTGCCTTTTTTATCTTCCAGTATATCTTTTACATCATTATCGCTTAAACTGTTGGGATCGCGCATACTGAAGGAGTAGCGTATGAAATTATCCTGCTTCTCATCGTATCTGCAAAGTCCTTCGCTGGTGCCGAGCCAAAGATTTTTTTCTCTGTCAAGGAATATTTTGTTTGTCCATGCAACGAATAATCCCCGGGGATTAACCGTATCCGAATAATAAATCTTAAATTTTTTGTGTATTAAATCGAATTTATCCAGGCCGTACCAGGTTCCTATCCATAAATTATTATGCGCATCCTCTCCGATCGAAATGATATAATTATTACTTAAGCTGTTCGGGTTTTCGGGACTTTTTCTGAAATGAATGAAATTGTTGTCTTTATAATCGTAAAGATCCAGGCCGTTTTCGGTTCCTACCCATAGGTTGCCTTTTGTATCGATGAACAGGGCATGCACTTTGTTGCTGCTTAAACTTGTTTTATCCTGCGGATTATGTTTATATTTTATGAAAATATCTTTGTCACGTATATATTTATTCAATCCTCCGCCTAAAGAACCGATCCAAAGATTACCGTATTTATCTTCGCAAATCGAATCGAAGTAATTACCGCTGATCGAATTCGTATCCGTGGCATCGGATTTATAGACTTGGAATTTATAGCCGTCGTAACGGTTAAGTCCGTCGAACGTACCGAACCAGAGAAATCCCTTGCTGTCCTGAAAAATTTTAATTACTGAATTTTGAGAAAGACCGTCCTCTGAGGTTAGATTCTCGAAGCGGATATTATTGCCCTGTGCAAAGATATTTATCTGCAGGAATAGCAGGAAAAATACTATAAATGTGTTATCCGGGTTACAATTCAATTATATATCCGTAATCTCTTTCAACAATAAACCGTTTTATTACAATAGCTCAACTTATTATCGGAAAAAAAGGAAGGTTTTTGACTTAATTCCGGAGTAAAATTACTGTTACGGGATAAGGGACAGTATGATTTTCTTTTATAATTGTTAAATTTGTAAAAGTAAAATTGAAAAAAACCGGAATATATAACCTTTTATGCTTTTGATTTATAATACACTTACGAGAACTAAAGAGGAATTCAAACCCATAAACCCGCCTCATGTAAATATGTACGTCTGCGGACCTACGGTATACGATTATTTTCATATCGGCAATGCCCGCTCTTTCATAATGTCCGATATAATTCGCCGGTATCTTGAATATACGGGATACGACGTCAAATTTGTAATGAACTTAACCGACGTCGACGACAAGATTATAAAAAAATCGATAGAAGAAAAAAGACCTTCGAACCTTGTAGCGGAAACCTACATACGGTTTTTTATGGAAGACATTGCAAAGCTGAAAATAAAAAAAGCCGACATTTATCCCAAGGCTACCGAACATATGGCGGATATAATCCGGCTGATAAAAAAACTTGAAGACAACGGCTTTGCGTACAATATTAACGGCAATGTTTTTTACGATGTAGCCAAGTTTAAAGAGTACGGTAAACTGAGCGGAAAAAAGACGGACGAGCTTGAAGCGGGAGCCCGTATAGAAGTGAACGAAGAAAAACGAAATCCGCTCGATTTCTCTTTATGGAAAAAAGCAAAAGATGGAGAGCCTTCTTGGGACAGTCCGTGGGGCAAAGGCAGGCCGGGCTGGCATATAGAATGTTCGGCGATGAGCTGCAAACATTTGGGAGAAACATTCGACATCCATGCCGGCGGGAACGACCTGATTTTTCCGCACCACGAAAACGAAATAGCGCAAAGCGAAGCCGCCAACAGCAGGAAATTCGTTAATTATTGGATTCATTTCGGATTCTTGAATATTAATAACGAGAAGATGTCAAAGTCGCTGGGTAATTTCCTTACAGCAAGGGAAATCCTAAAGCATTATTCGGCCGAATCCGTAAGGCTTGCGTTTGTTCAAACAAATTACGGCGGACCGCTGAACTTCAGCGAAGAACTGCTGTCTTCCGCTCAAAAAGGCCTGGAGAAGCTGAATAACTTGGCCGCGAGAGTAAAGGACGAATTAAATAACGGAGGCGCGGAAGGGAGCACCCCCGACTTTGATTTCGATAAGTTCGAACGCGGATTTACTGACGCAATGAACGACGATTTCAATACGCCTCAGGCTTCCGCGGTAATTTTTGATTTTGTCAGGGAGGTTAATAAAACTCTGTCCGAGAATAATAATATCGGCAGGGAGTTTTACGTAAAAATTTTAAGATTTTTGGAAAATACCGCAAGCGGCGTTTTAGGCATAATGGATTTTAATGAAGTTTCCGAGCGTGAGCGCGGCGCACTTGAAGACGATTTAATAGAACTACTTATAAAGCTGAGAGCCGAAGCAAAGCTGAGCAAGAATTATGCGCTTGCGGATAAAATAAGAGACGAATTAAAATCGCTCGGAGTTATCCTGCAGGACACAAAAGAAAAAACAACGTATAAAATATCATAGACAAAAACAGCGGTTCCGCGAACCAGCCGCTTTATATTTCCAATTAAGCAGTGAAAAGAACATCCGAACCTATTATCCGTACGGTAAGTATTTATCAGGAAGAAGTACCGTATATTTTACGGTACAGTAAAAAAGCCAAGTATCTTCGACTTCAAATTAAAAGCGGCAAAGAACTCGAATTAATAGTGCCGAAAGGCCTGGAGCTTAAGGAAGCGGAAAGCTTTCTCATAAAAAAAACAGACTGGATAAAAAAGCATCTTAAAAGGACAGGGGATACCGGGAAGAAATACCTTCTATGGGGAAAAGAAATAAGAATATCTCAATCATACCAGCTTTTTATAAAACATCATAAAATTTATTTTGCGGGAAACGAACTAAAGATAATAAGCCCCTCCGGTGAAGCAGGGGACATAGAAAACCTTTACGAAAACTGGTTGAAGCACTTCTCAAAGATTTATTTGCCTCAAAGGACGGCCGGACTTGCGGAGAAATTCGGCTTTATTATAAATAAGGTAACGATAAGATCCCAAAAAACAAGGTGGGGAAGCGCGTCTGCTCGGGGCAATCTGTCGTTTAACTACCGGCTAATGATGTATAGAAAAGAAGTAATCGATTATGTAATAATTCACGAATTGTGTCACCTCAGGGAAATGAACCATTCAAAAAAATTTTGGCTGAATGTGGAAAAATACTGCCCCGATTATAAATCGTTAAGACGTGAATTAAAAGTATAATATTAATCTCTTTATATATTTTTAATTCTGTCCTGAATCAAATAGTAATAAATTCACCTTGAATGTGTTGCGAAATTAATATTTTATGTTAATTACGAATTGAAATTAAGGAGCTAATGATCATGAAGCAATTTTTTAAGGACGGAAGACCCCAAAAAGGAATGACTTATGAAGAATACCGCAGGGTGTTCGTCGAACAAATTGAAAAAGCGAATCCGGATAAGCTTAACGAAAATCAAAAGGAATTATGGGAATATAAAAAATTAAATCTTCAGAGAAGCAGCAGAATAGATAAAAACTACCTGCCTTCCGACGATATCAGAAAGGCCGCCGAAAGAATAAAAGAAAAACAATTGTGGATGGTAATAACCGAACCGTGGTGCGGAGATTCCGCGCAGAACCTTCCGTATATGGCTAAGATCTCGGAATTAAACGGCTATATAAATTTTAGAATTATTCTGCGGGATTCAAACCCGGATATAATGGACGAATATTTGACGAACGGTACCCGCAGCATTCCAAAGCTGGTTGCTTTTAATAGCAAAGGCGATGAACTCTTTACTTGGGGACCGCGTCCCAAAGCGGCACAGGAACTGGTCTATAATTTAAAAAACGAAGGAATTGTAAAACCAGAACTTTATGAAAAATTACATCTATGGTACGGAAGAAATAAAGGGCGGGATCTGGAGGCCGAATTCAC
>JBJKOY010000596.1:0-39759 GCA_046706945.1 Ignavibacteriaceae bacterium | reverse complement strand
CGTTGTAACTTCTGTCGATATCAAAGGTCGTGTCGTTAAAAACGTCAAAGTGCGTCGGAGGGGCATTTAGTATCACAAGCGGCTGTACAATATCATTTACCCGGAAATAGCTCGGCGTTCCCAAGCGGATCTCCCTGCCGTCAAAATTACCTGCGGCGGCGGCCCAGGAGTAGCCGGAATTTCCGACAACGGAATCCACTATCATAGATGCTCTTTTATTCAATCCGGTTATATTACCCGAAGGATCTACAATAGGTTCAAATACGGTCACCTGAAGAGTTGAGTAATTCGGCGAATTGTCCGGCTGGACATAATTCTCGGAAGTATAAATAAGTTCCGGATACCAGAGTGAATCGGTCGGACTGGCATCAAGGTCGGCAAGCAGCATTCTTCTTCTGCTGAACAGCGCCGAACTTCCGCTGTTTCCGGCAACAGAGGAAAACTGCATAGTGCTGTCCACATTATAAATTATTATTCTACCGTCCCCGTCTACAACTACTTCATCTTTACCGTCGTTATTTATATCCCCGGTAATTATTTGTATCCCCAGATCTTGTGTGCCGAGGGTTTGAAAAACCTGATAAGGATTTTTGGGATCGTCGCTAATCGTATCCAGCGCCATATTCACGGAACCGGGCAGTAAATAGTTATAAGTTTCGGATCCGCTTCGATAAAGAACAAAATCAACGACAAACTCATCCAGCGTGTTGTTTTTAAAATCTCCGGTCGCTATTGCCAGATTGTTTATACGATGGTACGGATCGAAAAAATCATTCGAGGTGAAAAAGTCGCTTTTCTTAACCTTAGGCACAATTACATAACTTCCGTTTGTATCTACAACGTCGTATATCTTTGTATACATCGACCAAACATTTTGGCTTGTTTCCGTGTAGCCGGCCAGCACAATTTGATCCCTGCCGGAACCGTCAAAATCACCGGCGGCAATATCGTACAAACCGGAATTATTTAAAGTAGAGTCCATATATTCGTCGGCTATCGAAGCAAGTTCTACCGGCATTAAAGTATTGGGATCGACTCTGTAAATTCTTATCTCGATATCTCCTTCTTTATTCCAGAATGCCAGGGCAAAATCCGGTGCGTCGCTGCTTTCAAAATACCCTTTTATTAACTTAAACCTTACGGCATCCGGATTATGCGGATCGGGTAATAGAACGCCCGGCAGCGTCAGAACATTTTGGCTGTTCGATTGTAGGTTATTTTTATCGATTTTGGGGATTACAATATTCAGAGAGTTGCCGGATCCCTCCCAGGCGCCGACCATTTCATCGTAACCGTCGCCTTTAAAATCGCCGGTAATAGCGTCGAAGGAATAATTATAATAATAGTTCGGGGCGCTTGCTCCCAAAGCTCCGGTGTAGGATCCACTTGCCGCAGTATCAAGAAAATACTGCCCGGAGCTGCCGTAATAATGCAGTATTTGATGATTTACCGCAGAGCTCTGAGAACCGTCATAATTCCACAACAATCCAATTTCGTCGGAGCTTGCAATATTATGATGTCCGTGGAACGGATCCTGAACGGTTTGTCCCTGACCAAATAAATCCCCGGTTAAAAGACAATATACGATTGCGCTGTACAATAAGAATTTCATATCAGACCTATAACCTTTATTAAGATTACTATTAATAAATAGATAGAATCACGGAGATTATTAATTAGAAATTTTGAAATGAACAATTCCGTTTTCATAATAACAACAATAATTCAATAATTGAAATTCTTTATATATTCTCTCCTACTTCTGTGATTAAAACAACATTTAATATCTTCGTTATAAGCCTGTCAGCGTTATTCTGCATAGAGTATTAAAACCGGAATATGGTCCGGCGAAAAAAAGCGAATAAGAAATCATTTCAGCAAAACAAATTTCTTGGCGGAAATAAATCCGCCTGCTTGAATTCTGTAGAAATACACGCCGCTGGCAATATCGCTTCCGTCAAATTGAACTTCGTGCATGCCCGGCATCTCCTGCCGGTTAACCAGAGTCTTTACAAGCCTTCCCAGGATATCGTATACTTTCAGAGTAACGAATCTCACCTGCGGGATCGAATATCTTATGGTCGTAGTCGGATTAAAAGGATTCGGGTAATTCTGTTCCAGCCTAAAAGATTCTACAACCGAAGTATTTTTCCTGACGGCGGTAGTGCCGCCGGTATAAGTGAGCAGATTCCAGCCGACATTATTGCTTTCGTGCACCTCATCAATTTTATTATTAGGATCCAGCACCACATATATTTTGGGATTATAAGGAGCATCGGCCGGGAATATCCAGTTAAAGCTGATTATTTTACTGCCCCTGGCCGGGATATAATCGCTTGTGCTGAAGGTTGAAGCGCCAGTTATACTTTGCATCAAAGTACCGCCGTTAGAAGGATCGCCGAGATAAAACTCGGCTTCTACAGGGGAAGGCGTATTTATCAGACTGAAATTATGCACTCTAACCTGAACATTTATCGTATCTCCCGGCGTCGGATTTTCTTTACTGAATTGAATCTCTTTCGTCTCCTGCAGTTCCTCAGCCGATATATTTCCGCCTTTATAATTATCCAGCCGCCACGGAAGAATCAATGCCGGATCCGATTTATGGCCGTATTTCTGCTGCCACCATGTTTCAGGCTTACCCGGCACTGCGGCGGAAGGAGTAACCGCATAATTAAGTACAAGGGCACCGTTTGTAGCCCAGTATGCATAAGGCGTGACCGAATAATAAGCATCGCCGTACTTTCCGGTTATCGGGCCGAGGTGAACATCCAATCCTTTTGTGAATGTTGCGGTATTCGTTTGAGTAGAAACATTATCATGAGAATAATTTCCTTTGATGCTTATATCGGGAACAAACTTAAAGGCACTTTCAAAACTTATTTCGGAACCCAGGTTCCAGCTTACTTTATTTGAAGTAGTGGTTTGAGTAGAATTGGAATTTTCCAAGGACCACTGGAAACTGAACAACGGATCATCGGTTAAAGTAACCTGATCGGTAGAGTTCCATTTTACCGCTGTTTTAAAGGCGGAATTATCCGAAGGCGAAGTAACCGAGCGGTACGAAAGTATATTGCCTACCTCATGGTCGGGAAGATAGTCATCCGCTTCGGGGCTTTTACTCGGGAACCAGGCGTTCTGCGTGGAGGTGGGCGACACGACAAGAGTATAACCTTTGATGCTGTCATTGGCAATGATCGGGTATTCCCATACATCATAGTCGGAGATCGTGGCGTAAATATAATCGTCGCCGCTGGCTGTTATATTCTGATTTATTTTAAAAGTATGGGTATTGGTTTTAACTTTGGAAAAATCCCGCCCGTAATCGGCATCGAGTTTTATTTTAACGCCGGTCTTGATTATAGGTACTTCAAAACCGCCTTCAACGGATGCCCCGATCGACCAGGAGCTGTGTGTTTCCGATTCAACCTCAATTTCCGATTCAGAAGAATTAAAATAACTTGAATAAAAATCTCCCTGCTGTCCGTTAAAAAAATTATCGATATCAAATGCGGAATCGTTAAAAACATCAAAATGAACAGGCGGCGCGTTGAGAATAACCAGAGGCTGAACGAGGTTTGTTACATGATAATACTTCGGAGTACCGAGCCGTATGCCCTGATCGTTGAAATCGCCCGCCGCGATTCCCCAGTAAAACTGCGATGTACCGGCACCGGTAAATATAGTAGTATCGAGTCTATCCTCAATCGATGTTATATCGCCCGAAGGATCGATTATCGGTTCCTGTACGCCGATCTTTAATTGATTGCCGCTGGTAGAGGTATAAACTATTTCCGGGTTCCAAACGGAATCGGTCAGGCTCGCGTTGAGATCCGCCAGCAAAATACTTCCGTTGGCGTATTCATCCGATCCGTATACGCTTCCGCTAATTTCATTTAATTTCATCGTTGAATCTATATCATAAATATAAATTGAAGCCTGGCTGCCGAGAACAAGTTCATCTTTACCGTCATTATTGATATCGCCGGTTACCGCGCTGATTCCCATTGTATAATCGCCGTTTGATTGATGCACATTTACTAGATTGTCCAGATTAACGTTTATTGTTGTAAGTGCCGAGTCGGTATAAGCGGGAAGTACGTAGTTTATAGTACCTTCGCTGTTGTTTGTTAAAACGAAATCAACTACAAATTCTTCTTTTGCGACGCTTTGGAAATAACCGCCGGCAACGGCAATATTATTTAAGACATAATTTGTCCTAAGAAAATCGGATGAGGTATACATATCGCTTTTCTTCGCTTTGGGTACGATTGAAATCTTTACGCCGCTGCTCTCGCAATCGTATATTTCCGTAGATACAGCCCATGTATTATATGCGCTGTTGTCATAAGCGGAAAGGATAATTTCATCTTTTCCGTCTCCGTTTAAATCAGCCGCCGCGATATCGTAAAATCCTGCGTTGTCGTGTGCCGGATCCATATAAAAGTCGTTAACCGTTCCCTTTTCAACCGGCTGGCCGGTGGAAGGATCTATATAATAAATCCTAATCTGGATATGACCGGTCTGGTCCCAGTATGCAAGCGCAAATCCCGGATGAGAGGCAGTATCAAAGTTTCCTTCGATTAACTTAAAACGGGTTGCCTTCGAATTAACCGGTACCGGATAAAGCACCCCGGTAAGTTTCAGGACATTCTGACTGCTCCATGTGAATTTTCCCTTAGCAATTTGAGGAACTACGATATTTAAAGAGTTGCCGGCCGAATTCCAGGCTGCGACTATATCATCTCTTGAGTCGCCGTAAAAGTCACCGGTAACAACATTAATATGCGGCTTAATATAACCCTGGTTATAAACTGTTCCGAGATCTCCGTTATAAGATCCTTTCTCGGACGAATCAATTATATATTTACCCGAATTACCGGCATAACTGAAGACCTGATGATATACGGTGGAGTCTGCGCTTGCATGATAGTTCCAGAACAGCGCCAGTTCATTCGATTTTACGATATTATGATGTCCCTTAAAAGGCTCCTCGGGGCTTTGAGCAAATGAAGAAGTAACAAATATTATAATTGATATTAATAAAGAGAAGAAATATTTCATGGCCGCACCTTGTTATTTTTAATCTCAACTATATACGCAGGAAAAAAAAGCAAAAGTGATAAAGGGACTGAAATTTTTTGCGGTTTGTGATCTGAATTTCCTATTTATTGAATAATTGGATCCCAATGACTAAATTCAATTCGAATTGAACCTTCCGTTTTGCGATTTCATAATAAATACCGATTTGACTTAATATTTGGAAAATAAAGAAGATATAACGCGTTTACTCGAAGAGCTTACGGGCGGCAACAGAGCCGTAATTGATTCGCTGATGCCGCTTGTTTATAACGAGCTTCACCAGGTTGCGCACATGCACCTGAGAAAGGAAAGAAAAGATCACACGCTTAACGCAACGGCACTGGTCCACGAGGCATATTTTAAGCTGGTCGATCAGACAAGGGTAAACTGGCAGAACCGCGCGCATTTTTTCGCTATCGCTTCTCAGGCAATGCGGCGTATATTGATAAATTACGCATACCAGCATAAAGCTCAGAAAAGAGGCGGAGAAAATGTGATGGTCACATTCGTGGACGATCAGATTGAACGGGAGACAAAACCCGAAGAACTCATCGCACTGGACGAAGCTCTTAAAGAACTTCAAAAGATTAACGAACGGCAGAGCAAGATAATCGAGTACTGGTTTTTCGTCGGACTCACGCACGAAGAAATTTCCGAAGTGCTTAATGTTTCCGTTCCTACGGTGCGCAGGGATTGGCGTCTGGCAAGAGCATGGCTAAGCAGAGAATTAAACAGGAATTTGATATGAATCCGGATCGCTGGCAGAAAATCGGTATAATTTTCGAAGAGGCCTTAAAGCTAGATGAGCCCGAAAGGACGGAGTTTCTCAAATCCGCCTGCGATAACGATCAAGAAATGATCGAAGAGATAATTACACTGATCGAAGCAGATTCCAATGTGCCCCGGTTATTGAAAAGCAAGGCCGCCGATTCGATAAATCTGCTGCTGCATAAAAATTACGAGGGAAAAATCATTGGCAAATACCGAATAATAAAACAAATTGCCGAAGGCGGTATGGGCGCTGTGTTTTTAGCGGAAAGAGCGGACGGCCAGTTTAATCAGAAAGTTGCCTTGAAAATCATTAAGCCGGGCATGAATTCAGCCGAAATCATAAAAAGATTCGGTATCGAAAGGCAGATTCTCGCAAGCCTTCAGCATCCGAATATTGCAAGACTTTTAGACGGCGGACTAACGGAGGAAAATCTTCCGTACTTTACAATGGAATATGTCGAGGGAAAGCCTATAGACGAATACTGCAACGGGAACGGACTTTCGATCAATGAAAGACTGAAACTTTTTTCGAAAGTCTGTGCGGCTGTTCAATACGCACATCAAAACCTTGTAATTCACAGGGATCTTAAGCCTAGTAATATTATGATCACAAAAGACGGTATCGTTAAATTACTGGATTTCGGAATCGCTAAGGTATTTACGGAAAACGACCCGCTGCAGCAGACTGCCTATCCGGGTACGAAATTCAACGTAATGACGCCCGAATACGCTTCGCCTGAACAGGTCAAAGGCGAGCACGTTACTACTTCAACCGATATTTATTCCCTGGGTTTGGTTCTGTACCTTCTTTTAACGGGTGAAAAAGCCTTCAAATTAAATAGCCGGTCACCGGTCGAACTCGAAAAAATCATTTGCTTAACCGAACCTTCAAAACCAAGCAGTTTAATTTCGACTAAAAAGAAAAACTCCATTCCGCAGACGGAGGGTAAAGATAATATCGGGAATGTTCAGCCCGATAAACTAAAGAAAATCTTGTCCGGGGATATTGACAATATATGTTTAACGGCATTAAGAAAAGAACCCGGGAGAAGATACGCTTCGGCGGAACAGTTCCAGCAGGATATAGAAAATTTTCTGAAAGGCATGCCGGTATCGGCCAGACAAAGCACACCCGCTTACCGGGCAGGAAAATTTATTAAACGGCACAAAATCGCCGTAATTAGTTCGTTCATTATATTCACGGCAGTAACCGTAATTACTACTTATTATACGATTCAGCTAAAAAGGGAAAGAGATAAAGCCCGTTTGGAAGCACAGAAAGCCCAGCAGGTAGCAGGTTTTCTTAAGAACATATTTAAGGTATCCGATCCGTACCAGGCGCGGGGAGAAACAATAACCGCGAGGGAACTGCTGGATAAAGGAGCGCAGAAGATCAACAACGATCTTTCGGATCAGCCCGACGTAAAAGAAACCATGCTTAACCTTATAGGAGAAGTTTATATAAACCTCGGATTATACGAAAAAGCCGAAAAATTATTTAATGAAGCTCTGCGGATAAATGAAAAAGACAACAAAATTAATGCAGATCTTGCCGAAAGCCTGAAAGACCTGGGTGAAATACATTTATTTAAAGGAGAATTCAAACCCGCGGAGCCGCTGCTTAAAAAATCGATGTCGATTTATTCCTCTCTTTCTCAAAAAAACAACATTGATTATATGAACTGCCTCTCGGATCTTGCATGGTATTATTACCTTTCAGGCAACTACGATAAGGCCGATTCTCTCTATATAAATATTATTGCATCGTTAAGATCCGGGTTCCCGGATAATAACGAACTGCGGTACACTATGATGAACGACTTAGCCCTTGATTATCACGAGGAAGGAAAATATGAGAAGGCGGACAGCCTTTTTAACATGACTCTTTCCGAACAGAAAAAAATTTACGGGAGCAAACCACACCCCGAACTATCGACCACCACTTATAATTATGCCGAGCTGCTACGCGATAAAGGCGATTACAAAAGAGCCGAAAAAATGTTCAGGACGTCTCTCGATATGGACATCAAACTGCACGGCCCCGAGCATCCTGACGTTGCATACAGCATGCAGGGGCTTGCAAGCATATACAGGCTGCAGGGCAAATACGGTTACGCAAAAGACCTGTATCTGAAAGTGCTTGCCATGAGGGAAAAATTCCTCGGGAAGGAGCATCCCGACGTAGCATTCGCAATATATAACATCGGTCTGGTTTATTTTAACGAACAAAAATACGATTCGGCCAAAATATATTTCACAAGGTCTATGACGATGCACGCAAAGCTTAACGGGCCCGAACATAAGTCGGTCGGAATTTGTTTAAAAGAGTTAAGCGACATAAACTGTATGGAGGGCAATTTTAATTTAGCGGAACAGCAGGTCAGGCATTCGATGGAAATCGAAAAGAATGCGATAGGGACGCAGAATTTAACCTATGCAGGCGACCTCCTGATCCTGGCATTTATAAAATCCGCATTTAAAGATAAAGACTCGGCTTACGTCCTTTGTAGGGAAACCGAAAAAACCGCCCGCGCTTCAATGGGGGTTTATAAAAGTCCTTTTATGGCGGCCTGCCTGAACGGGTTTGCGAAAATTGCCTCGGAGCAAAAAGATTATAAAAAAGCCGATTCGCTTTACATGCTATCAATAAGCATGCACAAACAGTTAATGGGAGGAAATAATATTGCATCGCTGCTTACCTACCTTAGTTACTGCAAGCTTCTCGTTAAAACGGATTCATTGAATACGGCTGATAAAATTGCCGGGAGATATTTAAAACTGACGGAAAAGGAATTCGGTGCTGCGAACATGGTTACGGCGAAATACAAATTGCTCCTCGGAGAAATTAAAATGAAACAAACCGAATATCCGGAAGCCGAGAAGCTGCTGAAGGACGCATATAGATTCTACTTCAGGGGATACGGAAGCAACGATATGCATACAAAGGAAGCGGTTCAACTGCTGGCTAGTCTGTACAATACATGGGGAAAAAAGGACGAGTCCCGCGCGTATCATAAGCTATTGAATTAATTATAGATTGATAAAGCATAAATTTAAAATATTCCATCCTCCGGTCATTAAACCCAGCCTAAATTAATTTTTTATTAACAAACATAATTTCATTTGATTATGAAACTCCAATTTCATAGTTTGAAGGAGTTTATGAACATTTCTATCGACGAACGCATCCGCGATAATAAGTTGTTATGCTGTAGAGCCAAAACGGGAACTCGGTTTTTTAACATAAGACAATAAATGCAGCAATCTTAGATTTAATAAAGTTTGAATTAATTTTTACCGTGAAGCGAATAGTAAAAATTAAAACACTAATAAATAATTTCTCGTTCATAATTAATTAATATGGAAGGAATTATAAAATGAATCTAGTAGACCGCGCAAAAAACATTATTGTTTCGCCCAAAACCGAATGGCCGGCTATTTCCGCCGAAGAGCCGAATACCTCGCAGGTAATGATCGGTTATGTTCTTCCAATGGCTCTGCTGCCGGCCATAGCCGAAATAATCGGACGCGGCGTTATCGGTACCGGGATGATTAGATCTTTCTCCTGGGGAATAGCAATGGGACTGGTTCAGTTTGTTTCCGCGTTCATAGTCGTCTATTTGACCGCGATTGTCATAAATGCCCTGGCAGGAAGCTTCTCTTCCGAGAAAAATATGGGCCGGGCAATTCAGCTTGTTGCGTATTCATATACCCCGGCCTGGGTAGGCGGCATACTTAATATTATTCCGGCAATAGGCTGGATAGGGGGATTATTCGGTTTGTACGGCATTTACCTCATGTATCTCGGACTGCCGCATATGATGAAGACTCCTCAGGACAAGTCGGTAACATATCTTATAGTTTCAATCGTCGTTTTAATTATAATTTATCTTATAATCGCGGCAATACTTACGGCTATATTCATATCTATTTTCGGAATAAGTCTTTTGGGATTAAGATCCATGGGATAATTCTTTATCATGTTCATAAAAGCAATATAGAAGATCTTAATTTTTAAAGCGTTAAACGTAAAAAATTAATGGGCTGTCTAAAAAGCTGATTATAACCGGTTTGAGAAAATAATTACTTTTGGACAGCCGCTTTTGTTATAAGCCGCCTGCGGTTTTACCCGGACTAAATTAATCCCGATCGGTATATTTATAAACGGCTCCGTCCCAGTTTAATATCCATCCGCAGTTTTCGTCCACAAAACAAATGTCCTTGGCGAATAAAAATCCGCCGGAAGGTGAAAATTCCGCCTTCCAGTGTCTTCCTCCGTCCGTTGTCCTATATATATTTTGCAGACCGGCTGTCCATCCTAAATTTTTATTTATGAAATAAATGCACCTTAAACCGCCGTCTTTGATCATCTCCGAAGCTGTCCAAGTTTTCCCGCCGTCGTTTGTAAAAAACACAGGGACATCGTTTATCACGGAACTTGAAATTAAATTTACGATTGAAATCCAGCCGTTATTATTATCATGGAAAAATATTCCTGCCGGGAAATTCCCTTCGGGAAAATGTACTTCGGCGGAATCCCATTGTCCGCCGCCGCTTATTGTTTTATAAAATTTCCCGCTAAGCGCATAAACCGTTTCAGCGTCAAGCACGGATAAATACGAAGCGCCGATAAGACCGCTTTTTTTTACGCTCCATGAAACTCCCCCGTCCGTTGTTCTTAAAATACTTCCTGAATTTGAGCTTATCCACCCGTTATTGCCGTCGGTAAATTTAATCGATACGAAAATCCGGTTTTCTTCGGATGAAGGGGAAATATCGCTCCATGTTCTTCCGCCGTCGGAGGTTTTCAATATCGTGTTATCCTCCCCGCAGATCCAGCCGCTGAGGCTGTTTATAAAGCTGATGTCCCAAAGATTTGCGGTAACGCCGCTCTGCTGCGGCAGCCAGGTCTTTCCTCCGTCGGTGCTATTCTTAATTGTCCCTCCGGATCCGCAGATCCAGCCGTTATTGCGGTCGGAAAAGAATATCGAATAGTAAGTTATGCTGTCCTGTTTATCCCTCTGAAGGATCCATGCATTATTTCCTGAAGGACCGGTGGACGAATCGCATGAGATCAAAAGGCATAAATAAAATACAAAGAATAAAATTATTGTTTTCATTCCGCCCCCTTTTATATAAAGTGCAAACCTTGTACAAAAACCGTAAGGACAGAATCGACTAATTTGACGTTGCTAAGTTAGACCAGTAATTTTTTTATAATTTTAACTACCCTTTCGGTTTTCTTGTATTTTCTCAAAAACCCGGATAAAAAAATGCCCGAAACAATAGCTGCTATACCGCCCGTCATGCCGGGTAATAATACCCAGTACGCCGTTCTGTCCGCAAGATTATTCAGAGTGATTACAACCGCCGAGACGAATAAGATCAATCCCGCCAGCGAAATTACAGCACTTAATAAGAAAGAATATTTTAACGGAATAATAGGTCTGTTCGAGGATTGAACGAATTCTTCAAGGTATTTTTTTTCGAGCGGTTCCAATTTAATTTCCATATTATTTCCCTTTTTTAAAAATATTACTATCGAATTCGATAAACTCAACCGGCGCCTCGTTCTCAATTATCATCGCGGTCCTCACGCCTTTGGACGGCGAGCTTATTCCGCCGATTAATTTTTTACCTTTAACTGCGGAATCGAGATCGTCCACTTCAAAAGCCACATGGGGAACTTTCTTTATAATTTCGGAAATGGGCGATCCTTCCTCAAAGCGCATCCATTCGACGCCGTATTCGCTGGTATCGAAACCGGAAACGTACATTTTATATTCTTTCAGATATTTTTCATGCGGTTTCACCTCGCGTGTTGGGATACCGGTATGATGATAGCGCATACCGTCCCGGGTAACCGCAGGGGGCTGTTCGTGATCTTCTCTTTTTACTGAATTCTGTTTTCCAGTCTTATTATTCATTTTTCGGAATCTCCCTTTATTCGTTCTTTCAACGAATCTATTTTGACACCGGCAAGCACGGCTATTTGTTTTTCCCGACCAACCGGGAGGTATATATTCCCTGTCTAACAATCATTCATTATTTGCCGCAGTTAAAGTTAGAATATTTTTTTATTAATAGTAAATAAATTTTGGGGAATAATTTTTTGCGTTCAATATTTTTCCGAATGTAATGTCGTCAGGCAGGATATACCGGGTGATTTCCGTTAATTATAAATATCATTTTATTGTATGTTCAACACTTTTCGTAAATTTCTACTGATTCTTTCATCATTAATATTTCATGTTTCATTAAATCAAAATTAAGTTCGTCCGCCGATTTCATTGCACTTTTTAAATATTTTTTCATGGTATTTATCATCAATAAATCAAGATTATTGTCCGCAACCTGCTCGCATATTTCTTCAGCAGGTACGTTTCGAACGTTGTTTATTCCCGGAACTTGATTTATCCGGCGCGAACTGTCCCGGCCGTAAGAGAATCCTTTAATCATGTTTATATCTTTAAATAATTGTTTTGCAATCTGATAATCGACAATCAATTCTTCGCACTTTGGTATTAAAGATTCCCGGTCTTTTAAAATACAGTAGCCGGCAAAACTGGCGGCAAGCGGCAATAATTTTTGTCCGATTATATTTAAACTCTCGGGGATATAAACTTCACTTACGCTTAGTGCTTCAAGATTCTTTTCTTTGACCAAGGAAGAATAATAAATTTCTTCGTACATGAACAAATATTTTAAAATGATTTCGCCGCACTGGTAAACATACTGCCTTGTAGCAAGGATATTAAGTAATTTAACATAGCAATAGGTTCTAACATCCGTCCGGCACTTGCCGTTCCCGTTACGCGGATCATCCGAAAGTAAATCATCCTTCAGGAACATGCCGGAATACAGGCAATTAATAACAGCAATTTTTCTCACGAGATCGGTATCGGCTTCGAATCGACCTATATAATTAAAGGGGAAGGTTAAAAGCCAGCTTTCGTTCCTAAAGACATCCCAATAATCCAAATCGAAATCTTTCCTGCAGTATTTGTTAATGTTGTATTCTACATTGAGCTTAAGCGACTTCAACTCTTTTTGAATATTTATCATATGTTCCCCCTTCCCTATTTATCCTTAAACCTTTATAACAGCAGGCCGGAGATTTGTCATTAGAGCCGTATTATTACCATCTCCCCTGGATAATGCTCTTTAAAGAGAATTTATCCTGATAATTAATACGGATAATACAAATCTCCGTTTGCCGCTGTTAATTTTTTTTTGTTCGATCAAAGCCGTTATATAAATTAGAACTTAAATAAGAACCGGGCATAAATCAATCAGGGTAATCGAAGAATTTTCGGTAATGGCATCCGCTTAACATGCGTCAGGGTTATTACTTAGGTATTCGTCGCTTAGAAAAGTCCTTAGTATTTCCTCCCTGTTCACTACGGCATACCTCAGCAATTCCGGACATCCCTGCAGATTTAGCTTCCGCGATAAATTAATTTTATATACTTCTACCGTACGGGGACTAATAAACAGTTTTTCCGCCATATCTTTGTTTCTCATACCCTCGGAAAGCATAACCAAAATTTCTTTTTCCCTCTTTGTAATTTTCATAAGCTGCCGGGCGAAGTATGTAACCGCGGCGGTCTTGGTTTTCAACATTAAATACGAAAAATAATTATCTATATACAGTTGTCCGTTCTCCACGTGCTTAACCGCGTCAAGAAGAATATCCTTGGATGACTTCTTGCTCACCAATGCTTTGATGCCTTTATTGCAAAGCATTCCCAAATACTTGGTATCCTCGTTTATGGTAAAAATAATTATCTCGAAATTCCGCATGTCGGTTTTAACCTCTTCGATAATTTTAATAATTTCAATATACTCCATCCCTGTATCGTCGATCAGCAAAATATGCGGGACTTTATTCTGCAAAAACATTTTAATGGATTTCTTCTCGCTGGTGATGCCGCAGATATTTATATACTGTTCGCTTTTGAAAAAATATCTGATCCCTTCTACAATAACGGGCTGGATTGAATAAACAAATAATTTTATCTCGTTCATTTTAACCTCGTATATCGTATTATTTCAGGGTAATGTTTTTTAATGTTTCCACAGCTCCCTATCCAGGCTCCTATACTGTATGGCCTCGCTTATATGCCGGGAAAGAATATTTCCGGAACCGTCGAGATCGGCAATGGTGCGGCCGACTTTTAATATTCTATCGTAAGCTCTTGCCGAAAAGCCCAGCTTGGTCATGGCCGTTTTAACCAGGTCGGACCCGGCGGGATCAAGTTTGCAGAATTGTCTTACTTCCTTGGACCCCATATCGCCGTTGTTATAAATATATCTTATACCTTTAAACCTGTTAAGCTGAATTTTTCTCGCCTTAATGACCCGTTCCCGGATAGTATTTGATCCTTCGCCGTTCAGTCCGGCCGAAAGTTCTTTATATTTCACCGCGGGCACTTCTATATGGATATCGATTCTGTCCAGCAGAGGGCCGGATATCTTTGCCATGTATCTCTGTATCTGGGGAGGAGCGCAGGTGCATTCTTTTGCCGGATCTGTATAGAATCCGCAGGGGCAGGGATTCATTGCCGCGGCGAGCATGAAATTTGCCGGGAACTCGAGCGACAGTTTTGATCGGCTCACGGTAACTCGCGAATCTTCCAGAGGCTGCCGGAGAACTTCGAGCACGTTCTTTTTAAATTCGGGCAGCTCATCCAGGAACAAAACCCCGTGATGGGCGTACGACACTTCGCCCGGCCTGGGGAAAGAGCCTCCGCCAATAAGAGCCGCATCCGATACCGTATGATGAGGGCTGCGGAAAGGTCTCTCCGTAATTAATGCTTTGTCTTTGGGAATAATACCGGCAACCGAATGGATTTTTGTCGTCTCGAGCGCTTCGTCGAAAGTCATCGGCGGAAGGATTGTCGGCAGTCTTTTAGCCAGCATAGTTTTGCCGGAGCCGGGCGGACCTATCATTAAAATATTGTGGGAACCGGCCGCGGCAACTTCCAAGGCGCGTTTTACGTTCTCCTGACCTTTAACGTCGGAAAAATCCAGGTGGTACTGGTTAACCATGGAAAACAATGTTTCCGTATCCGTTATTACTTTTTCTTTTACGATTTCTCCGTTGAGAAAGCCTATTACTTCGAACAGCGAGTCCATTGCAAAAACATCTATCCCGTTTACAATTGAAGCTTCACCGGAAGAACCGGCAGGAAGAATGATCCTCTCGAATCCTTTTTTCTTGGCTTCTACAGCGACGGGCAGCGCGCCTTTGACCGAACGGAGCGTCCCGTCCAGAGAAAGCTCTCCCAGGAATATTGTTTTGGCAAGGTTCTTTGACTTAACCAGTTCGGCTGCCGTTAAAATGCCTATTGCAATAGGCAGATCGAATGCGCTTCCCTCTTTCTTAATATCCGCGGGCGCAAGGTTAATGGTATACCTTTTCGCCGGGAACTCAAATCCGCTGTTGCTTATAGCGGAGATCACCCTTTCACGGCTTTCTTTGACCGCGTTATCGGGAAGACCGACAATAGTGAAAGACGGTATGTTTTTTTCAGCATTCGTTTCAACCTCCACAAGGTACGCGTCAATACCCAAAGTGGCGCTTGACATAATTTTAGAGAGCATTATTCCCTACTTAATTAAAAACGATAATACGATGTTGCACAATATATGTTGACCTATTTACATATTCCGGAAATAATCAAACGGCCGGAAACATAAAAATATAAAATACTAGTTGTCTCAATTAAATAAGGAGAATCCTGTATACCGGACAAAGGCGGGATCGAAAATTTTATTCTCCCCTAACTTTCGATGTAAAATATCATTTAACTCAAAAAAATATTAATTGTAAATGCATATTGAGAAACAGAATTAAAATTACTAATGCCTATGTTAAAAGAAAAATTTCGGCGGACAAGGCTAAATCCGGAGTTGTAAAATTTTTTTACAATCCAATATGTAAGCATATTCCAATTTATAAATTTAATTGATCCCTATCTTTAACAGAATCCGGACGGTTAAACTACCATGAAAAAAAATATTCCGGATGTTTGAAAATTTCTTTCCCGAATCACCGAGAAAGTAATTATCGAATTGTTCCGCAGCTTTTTTACCGTTCACGAACAATTTCCATTGCATTATAAAGTCCTATCCTTCCAAATCAGGATTTTGAATCCTGAATTTATTGTTGTTAAAGGATTAAAAGAATTGGATTATTCTGTGCGGGGAAATAATCCTCCGGACTCTCTTTTTGATTACGGGAATAAATTTTCGGAGATAAATCTATCCGTTTAGTTGAAACAATTTCCTTATCTGTTGAATATTTTTTACAAGTAACGATGAATAAATTATTTTTGCTCCAGAAATAGGGTGCGGGAAATAATGATAGAAATAAATGATAATAATACGATTTTATTCGATAATTAATTGCAGGCTCAAGGTCCCAATAAATAAACTAACGAAATAAAAATTCAATTAATAATTCAAGGTATATATGATGAGACTAAAGTTATTTATAAATATTGCAATCACTACAACACTGCTGGTTCCGTTGAGTAATAATATATGGGCCCAATCAGGATTGACTTATAAAATTGTCGGTACCGGACAAAAAAGTTGTTACGATACGTCTGCCGCTATAGCCGCGCCTGCCGCAGGCAGTCCTTTTTACGGACAGGATGCACAATATAAAGGTTATCAGCCTTCATATACCGATAACGGGAACGGAACGATTACGGATAATGTAACGGGATTGATGTGGTCTCAAAGTCTGGACTTAAATCACGACGGTATAATCGATACTTCCGATAAGCTTACGTACGACGAAGCAATTGCTGCTGCCGATACAATGACTTTGGACGGATACCGTGACTGGCGCGTACCTTCCATAAAAGAACTTTATTCTCTTATTAATTATTCCGGGGCCGCGCCCAGCAACACAAATAGTCACGGCGGAATCCCGTTTATCGACACTGCATATTTCAGTTTTGTTTACGGCGATCTTAATGAAGGAGAACGGACTATCGACGTTCAATGCATATCAAGCACCAGATACGTATCAACTACAATGAACGGGAACCCGACGGCTTTCGGAGTCAATTTTGCCGACGGACGGATCAAAGGATACCCGATTATGAGCGACATATAATATTACATCCGGTTCGTAAGAGGAAATACAAATTACGGAATAAACAGGTTCCACGACAACGGCGACGGAACAATAACCGACCGCGCAACAGGATTGATGTGGTGCAAAGACGACAGTAAAAAAGGGTTAAACTGGGAGCAGGCGCTTGAATGGGTGCAGAGTATGGATTCCTCCGGTTACCTGGGATACAGCGATTGGCGGCTTCCCAACGTTAAGGAGCTGCAGAGTATCGTTGATTATTCCCGCTCGCCTTCGACCACAAATTCCGCCGCAATAGATACCGTTTTTAATTGTACGTCAATTATAGACGAAGGCGGGGTTACGGATTATCCGTTTTTCTGGAGCAGTACTACCCATTTGGACTTTTTCGGAAATGAATATCACAGTTCGGAAGCGGATTATGTGGCTTTCGGAAAAGCTCTCGGCTACATGCCGTCTCCCGGCGGCTTTTATACCCTTATGGATGTTCACGGCGCCGGTGCGCAAAGAACGGATCCGAAAGAAGGAGACCCCAGCGATTATCCCGACGGCCGCGGCCCGCAAGGCGATGTTATCAGGATTTATAATTATGTCAGGTTAGTCCGCGACGCTGCGGTTACTACTTCCGTCGGTGAAAATAATAATGCTTCGGTCCCGGAAGGTTTTGCATTAAGCCAGAACTATCCAAATCCTTTTAATCCTAGTACTACTATCGAATATCAAATACCGGTAGGCAGCCATGTAACTTTGAATATATATAATATCCTAGGAAAACTTGTCGGCACGCTTGTTAATGAATATAAAAACAGCGGAAGTTATTCCGTAAATTTTAACGCGGGTAAACTTTCAAACGGGGTGTATTTCTACCGGTTAACCGCCGGTAATTTTTCAAAAACGGCTAAAATGATCTGCCTGAAATAAAACGGAATGAGAATTATGGAAAAAGAAATCAGAATATTAATTACGCTATGTGTTTTTTTGCTGTCGCAGTCGTTTATAAATGCGCAGTCGAATACCGTCGGCCTTATTATGAACGACAGCGCGGCGTCATATAGCGGTTATACTATCTTTGCCCCGATGACGTCAACAAATACTTATTTGATTGATAACGAAGGCTACCTGATTCATTCATGGTCGAGTGCATACAGACCGGGTCTGGCGGTCATGCTTATGCCGGACGGCAGCCTTTTACGGACCGCGTTTGTTCAAAAAGGCAACTCATTTAACGCCGGGGGTTCAGGGGGAAGAATAGAGAGATACGATTGGGACGGGAATCTTATATGGTCGTTCGATTATTGTTATCCCGACTCGTGTACAAATCACGATGTTGCATATATGCCCGACGGAGACTTGCTGATGATTTCGTGGGAAAGAAAGTCGTATGATGATGCTGTTGCCGCGGGCAGGAACCCTTCTAATTTAGGAAGCGATCTATGGTCCGAAAAAATAATCGAAGTAAAACCGACCGGAACATCCGGCGGTAAAATTGTTTGGGAATGGCATGTATGGAATCATTTAGTCCAGGATTATGATTCGACTAAATCAAATTACGGTACTGTTTCCTCCCATCCCGAGTTAATCGATTTAAATTTCGGAAGCGCAGATGAAGATTGGCTTCACATAAATTCCATACGCTATAATCCCGGGCTGGACGAGATTCTATTAAGTATTCACAACCTAAGCGAAATATGGGTAAGTGACCATTCCACGTCTACCGCCGAGGCTGCCGGGCATACGGGCGGTAAAAGAGGACATGGAGGAGATATTCTTTACCGCTGGGGAAACCCGCAGGCATACGGCGCGGGAGGCCCGTCGGACCAAAAGCTTTATTATCAGCATGACGCCAGGTGGGTCGATTCAGGTCTAACCGGTACGGGAGATATTATGATATTCAATAACGGGAAAGATCGTCCGGGAGGGGACTACTCTACCATAGAAGAAATAACTCCGCCGATAGATTCTAACGGCAATTATTACTTAGAAAATTCAGGCGCGTACGGCCCCGACAAAGTAACCTGGGAGTATAAGGCCGACCCGGCAAACTCGTTTTACTCATCTCACCTCGGGGGTGCGGATCGTCTTCCCAACGGAAATACATTAATCTGCGAAGGAGTTGACGGAAGATTTTTTGAAGTAGACAGCTCGGGAAATATTGTCTGGGAATATATAAACCCTGTATCACAAAGCGGTATTGCGGCACAGGACGATACTCCTCAAGTTAATATGGTATTTAAAATTTATAGATATTCCGCTCAATATTCAGGCTTAGTTGGGAAAGATCTATCGCGGAAAGGAAAAATCGAACAGTATCCTACGGGGATTGAAAAAAATAATTCGCAGATAACCGGATATATACTAAATCAAAATTATCCTAATCCTTTTAATCCCAGTACTACTATAAGCTACCAGCTTTCGACAGGCAGCAATGTAACGTTAAAAGTTTACGATATTTTGGGAAATCTTGTAAACACTCTTGTCAACGGGTACAAGAGCAAAGGTACATATGCGGTAAACTTTAACGGGAGTAAGTTGTCCAGCGGAGTTTATTTATATCAACTCGTGGCCGACAGGTTTACCGATACAAAGAAGTTAATACTAATGAAATAGATTATATGCAATTCGGGATTTACCTATTACGGGTGAATAAATTTTTATAATTCAAAACAAACATTTTTAAAACAAAAATAAAGACTAAAATATTCTCAATACTAATTGCTGATGTTATTTTAACGGCAAGCGGTCTTTCACAAGACAGGCAGAACGACATGAAACCTCCGACCGTAAAAGCAAGACTTAACAGGATAAATGAAAAAATTTGCATGCCCTTATCCTTAAATAAGGAACAGCAGGTAAAGGTAGATGCGGCATATAAAGATTTTTTTATCCGGATGGATAAGCTTATGAAGGCCGACGATTACAAGCATAGAATACCGCCGAGAGAAAAGATAGAACCTCTTATAGCAATAAGAGATCAAAAAATTAAGAAGGCAATCCCGGAAACATCATATGCAAAATATCTTGAATTGGAAAAAGCGTCAAGGCCGAAAAGACCGATGATGCAAAGAGATCCTAATAAATAATATGCCTATCTTTTACCGGCGCCGGAATTACTTAGTGATGCCGGCACCGGTATAAATAAAATTCTAACTTTTACTAAATTGTATTAATGAAACGAAAAGAATTATACGGCTACATAATTATTTGGCTTTTCATATTCGCAGCCCAGTTATTTATCTTTTCAGCGGTTCATCCCCGGTATTGGCAAAAAGTATATTTGTCGTGGTTCCATTTAATACCATTTGCGATTGCATTTTTTGTTAATAATATATTCCTGGTGCCGAAGTATTTGTTTAATAAAAAATACACGCAATATATATTCGCGGCCCTGGCGGTAATTATACTAATGGATTTGATGGGTAGCTTTTCCGGGTCTTATTTAAGTGCTTACCTTGGTTTGCCGAGGATGCGAAATTTATTAAATGCCTTGCGGCCGGGCGCACCGCCGAGACCCATTCACATGATCATTATCGACAACCTTACATTCCTGGTTCTTACGGTCGGTTTCGGTACTGCAATTAAGCTAGTATTCAAATGGCTCCAGGAAGAGAAAAAGAGAAAAGAGCTTGAAAGAATTCAACTGAAAACAGAACTGGAAATGCTGCGACATCAGGTAAGTCCGCATTTTTTTATGAATACTTTGAATAACATCCATGCTCTGATAGATATAAACCCGGAAACGGCAAAGGACAGCATTATAAGGTTATCAAAACTGATGCAGTATCTTCTCTATGATTCATCAAAAGGTTTTACTACCTTGCCAAAGGAAGTAGAATTTATTAAAAATTATATTTCTTTAATGAGATTAAGATTTCCCGAGAAGGTTAAGATAAACTTCAATGTTCCCGAAAGTCTGCCGGAGATTCAAATAAATTCCTTGCTTTTTACTTCATTCATAGAAAATGCATTTAAGCACGGGATAAGTTATAAAAACGATTCTTTTATCGACATTAATCTCTATGTTAATGATAAAGAATTAAGTTTTACAATTTCAAACAGCAAACATAAAAAGGATACCTCAAAAACTTCCGGCGGTTCGGGTTTAGGTTTGCAGAATATAAGGAAGAGTCTTGAATTATTATATAAAGATAATTACTCTCTTGAGATAAATGAAAATGAAACAACTTTTAACATTTTTTTGAAGGTCCCGTTAAATGAAGATAAATTGCATAGCAATAGACGATGAGCCGTTAGCGCTTCGGCAAATGCTTGACTACATAAAAAGGACGCCGTTCCTTGAACCGGTGGGAGGATACTACAGCGCATATGAGGCTATGGAAAAAATGGAGAACAGCCCCGTTCAACTGCTTTTCATAGATATAAACATGCCCGACTTGAGCGGAATGGACTTTGTCAAATCCCTTAAAGATAAACCGTATATAGTTTTTACGACTGCTTACAGCAAGTACGCCGTTGAAGGATTTAAAGTTGACGCCGTTGATTATCTTCTAAAGCCGATCGATTACGCGAGTTTTTTAAAGGCCGCTAATAAAGTAAAAAAATTAATCGAACCTTCGGATGAAAAGCAGGGACAAGAAATTAGAACGACCGAAAACCATTTGTTTGTAAAATCGGAATATAAACTGCTCAGGATAGAATTGTCGGAAATAAAATATATCGAAGGCATGCGTGAATATGTAAAAATACATTTGATAAACGACAAGCCCGTTATAACGCTTCTCAGTTTAAAGGCGATAGAAGATAAACTCCCCGCCGAGAAGTTTATGCGCGTACACAGGTCCTTTATCGTAAACCTTGACAGGATAAAAATAATAGAGCGGGATAGGATTATATTCGACGGTAAAATTTATATACCCGTAAGCGACCACTATAAAAACAAATTTCATGAATATCTTGATAAGAACTTCTTATCAAATTAAGCTTAATACTCTTTATATAAAAGCTGCTGAATTTACTGTAAATGCATATAAAGGAATGGACTTTATTACTAACTTTTTCTTTTCAGCGCAATGCTCAATTCGAACGCGCCCGTCTTTTTGATTTTAATATGTAGGGTTTTAGTCGCATAAAAAGGCGCCCATACTATTAACGTATATTTCCCCGGCCGGACATTTTTAATTTCAAATCCGCCGCTTTTATTAGTCAGCGCAAAGTAAGGATTCTGCAGGACCGCGATCCACGCCTGCATGTCAGGGTGAACGTCGCAAAGTATTGTCGCAAAGCAGCCGGGTTTGGAAAAGGTATAAGAGCGGATTTTACCTTTAGGCCATGTGCCGAGGTTAAATCTGCCCGCACACTTGGAAGGACTAAATACATTATGAAGAACGTTGTCGCTGTTAAGAAAATCTACCGTTGTCCCCGCTAAAACCGGGAGCACTTCGGGAACAAACCTTAACCCTTTCTGATCAATTAGAGCGTGTTTTTCCGGCGGCGCGAATGCGCTGTCGATATGTTCGATATACACAAGTACGTTTGCACTGCTGCCGCTGCCTTCGAGCCGCACCCTGCCTTTAATGCCGCCTGCCGTCGCAGTGCTGAATTCAAATATCACGAAAAGGAAAAATAGATTGGCCGGGTACAAAATTCTCTTCATATTTACTTCATTAAAAAGACGATATGAAATTACTCAATACAAAAGTATGGGAACGGAAATAAATTATACTTCCCGGTATCATTGATTTATTAATTTACCTGTTCCCCGATGAGTCATTACTCATCTCACTTTTCTATTGAAGTAAAGATACAACGATTTTACTTCGGATGGCAACAATTTAGGCAAAGATTTTCCTTTTGCATATGAAGCTTTTTCCATCATCGGCAGGTGGTTCCATAAATCGCTGAAGAAACTGTCCGGATCGTAGAACCGTCCGATTGCGGCTGCCGCCGGCGCGTTGTAAGGATTTCCCTTACTATGGCAGCTAACGCAGCCTTTTTCCGATATTAACTTCCTGCCTTCTTCTTCGGTACCGGTTACTTGATTTTGATTCATGAAGTACAGGTAAGAAATCAAGTCAGCCATTTCACCGGCTTTAAATTCAGGATAGGAAATTTTGTACCTTGCCATTGCGGCATTCATATCGGACGCGTGGTTCCACATCACTCCGGCAATCTGAGAAACACTCTTATTAAAGTCGGACTTCGTTAAATCCGGTCCGATATGCTTCTCTACATGACAGTAAAAACACTTTGCGCTCTTAAATAATTTTTCGCCTTTCAAAGGAATTCCGGGTGTCATGTATACTTTTTCTCTCCTGTCGTAGCCGGTAAGCGACTCGATGTATGCCGATAAATCCGCAAACTCGTTATCCTTAAACATAGGTATTTTTACGCCTGACATCTTCTGCGTTCTCTGCATCTTTGCGGCATGGTTCCACATCGTCTGGGCGAGGTAGAGCGGGGAAGCGTAGACGCCTATTTTATTCAGACTGATTTTACCGGAATTCTTATTCCCCGCCGAATGGCATTCGCTGCATTTCATCCTGGTAAATAGTTTTTGCCCGTTGCTTACATTTCCGCCTGTCCCCAGGTAGCGCAGAAAGTTTAGGAAATAACTTAGGTTCCGGAAATCTTCCTCGCTTAAATCCTGCTTCTCAATATTCTTTAAATTCATCTGCTTAAGCATTTCCGGGGAATGGTTCCACATCTTGGAAATCAAATCGTAGCTGCTGCCGAAGAAGTTCTCGGTTCCGAAATCGGCCGCGGTCTTTCCGCCGTAACCGTTTATCGAATGGCAGTCAATACACCCTTTCTGCTCAAAGACTATTCTTCCGCTCATAGGGTCCTTCGGCAAAGGCTGTCCCCTTTGCGTGTCTTGAGGTTTTTGCTGCCGAAGCTGAGCCCCGTTTATAAAATAAAACGAAACAAGAATTACTATAGCAGAAGCGGGCAAAACAAATTTTACTCTCATGCTTGTTTCTCCTTTCTGCCGTGTTTGTGCAGCCCGACGAACACGTAAGTGAGTATGCCTGCCAAAATCCAGAAGACGATAACGGCGATAATGCTGATAACAATCGACGCCGATTGATGGTCGTTTACCTGGTAGGAAATGTTCACCAGGTTAATGAACAATAAAGTCATGCTGCCCGCGAGGATCCAGATAAATACGAGCGTCACCAATTGTATTAAAAATATCATTCGGTTTTCATTGTTTTTCACGGCCATAATTTCCTCAATTTTCTTCTACTACTTTAACCGGTCTGGATGTAGGAAGATATTCGTTCAATCTTTCGGTAACTTCCTTTATGCTTTCCTTGCGCCCTTCTTTAATCTCCCAGACGGAAACCAGCGGGAATAATTTTGAAAATCCCATAAAGCCCAGAATAAACGCCGCCGTTGCAGCGGCAAGGAGCGAAATTTCCGTCAGCGAAGGTATATAAATGCCGGTCGTATACGGCAGCCTCGGGTTGGCCATTGAAGGGACAATAATAATTAATCTTTCCAGCCACATGCCGATAACGACCGCGATCGACGTAGTTAATATCCCTCCCATGGTTTTCAGTTTTTTGTTGCTTAAAAAAATTATCGGGATAATAAAATTGCAGACCACCATCAGCCAGAACCAGGGCGCATAGCCGCCGACAAACTTATAAACGAACACTCTCATCTCCGGCGGTTCGTGCCCGAAGAATGTAGTCAGGTACTCGGCAAAGGTAAAATAAAACCAGAGAAGACACATAACCATAAGCAGAGTGCCGAGGTATTTAAAGTGTATTTCCTTCAGGTAATTTTCCAGATGATAAGCCTTACGGAAAGCGATCATAACGATTATCAACGCGGCGATACCTGAGTAAATGGCGCCGACAACGAAGTACGGACCGAAGATTGTGCTGTGCCACCCCGGCTGAAGGGTCATCGAGAAGATCCATGAGATAACCGTGTGAACCGATACGGCAATGGGTATTACCATTACCATCAAAATGTTTATTGCCCGTTCAAGCGAATGTTTCTGCTTATCCGAACCGTCGTATCCCCAGGACAATATTTTATATAGCTTGTTAAATCTGCCTCCTCTATCGCGAAGCAGAGCAATATCCGGAATCAGCGGGAGGTAGAGGTAAATCGTCGATGCCGTAAAATATGCGGATACGCTTGTAAAATCCCAGAGAAGAGGAGACTGCAAACGACCGCGCTCTATCAGGTGAAGTATCCTGTCCGGTCTTCCCAAATCGATAATGGGGTGGATACCGCCGATAATGAGAACTATCCCGGTAATAACTTCGGCCATTCTTGTTATGGGTCTCCGCCATTCCGCTTTCGACAAACGGAGGATCGCCGAAATAAGAGTGCCCGCGTGTGATATTCCGATAAAGAATACGAAGCTGATTATGTAAAACCCCCAGCTGACCGGCTCGTTCATGCCTGTTTCGCCCAGTCCGAAAACCAACTGGCGCACATACATAATTACTCCGAACAGAACAATAGCCGCCAGTGCGCATACAAGAGCATAGAAGCCTTTGCCTGTTTTGTAAATGGGAGTAAATAGAGCTTCATCTTCATCGATATAGTGACGGTCGTCCATCTCAAAAAACCTTTGTTTAAAAATTTAACTTTGAATAATTTCTACTGCGACTTCTCGCTCAGGTAATGAACCTTGGGTTCCGTTCCCAGTTCTTCCTGAAGCGCGAATCTCCTGTAATCGTGCATTGCTTTCGCCGCCTTGCCGTGCGGGTCGTCCAGATCCCCGAAGTAGATTGCCTTAGCCGGACAGACCTCCGCGCAGGCAGTAACGTAATCTTCTTCTTTCATCTTCCTGTGTTCTGCTTTCGCTTTCTCTTTTGCTTTCTGCAAACGGTGGATGCAGAACGTGCATTTCTCAACAATGCCTTTGGGTCTTACTGAGACGTCAGTATTGTAACATTTCTCATATTCAACCGGCTGCTCGTCTTTAAACCAGTTGAAGACTTTTACCGTATAAGGACAGTTCGCCATGCAGTACCGGCATCCGATGCACTGGGGGTAAATCTGCGCAACAATACCGTCGTCTCTTTTATAGGTTGCTCTAACGGGACATACTTTTATGCACGGCGGTTCGTCGCATTGCATGCAGAACACGGGCATAGTCACGGGGCGGGTGTCCGGGTAGTCGCCTTCGTATCCTGTCGTGAGCATTTTCATCCACAGCATTACTCTTCCTATCGCCGCATTTTCCTTTGAAACAATCTGCACGTTGTTTTCGAGCTTGCAGGCGGTAACGCATGCTTCGCACTGGTTGCATTTATTAAGGTCGATCACCATTCCGTATCTAGGCATAATCTTTCCTCTTCTTGCTTTCGGTCAATTGGTTTTGATTTGAAATAATCTGCGCCGATTCCGGAGCATCCTTAAATGTACTTCCGTCGATTTTGACAAATGTTTCGCCGAAGGACGGCTTGCCCGAGATTTTATCAAAAATGTTATCGGAGAAACTGAGCGGATTAAAGCCGCAAGTGTCTCCAAGGACCATGTGGCCGAGCCCGAAAGGTACGTCGATGCTGCCGGGCATTACAATGGGGTTGAAGACAAGCACCGCTAAGAACTTCCCTTTATTCGTTTCTATTATAACTTTTTTTCTGTCCGATAAAGACAGCCGTTGGGCGGTCTTCGGGTTAATCTCGGCATATAATTGATAGAACACCGTCCAGGCGTTCCCGAACTGCTCAACAAGCACCGGGTAGATGCTCATGTTTCCTTTATAGTCAAGGTTCCTTCTGTAAATATTCAGTCGTAGTTTGCTTTTGGATGTTGAAAGCGGAACTCTTTTGGTTAAAAATGATTTTTCATCAAATACCTGCCTCAAATCAATTTTCGGGCTGTAGGGCTCTTTCTCGGCAAAGGGATTCCACCATCCGCCTGAATCAAGAAGGCTTTCCCAGAAATCGTCAAAACTTCCGAACTGCTCGGTCTGCCAGCCGATTTTCCTTAAACCTTTTTCAATTACGGTCGGTTCGCTCTGGTCAAGGAAAATACCTTCCTTTCCTGAATAAATTTTCTTTGCAAACTGCCGGACATAATCGGAATAATTTCCGTAGGATATTTTCGTTCCCGAATCCGGTCCGGCCTGCCGGGTCGGCAGGTCTTTCATTAAAGAAATCAATACATCGCCCGTATCGACGGTCTTGAAGAACGGTTCCACAACAGGCTGCTGAAGGGTTATTGAAGGCGTCCCCATCGATTCGTCGAGCAGCAGGTCAAGCTTTTCAAGATTACAGTTGTCCGGTATAATCAGATCTGCAAACACGGAAGTCTCATCTATAAAAGAACCGAAGCTGACGATAAAAGGAACCGAACCAAGCTGTTTTTTTAATGATTCGGTGTTCGGGTTATTGAAGACAAAGTTGCTTCCTGCTATTATCAAAGCTTCCAGCCGTCTGCCGCTTAAAAGGCGTTCCGTTAAATCTGCGGACGTAAGCCCATCGTAGTTCTTAGAATCATTCTGAAGGAACGTCGAAAAAGATTTTCCCTTTATCATTCCGTAGCCGCTGAAACCTTTAAGCGCGTTTAATGCGATTATTGCATATGCGTTCTGCGTACCGTTCGAACTGTATAAAACGGTCTCGTCAAAGTACGCAACCGGCGAAGAAGCTTTTTCGAACTCTCTGCCTATCTCCATTATTTTATCTGAAGAAACCCCGGTTAGTTCTTCAACTTTATCCGGGATAAAATTTTCGAGGACAAAAGCCTTAAATGAGTCAAAGCCGTTGAAGTTCCGCTCGACAAATTTTTTATCGTACTGTCCGTCTTTCAGAAGTACGTACGCGATCCCGAGAGCAACGGTGCCGAACTGTTCGGGCCGCGCAGGGATCCATTTATCAAGCTTGGAAACGTTGGGAGTAAGTCTCGGTTGAATTGCGGTAATGTTATATCCTTTTTCCCTGTAATCGTTAACCTTTCTTAAAAAGTACAGAGGGTTCCGGGAAATTTCCGTCATCTGCGAGCCGAAGTTTAAAATATAATCGCACTTGTCGAAGTCGATGAAGTCCGGCGCTTCTGCTGCGGCATTGAGGAACGGTAAATTGCCGGCCGCATGGAAGTTGTCGACAACTAAGTTCCTGAAACCAGTTACTGCCGAAAATTTTTCAAACAGGCTCTTGCGAATGCGCGATTCCGTTTGGGCCGCAATAAAAACATCGTTTTGCTTTTTATCCGTAATAATCTTCCTGAGGTTATCCGAAAGAATTTTATAAGCTTCGTTATAAGAAACGGGCTTGAACTCACCGTCGACTTTTCTCATCGGTCCCGTAAGCCTGGACGGGTGATACAAATCCGCAACAGATACCAGGCCGAGCGGACAAATACCTCCTTTATTAACCGGTGAAAGCGGATTGCCGAATGCCTGTATCGGAAGTCCGTCAATAAGCCTTATCCTTAGACTGCATCCGCCGGGACACTTAGTACATGCCGTAAGTTTCCACGATTCCTTACGGGGACCGTTGTAAAGAATGGGTTCGGCCCTTTTGGGAAGTTTCATTATGGCGCCGGTAGTGCTTCCTACAGCTAGGCCGAACAGCGAGCCTCCGATTAATTTGACAAAATCCCTTCTATTTATTTCCATTCAATAATTTCTCCTGTGAACCGTAATAAATTTTGCCGCTCATATTCATCAATGATGGCAGTTATTGCAGTCGGTTGTTACGTTTTTATCCTGATGGCAGCTAAAACAAAACTGCATCTGAACAGCGCTGATATTTTTTAAGTCGGGTGAGGTTTGTTTTGTCATATCGCCGTGGCAGTTCGTACAATCCAGTTTACCGAGCAAAACGTGCCGCCTGTGGGAAAACATAACATAATCCGGGACGTGGTAATAAATTTTCCACTTTATGGTTTTGTTTTCTTTCACGTATTGATAAATCTTTCTTTCTTTCTCCGACTTCGGGTTCATCAGAGTCGAATGGCACATGCCGCACACTTTGATGTTCGGAATTTGGGCCATCTCGCCGGTCTTCACACCGCGGTGGCAATTAACGCATTTTATCTTATGCTCGGAAGTGTGGACATAATGGCTGAAAGATATTTCATCGCCTGTGGGTGCAGGCTTTAAGCCGTAGCTTACCAAATAATAACCGGCAAATATTCCGACTATAAAAAGTATAAAAAATAGTATTCTCATTTTTGTTTCTTAAACTTTCACTATTTTCTTTCACAAGTAAGTAAGTTGCTGTCTTAATCTTACTCTTGATCTTGATCTTGATCTTAATCTTGATCTTAATATTGATCTTACTTTTGAACTTCCCCCTGCTCTATTTCCCGACCTGATTTTTTCCGTCTAATTTTCAAGTAGAGCCGGTAGACATTACAATTTTCGGAAAAGTAAATGCATGAATAAATTATTTCTGTCTACCGGCAACAAGAATATTAATAATAAGATTACTTGTCTATGGACCTGAGAAATTCCAGCACGGCTCTAGCCTCTTTTTCTTTCAGCTTCTGGTCTTTCATAACCGGCACTTTTTTCCACTTCAGGATTAGGCTTTTTACATAAGGGTCTTTCTGCTGCATTTCCTTAGTGTTCATCAAATAGTTCATAATGAAGACGGGAGAAAGAGTTTTTGTTACTCCGCGCAGCGCCGGCGCCAGGTTTACGTCGTCAATGTTGTGGCAGAGAGAACACTTGTCGTTGAAAATGCCGTTGCCTTGATCGACCAGTCTCTGGTTAATAGGACCGAGTTTAACCGATTTGATTGGACCGATACCGTTATCTTTGAGCTGCGGGTCTTTTTCCTTTGACTGCAGCACGTAATTTTCATTTGCCGCTTTTACCGGCGCCGGATTATTTAATGTAAATCCTAATAAGAGAATGGATCCGGCAAACACCATTAGCTGAATTATTACTTTTGTTTTCATTTTCGTTTACTCCCAAAATTTAATCATCGGCGGGTTAGGATGACTTCAATCAGAAGACAACCCAGCCCATAACGTACAGCGTATTATTATCGGAAGCATTTCTTCCCGACCCGTCGTAGTTGCTGCTGTTCCCGTTGAATTTGTTGTATAAAGTGTACTGTAATGCAAACTGCGTATTCATCCAGGGCAGAAAAGCAACCTGGAGTATTTCACCGCTGCTTGCAGGGCTGCCGTTCAAGCTGCCGGTAATATCGCCCGGCGAATAAAGACCTGCGTCAACCGAACCGCCCGTTGAAAAATATGCCGCCGTTAACGACACCCAGGCCGGGAAATTATAAGTCAGATCCAGTTTTAACGAATTAAGATTGTCGCTGGCATTATCGGAACCTTCCGCCGCATAAGTAGCATCTAGTTTTTGCTTTTCGGTTATATATGCGGCATGCAAAATACACGAACCGCCGTTGTCGGCATTGTATTCATATTGCGCGTCAAATCCCACGTCGGTATATTTATCGGTAGCACCGCTGATACCAATTGGATAAACGCTCGAAGCTATCCCGAAAGTCCCGACTTCAAGATACTGGCTGCCCCATTGATGCTGCACCGCCAGTCTCCAATAGGGAGCGGCTCCGTCTATATTTCCCATCCATGTATTATCGGGCGGATAAGACATCCCTGCCGGAGAAGAATGGTAGACCGATATTTCGGCATAGATTAATTTGTCATACAACGCGTACGCCCCCAGTCCGGCAACGTCTCCCATTGCCATTTGCAGATATGTTGCCGCGGTGGGAGCGGGTGCCGGTTCCGAAGAGTAATAAGGGAATCCCCAGGCAGGCGTGGTATTCCACGGGTCCTGCATTGTAGGCATATTGTTAAGCGTCAGTCCGTACAGCAAGTCTTTGCCTCCCAGCCTTGTATGGTTTGCGTATCTAAGGTCAAGCATATCAAGGCCGATGGCCCCGTCGCTCAATCCGTAAGTAAGCTGTACATATCCGCCGATTCTCGGGGAGATTTCGCCCGACATAAACATGCTTATTTCTTCCGGCGATTGGACAAAATTTTTATCCAGCCCGGGGGCGGACTTGCTGATTGATGTATACGATGACTTCACAAAAGCAGAAAAGCTGAATGTTTGAGGAATCTGCAGGGTCACCCTTTCGCTGTCCGCCGAATAAGCTTGGAGATTTTCGATGTTTGTTGTAGTGTATCCGTTCAGCTTAAACATTCTTCCGAATGCGGTTAGCGAAGGGAATGTATAATGGCAGTAATTACATGATAGTCCTGTCTGCCTGGCAAAACTCGGGATGGCATAATCTGCAGGTACAACCAAGAATATCAGTACCACGACTTCCGCAACAAAAAGGAATAATTTGCTTTTCTTATTCTTTAAATATGTTTTTGAGAAAAATGTAACCGTACTTGAGACCATTTTAACTCTCCGTTTATTGTTAAAGTTTTTCCCCGTTATAGAGTTCATTTTATACCCGGACTTAAGCAGTTTTCAATTGCTTCGTCTAGCTTGCTTAATTCAAGCGGTTTAATAAAAAGATAATCGGCGCCGTAAAATTTTAGATCCGATTCTGTGATTTTATCGGGATAACTGGTTATTGCAATTATGCGAAGGCTTTTCTGAATTTCCTTTGCCTTTGAAATAAAGCTTTTGTCGAACTCCGAGTTTTCTCTTACATCCGTGATTAGAATACGATAATCCCGCTGCCTAATTATTTTTAGTACCGTTTCGGCGTTATTTGCTCCCGACATCGAGTAATTTTTTTTCCTTAAATAATTCCCGAATGCCGAAAGAATATTCTCATCTTTGTCCGCAACTAATATTTTGGGTCCGTGTTTCACTTATATACACCGGAATTTTACGGAAGCTAATCCAACTAACATGCCGCTTGAACGGCATCAACATAAAAGCTTAAAATGGTTAAAAAGGTAGGTTTGTGTTGGTCGGCGAATTTAGGGACCTAATGAAACTGCCAATTCTCATTTTACGGGTGCCAAATGAAATTTGGCATATTACCCTTAGGTTCTTGGTTAAAAAGAAATTTCGAACAGCCTGGGCGCCTTCCCCTATTTTTAAAATTTAAAGTCTTCGGCTTTAATATTATACTTTTTCATCATGCGCTGGAAATTTTGTCTTGTCATTCCCGAGGATCTGGCGGCTGAGGTAACATTGCCCTGAAGAGCTTTGAGCTTTTCTTCGACAAATTGCTTTTCAAACAGATTCATTATATAATCGCGCGATTGTTTAAACGTAGAGCCGTTAATCGGGAGCACCGGCATTTTGACCGTTTGATTAATGCTGAGCATTTTTTCAAGGATATCTTCGGTTATCTCTTCGCCCCTTGCAAGCATTACCGCTCTTTCTATAAGGTTTTCAAGCTCTCTTACGTTGCCCGGGAACTGGTAGGAATTTAATATGGCGGCGGCACCGGATGAAAATCCTTTTACGTTTTTATTCAGATGTTCATCGTACTTTGCTAAAAAGTAATTTGCCAGGAGAGGGATATCGTCCCGGCGCTCTCTTAACGGCGGGAGCTTAACGGCGACAACATTCAAACGAAAGAACAAATCTTCTCTAAAATTTCCCTTTTTAATTTCTTCCGATAAATTACGGTTCGTGGCCGCAATAAACCTTGCTTGAATCTTTATGGGCACTTCTCCGCCCAGTCTTTCGAATTCCCTTTCCTGCAGAACCCTTAACAGCTTTTGCTGGAGACCGGGAAGAAGGTTTCCGATCTCGTCAAGAAATATTGTTCCGCCCTGCGCCGTCTCGAACTTGCCGAGCTTGCGTTCCGAAGCGCCGGTAAAAGCTCCTTTCTCGAATCCGAAAAACTCCGACTCGAGAAGATTATCCGGGACCGCCGGACAATTTATCCCTACAAACGGATGACCCGTCCCCATCGTGCTTCCGTGAATAGCTCTTGCAACAAGTTCCTTCCCCGTGCCGCTCTCGCCCGTTATCAATACCGGAACGGTGTTCGGCGTAGTCGATATCATACCGATCAATTTATAAATCTCCTGCATGTGCTGGCTCCTGCCGATTAGTTCGTAGCGGTCCGTAATATCGGCATTAAACGGGGCACTGCTTTCCCCGTCTTTGGTATTTGCAATTGATTTCGATAAAGCCTTCCGCGTAAGCTCCCTGATTTTATTAATATCCAGGGGCTTTGTAAGATAATCGAATGCCCCCAGCTGCATGGCCTTAACCGCGTTCTGCATTATACCGTAGCCGGTTATAATTATTGTAGGGATATTTATTCCTCCCTCTTTAAATTTTTTCAGAACGTCAAGACCGTTTATTTTCGGCAGATTAATGTCCATAAAAATCAGATTAATATTTTGGGCATTAATTACTCTTAGCGCTTCTTCTCCGTCGCCCGCGATAACCGCGGAATAACCGTCTTTTTTGAGTACTTCGAGAAAAGCGAATTGAATTTTATCGTCGTCGTCGACAATTAGAATTTTTTCTTTATGCATTTTCTTATCGTTCAAATTTTCTTTGCGGAATTATATAAGATGTTCCGGTAACGAATAGCTTTCATTTAACAGCGGGATATAAATATTAAAAGATGTTCCCGAGCCTGTTTTACTTTCAACCGTTACAATGCCCCAGTGCGCATTTATCGTTCTTTTAACCATCGGAAGGCCCAATCCCGTGCCGTTTGTTTTCGTAGTAAAAAACGGATCGAATATCTTCGTTATATTTTTGCTTTCGATCCCCGTCCCGGTATCCGTAATTTGAAGGTAAATGCATTCGGAGCCTTTGGACAATGTTATTTCATACTTGCTTCTTTCGGTAATTTCAACCTGAGTATATCCAGCGGCTTCGTCAAGCCTATAATCATGCAGCGTCTTTTTAAGCATTATTTTTTTTACCGAAATGGAAATTTGATTTCGTTCCTCGAAACCGGAGCCCGCATTTTCAACCGAGCTTCGCTTCTCTTCGATCGACTGAACGGCATTCAGCAGAACATTTATAACCGCTTCTTTAAGACGGGAGGCGTCCATCAGGATTGAAGGGATACCGGGTTCGATTTCTTTCTTAAGAGAGATCCTCGATTTATTGAACCTGAGCTGAACGAAATCAAGGCTTTCGTTCAATACATATTCTATGCTAGTCAAACGGAAGTTCATAGGGACCGGGTATGCATAATTAAGAAGCTTCGCAACGGTTTCCTCCATTTCCCCTGCGGAATTGAGCGCGACTTTTACTGATTTCTTTTCTGACTTCGCAAGATGGTTCGATTCGGCAAGCAGCTGCAGGATCATTTTTATGGAAGTCAGAGAGTTGCGGAATTCGTGGGCCACAAACGCCGCTATCTCCCCGGTCGCCGCGAGCTTCTCGGTCTTGACCAGAACATTCTCAAGACGCTTGCGCCTGGTAATATCCGTGATAACCGCGAGCACCGCTATTACCTCGCCGTTGGTTTTCATCGGGATAGCAACATGCTCTATGTATCTTTCCTGCTGTTTGTCGTCGATCTTTTTACTTGTACAGATTTCAATTTTGGATTTGGAGATTGCATCCATGCAGACGCATTCCTCGCAGAAACCGTTGGTCCCGAAAATTTTACTGCAGTTCTCGCCTTTTACGTCTTCGATATTGTAGCCCGTAATAACGTTAAACGCGGCGCTGGCGGTTTGTATCCGCAGCTCTTTATCGAGCAGTAAAAACGCGCTCGGGACATTATCGAGGATTGCCTGCAGCTTTGATTTTTCGGCAAATAGTTCTTCCGTGCGCGAGTTTACCATTTCTTCAAGATGGGTTTTGTAAAGCTGGATTTCTTTTTCGTGTTCGTCTAGGGAACGGGCCATCAAATTAAACTGCTCGGCAAGCACTTCAATTTCGTCGCCGGTCTCGACGTTTACTTTGTAGTTGTAGTTCCCTCTGGTAATGGTCTCCGCGCCTTTTGTAAGTGTAGCCAGGGAAATCGTAAAGTGTCTGGTAGCCAACAAGCTTAACAGAATTGAAACGACCAGGAATAATAGGAGCACCCCTGCAAAGGTATTTTCATATGAATGAACGGGCGACATAATCACCGCTTTTGGTACCGCTACAATTAAATAAAGGGGGATGGCGAAACTTCGTTCTATGCTTGAGTTGAAGATGGAAGGAATACCGTAAAAAAGCGGAGAATGAGAAATTATGCTGCTGCTCCCGCTGCTGATTACGGCTTTCCGGTGAGACAATATTTCATTTGCTACGACAGGTGTAAAGTCGTGATGAAGATTGTATTCATTTCTTCCGGCCAGCAGTTTATTCCAGTTCTTTTTCTTTAAAGAATGATACAGGTAATGGCCGTCGCCGCTGGCCAGGATTACCTCTTCGTCGGACGATAACGGCTTGTATGTCTGCAAGGTGCTGAAAAGGTTTTTAACATAAACGTCGGCAATAAGGATTCCCGCCCTGCTGCCATTGTAAGAAACGGGCATTACAAAGCTTACAACCGGAATTATATTATCATTGCTTCCAAGGACTTCAGCCGGCGCTATTGCAATCTGCCCGTTATCAAGGTCCTTTATCAGATATAAATAAAATACTTCCGGAAACTTCGGCAGGTCATCAGCTTCAACCGCGCGATAGGTATTGCCGCGCGACGATGAAGATTCCGAGCGTACGCAAGAAATTATATTCCCCGAATTATCCGTTACTTTAATCTGATAATAAATTCCCCGCGTCCGGACGATCGACAGAAGCCCCCTGTCCAATTCATTAATTCTTCGGGAAAATGAAGCCGAATTATCCATGTCCCGTTCATACAAATATTTATTGCTCAGATACTGGTTGCGGATCAGTCTGAGGTCGCTCTCTATCCCGATCATAAGGTTTACGGTATTTCCCTGAATTGCGGACAAGTCGCGGTTCAGGTTTTGAACGGCAATTTTCCTCATCATTCTTGTGTTTGTAATTATACCGTATACTCCTATAACTATGATGGGAAGAAGGGACAGGCCGGCAAACGCAATAATTAGTTTTGTCCTGATGGAAAGCCAGGGGAATATTTTAGAAGTCTTATACATTTTTCAATCCATACCGGATCACGGTAACCCAATTTGAAATTTTGAACGGAATGTATGCAGTTAAAGAACAATTTGCAAATAAGCCGAATGTGCAAATTTACATTTGTTTAAAAAAAAGGATGCGGAATAATATATTTTTTATGTACAGACTATCTATTTATTATGCTGCGGTATGGATATATTTATCTACTCACGCTGCACTAAACCGCCTGCCATAAATACCTCATAATTCAAATATTCTGCATTTGCCGGTTGTTCGAATTGAATAATTGAATGAAGAAGGAAGAATTTAAAAACATCAGACCGGAAACTACTTTGTCGGCACTATCTTTTTTTCTCGAAATAGCCCGGATGTCCTTATTTAAATAAAGGCATTCGATCCTATGTAATACGGCCGGTTTAAAAATCCGGGCTCAATACTTCAGAGGGAATATACGACCGATGTTGTTCCTTGATATGTAATAATTACTTGTAATAATTTCTTTACTGCCGATTCTGAAACCAAAGGTTTAATTTATTGGAATTAAATGCATGGTACGAAATTTGAATTTCATGGAGTCCTCGATATCTTCTTTAAGGACAGGATGAGATTGGGAAGTTTATGATATTGGCATGATCGTTTGATAAGAATTAGGTTCTTCCTATTACAGAGCCGGATATAACGATAATTTTTCAATAAATAAATTGGAAAATATAATGCAAGATCAAACAAAATTCTTCCGCAGACATCCTTTCAATTTTCTTACGTTACTTATACTTTTAGCCGGCATAACCAGCTTTCCCGCACACGCCCAGGTTCAAATACGCGATACGATTTTCATTTCTCCCGCAACCCCTTCGCTTAATAAAATATCAAGCGTTCAAACGGGAGATAGTCTTGTAGCTCCCAAGAGCGGTATATTGATGATATGGCCGTACGAAATTGAAGAAATAAGCAGCACAACTACCCCTCCGGACGCTTACGTTACCGTTACGGTAAATAATTCCGTCAACTATCATATTGAAGTGTTTCCGTTTTTCAATGATAATCCGTTTTCGTATAACTTTCAGGAGGAGTTTTTCAACAGCTGTACTAATCAAGCCGTAGTTTTTACCGTCTCGGGATATATGAATCTGGCGCACAACTTTAGTAACCCTCCCGGCAATGCTTTTTTACTGCAGGTTAACAAAGGAGACATATTAAACTTTGAATATCAAGCTACGTATAATGCACCCCTTCTGCCGGATTTCTCGGACATAAACGATCAGGGGGGCAGCGCCTGGATGGAAGGATATGCGGCGGATTACAGCTGCTGGAAATGGAGCAATAGTCCCGGCGATTTCTGCGATTTGGTTTTGAAATATAAAACGGATATAAGCCATACAATATTATTAGGCGGAACAAAATACTATTATGCTACGGAAGACAACGGGCAATTGACGATACATGAAACAACCAACCCTGTAACCGATTCGGCATTGAGCGGCGTAACTTTCGACGATCCCGCGGCCGCCGCAGGAAGTGAAAAAAATCCCGTATATTGGGAATATCAATATCCCGAATACAGCGGAGGTAAGTTTGTTAAAATGAACTCCTTGCCTAAAAATATAATAAGGCTGGTAGGAAGATACTGGGAAGATGGTAAAACTTATAAAGCAACGCTTACCGCACACTCCCCATACGGGAAATCGGCTTCAATCGACATCGAAGTTAGTAACCCGAGTTCATTGGGAAATACGAATCAAACCGTGAAAGATGTTTTCGGTAATGATGAGAACATTGACGAACTTTTAATCAAGTACGCCGGTTTATACGGCATCCCGCCCCAAGTTTTGAAGGCGGACATTGATCATGAAAGCAGTTTTAATCCCGGATACAGATGGGAACCGTTCGTCGATGCCGTCATGCAGTACAATAATGCTAAATTTATGCGTAGCGACTTTAGGTACAGAAAGTCGATCAATCCGGACAGCGAAGGCGATCCGGGTATTCCCGCAGACCACAAAAACGTTTCGCCGATTCAATATCCGCAGAACGACTACAGCACTATATGGAAAAGATTGTACGATGAGTCCGAGACCATCAATGCCGGCGCCCAGGTTAACAGGTATCCCATAAGACTTTGGTATCAAAATCCCAAGAAGCAATGGCAAAAGTATTATAATACAAAATTCACGATGCTGACAGTTGAAGGGAAACCGTACGATGCGGCAAACAGCGGCGCAATTGCTTATGCAAACCATTTCCTGGAATACAAATACCTGCGCGGCATAATGTCTACGGGTATTGCACAGACGCGAAGCGCGGCTTCGTACGGCTTAATGCAGATTCTCTATACTACGGCAGTAGAAAGGCATTATCTGTTTGAAACTTATAGCGACAATAATCCGTCCCATCTCCCCGAATATTTAAATATTACTGAAACGAACCTGGAATACTCAGTGCCTTATCTACTTAAATTAATTAATAAGGAATTGGTAAGCTCGGGAGACAAATCAAACGCGCCGGATGAATGGTCCAGAGGATTTGAAGGGACAATCATTCCTTCGCTCAATATGTATAACGGTAAAACCGCAACCGCAGTAACTAAGGGAAATAAGGATACTCGATATAATTGGCATTACGGATTTGATATCATAAATACGAGTCAAAACTATCTTCCGGTCAATTAGCTAAAATTCAGTATACTCAGGAGTAAGCAAATGAAAGAAAGATTAATATATTCGTTCATTTTGATAATTTTAATAAATTTCTTCTCTACCGCCCAGACTTTCAACGAAAGAAGAAACCAGGCTATGACCGGAATAGATGCGGCATTAGAAACTTATGACGGGGGAATTTATGAGAGAGCGGGAGATCTCGTAGACGTTGATTCATCGATTAACGATCCGGGTATAGCAGACGGCAATATTTATAACCCGTACCGGACATTAACAGATTGTTTTTTATTTATGGCGAAGACAATAATCTCCGGGAAATACATAATAGGAGTTTATAAGGGAAACAGTATTTTATGGATATCCGACACGCTTGCCGGTTCGGAAAACTACGACAATTTTGACAACGGGTTTCTTGCATCTATGGACTTGAATAAACAAGGCGATGTTGATATCGCCGCCTATTTTTCCGATAGATCTAATCCTCCGGTAGAGGCCTATTTATGGGTGTACAGCTGGGACGGGGTAACCGGTAAATGCATCAATGAAAAAAGCTCGGACGGGGAAACGGAAATATTGTCCTCCGGCGGTTTTGATATATACGATATTAATTCGGACGGGATCGATGAAATTCTTGCAAGCAGCGGCGGGGACAAAATGGATATTGTTTACAGCTGGAACGGAAGTTTGTACGGGTCCTGGGACAATACCCCCGCTCTCACGGATTCGGTTTTTACACCTGCCGACCTGCTGTCGGCCGCCGTTAACGTAAAAATTACACAATCCGGAAACGAATTAAATTATTCTTACTCCGTAACGAATAATAAATCCAGCAAACAAAAGCTCGAGTCGCTTTATATTTATACCGATGCGGATTCAATCGGTAATTTTACAGCTCCCGCCGGTTGGAGCTATGGGAAATGGGATGAAAAGCCTTTGGCGGATTTCTTTACTTCCGGCGAAGACAGCATGTTGTCTCCGGGTTCGACGCTGGATAATCTTAATTTCTCGGCCCGAAGCATTCCGGTATTCACTTCATTCTACGCACAAGGTCCTCATATAAAATTAAACTTCTCGAATGACATGAATTCCGAAGATATGCTGGAAGAATTATATAGCGATATATTAAATAATTCTTTTAAAGGAATAACTCTTGGACCCGGCAAACCGCCGTCCGTTTTCGCGCCGCTTGATTTTCTGGATACCGTAATCTCGTATAAGCACCGGGCGGTCGCTCTCGGCTGGATAGATAACGGAGGAGTTGCAAACAGCCTGGATTTAAAACTTAA
>JBJKOY010000595.1:0-6786 GCA_046706945.1 Ignavibacteriaceae bacterium | reverse complement strand
AGTATAGTTATTCCGGTCAAGTTCTTCATTTCAAATCCTCGGCTAGTGAATAAGCAGCAAGAGACGATCAGAACGATTTCCTGGTAATTATAAATAAGGAAAGAAGAATATCTTTATATCAGATAATTTAATTTCTTCTATTTAGTTTAATCCGCCTTATGATAACATAATAATATTCGAAAAAAAATTTTAATTATTAAACCTTGTACATTTTCTTTATCCGGTCTCAATTACAAATAGGAACATAGATCTGAGGATACAACCGCTCCGCAGAATATTGCATACATTTATTTAAATCAGAAACGTAAAATAAATATAAAACTAAAGTCAGATATAATAATAATTTTATTTTTACAGTACATTAAATTTTTATTTTTGCACACATTTGTTCTAATTAACATAAAAATATTTTTGATAATGTCCGTACATCGACTATATTTTAGCTTCATTTTAAAGCCGGTGAAAATTGATTTTCAAAAAAATTCCCAGACAGGTTATAATTCTCGGGCTGGTTAGTCTCTTCACAGACGTTGCCAGCGAAATGCTGTATCCGGTAACACCGTTATTTTTAAGCACCGTTCTGGGAGCATCAATGGCGGTAGTCGGAATAATAGAGGGAATTGCCGAGTTTGTTTCGGGATTTTTAAAGGGATTTTCCGGGGGGCTTTCGGATAAACTCGGTAAAAGATCTATATTTATTACGATCGGTTACGGTCTGTCCGCCCTGTCCAAACCGTTGCCGGGACTTTTTCCTTTTATATCGACCGTTTTCGGATCCAGGATCGGAGACAGGATCGGTAAAGGCATAAGAACGGCACCGAGAGACGCGCTTCTGGCAAGTTACGCCGACGGCAACACGGGGGCAATATTCGGTTTTCACAGGGGCATGGATACGCTTGGCGCCGCAATCGGCCCGGTTACCGCTCTTGTTCTTCTCCATTTTTATCCTAAAGATTTTACTTTAATCTTTCTCGTAGCTTTTATTCCGTCCCTTATCGCAGTAAGCTTTACAACCGTTGTAAAAGACAAATTTATAACGGTCAAACAAAAACAGAAGCTTCGGTATTCGGAGTTGTGGAGAACAGCCGGGCAGGATTTTAAGGTAATTATTATTCTTATAACGGTTTTTTCCCTCGTTAACAGCAGCGACGTATTTCTTATTTTAAAATCCCAGAACGTATCGCATTCCAGCGTCCTTGCCATCGCCGGCTATATATTTTACAATATTGTTTACGCGTCGGCTTCATATCCGCTGGGTAAGGCCGCGGATAAATTCGGCAAAAGGAATGTTTATATAGCGGGCTTAATAATTTTTTCCGCAGTCTACTTCGGATTCGCGGTCTCTCCTTCGCTACAATTAATCTGGGGATTTTTTATTCTTTACGGATTATATGCCGCCGCAACGGAAGGCGTGGCAAAAGCGTGGGTATCCGATCTGATACCGGACAATATAAGAGGGACGGGCATCGGACTGCTTACAATGCTGTCAAGCTTTTCGATGATGCTCGGCTCGTTTTTAACGGGTCTCCTTTGGGATAAATTCGGTTCGGCGGTTCCGTTCATTGTTTCTTCAGCGGTCAGCATCTCTGTTGCTGTTATTTTTCTGCTTGTAACGAAAAATAGCCACCGGAGAAATAAAATCTTACTTAAGCAAAATTAATTTCTTAGTATCTCTAAATTCGCCTGCTTCAACTGAATAAAAATATATACCGCTCGCAAGATTTTTTGCGTCCCAATCAACCTTGTATCTTCCGGGCTTTTGGAAAGTGTTAACCAATTCCGTAACCTTTTCACCCAGTATATTATAAACATCCAGACGGACATTAGATCCTTTTGAAAGCTCGTACTCTATGGTTGTAACCGGATTAAACGGGTTCGGGTAATTCTGGAATAATATATCCGAAGCAGGTACCGCGCTGTTCCTGTCTTCTACTCCCGTGACGGAAAAGATTATATTAACCCCGTCGACTTTAGGCCGTGTATTCAGGTTTATATTTATCTTTTCGGGATATAAGGCAGTATTGTATCCTACTTTACTGGCATTCACTGTATAATCGCCGTCCGGCAGTGAATTAATTATATAACTGCCGTCAATTCCCGATACTGAAGTTGAAACAACACTGTCGGAAGAATCTGCTGCATATACCAAAGTATAATCCAGCACCGAATCGGCGCCTAGAAAAATCTTACCGGAAATTTCACCTCCCGAAATTTCTGTAGGGATTAATGAAACACTAGTTAAAGTAGTGTGGTTGTTTCCGTTGAATTCATTCAAAACCGGGGCATCTTCCCACCGGAAGGAATTAACATAATATTTACTTATGTATCCTGCCTTATTAAATAATAGGAAGTATTTACCGTCTATAACCTGATCGAATCTATAAATTCCGTTGGTATCCGATTTTGACTCCTCCCGGAGGCCTCCGGAGTCCGGTATTGCAAATACATTTACATTAGATAAAACTTTCCCGGTAAAAGCATCCTTAACATAACCTATTATGGTGTTTTGTGCTATCTGTTCGCGTTTTAAATTAAAATTTATTCCGGTAATATGGAGATGACCGCTGTCCACTACAACCGGTGCCGCATTGTAATCATAAGGATCATCGTTGTAAAACTGAGAGAAATAATTTGCGTGCTCTGCTTCCAAGACATAATTTTCTTTGAAGACCTGAATGGAATAATTACCGTTTTGATCCGTAAAGAAAAAACCAGAGTCGGATCTTGCCGTTGCCGCAATAATTAATGTGTTGCTTAAAGGTAATTTCGTAACCGCGTCTCTAACGGTGCCCGAAATGCTTCCTTTTTGAATTGCCGGAATTGTAAAATCGATGCCGGTCGTGTCCGAGGAGAATTTAAAGATGTCTGCTTCCGCCAGATTTGATTTGTTTTTATAATATAAATCCTCATATATCGGTTCTCCCCCGCCGCCGGGCAGATAAGCATTGTAAGAAATCGCTCCTAAGATATAATAAGAATCCGGTATTAGTTGAGTCGAATAATTTCCCGAGTAATCAGGTCCAGTGTAAAAAAGTCTGCCACTATTCAAACCGTAGAAATAAAGGGTTAATACGGAACTGACATCACTGCTGTCATAGTAAACATGACCTGACACAAAAGGCAACGGCTGCGGTTTCAGCTTTACGACCCGGCCGGTGATACTGTCTCCTTTACTTATCGATATCCGTTCCGAATATGCGGCGTAAAACGGTGCGGAAAATTTAACTAAGGGATACAAAGTCTGCGAACCGGCAAAAGCCTCGGAAGGAAATTCCAATAAGAACCTCCCGTTAATATCGCTATAGGCCGAATCGGCACCTTCCGCTGAGATTAAAACATCGGATCTCGGATAACCATTTGAGGAGTCGATTACGGTTCCCGAATAAAAAGCCCGGTAGCCCGGGGAAAGCGAATCGATGACTTTAATTTCCACGGTATCGGATTTCCCGTAACCCTGTACTTCCCCTACTATTTTATAATAGCCTGCCGGGAGGGGATTATTGTATGTAAACGTTGTTGTGTATTCATACACAGTATTTCCGTTCACAGGCCCCAATAATAAACTAGCCGAAGTATCTCTGCAAGTTTGATCTTCGAATTGATTGTATTTACCTACAATTTCATAGCCGGCCCGGCAGGTCGAAGTCCATTTCAAAGTATTCTCTTTTGAACTTAGATTTATCACCGAAACTTTTATATTCAGCGGCGAATTGATCTGGTAGATTTTTTTATCCGTTGAGACGTTGATTAAAAATTGCCCGAACATCTCCGGACTCGCGGTAAACAGTAATAAAACTATAAATACATACTTAATTATCGTAGAATACATTGTTCATTACTCCTCAAATATTGAGCAGTAAAATTCTATCTTCTTGATCAAAGATCTGCAAAAGTCGGAGAAAAGTCATAAATTTCAACGGCAGTATCTCAAGGCATCAATTTATTAAAAAATTGCAGGATAAGCTATGCATAATAGAACAGGTAAATGTCAAATCTGCGGCGTTGAAAAGCCGGTTGCAAAATTAATGCCCGCCGTATCCGTCCGCGATTCACTTGTTAATATAATAAAGGAAAGCAATCCGAATTGGGATTCTTCCGGGTATATTTGTCTGGACGATCTGAACAAATTCAGAGGAACGTTTGTTCAGAAGATCCTCGAGGAGGAAAACGGCACCCTGTCTGCGTACGATAAGGAAGTACTCGACAGCATAATTGAGAAGGATATACTTTCCAAGAACATTAACGATGAGGCGGTTAAAAACCTTACCTTCGGCGAAAAATTATCGGACAAGCTGGCGCAGTTCGGAGGAAGCTGGCCCTTTATTATTATATTCGGGAGTTTTTTGCTTGTATGGATGTTGATAAATTTATTTTTATTAACGGTCCATCCCTTCGATCCTTACCCGTTTATCCTGCTCAACCTGGTTTTATCATGTCTAGCCGCAATTCAGGCCCCGGTAATTATGATGAGTCAGAACAGGCAGGAGAACAAGGACAGGTTAAGAGCGAGGAACGATTACCAGGTAAACCTAAAAGCGGAAATAGAGATCAGGCAGCTGAACGATAAGGTCGATCACCTTATGCTGCAGCTCGGACAAAAATTGCTTGAAATTCAGCAGATCCAAATTGACCTTATGGAAGATATTTCGCATAAGATCGATAAAAAATAACCGGGGCAACCGGATGAACGCTTTCGAAAAATATAAATTTATAATCCCGAAGCCGGCAAAATTAATATCGGCCGCGATACTTTTAATTTTATCCGCGGTATTTATAACCGGCTGCGGCGAAAAGCATGCTCCGGTCGGCAGCTCCGTTAATAATCTCCGGCTGCATAAATATTTTTATAAAAGACTTGAGGGCACCGTGGAAGGAAAGGGTGATCTAATAATGAACCTTTCCGGAAAAGATACTGTCTTGACCGGCAATATTTATTTCAAAGACTCCGGCATACCGGAATCATTTACCTTTAACAGCAAAATAAACACGGACAACTCGATTAGAATTTTCCTTCTTACCCGTAACTTTAACGTAATAAACCGCGATAATTCGGTAGGGGAGCTTAACGGGAAATTCGTAACCGGCAAAAAGATTGAAGGTGATTTTATAAATCACTTTACAGGTTCAAAAAATAAATTGGAACTTGAAGAAAATTATCCTTCCGGCAGTTACAGATTCGTAATGGAGAATGCCTCCAGAAATTACGGCTCGCGCCGAAGCGGAGGCGCTTACATCGAATATATATTTCCTCAGTTCGACGATAAAGTACCGGGGACATTGTCGGTAATCAATAATAAGATATTGAAAAATCTGACCGAAAGTTACGACGAAGACGGGACCGGCAAGAATCTAAATACCATCGACAGAGAAATGAATGATTTTATCGATCGTTTTATGAAGTATGAAAAAAATCCATTATTCCCTGCAAATTACAAACCCTTCTGGGAAGATTCTTTTTATTCCAGCGTTGTGTTCAATTCCGGCAATATAGTCGTCTTGGAAAATGTGGATTTCAGGTATGAGGGAGGCGCTCATCCCAATACATTTTATAATTTTTATAATTTTAATGCGCTGACCGGCAAAACAATTTCTCTTTCGGATCTTTTTGATAACGGGTACAAGCCAAAATTGGATAAAATAGGAGAAATTAAGTTCAGGGAAAATTATCATATCGGGAAGGGTGAAAGTCTTGAAAAAAGAGGGTACTTTTTAAAAAACCATAAATTTCATTTGAACGATAATTTTGCCGTTTTCGCGGGCGGATTGCTCTTTAAATTCAATCCTTATGAAATAGCGGCATACGTGTACGGCGCGCCGGAAGTTTTCATCCCTTATAAGGATATAAAAGAACTGCTTAAAAAGAAAAGCGTTATATCGGAACTTATTAACCGAAAATAATTTATGAATTACGGCATCGTCAGAGTTAAGATCTGCTGCATAGGTAGTGTTGAAGAAGCGGAATTAGCCGTAGAATACGGCGCATCCGCTATAGGCCTTGTTTCCGAAATGCCCAGCGGACCGGGCGTTATTTCCGAAGAACTTATTTCGGAAATAGCGGCCGCCGTTCCTCCCGGGGTATCATCCTTTCTTTTAACAAGCAAACAAAGCACGGCTGAAATAATCGAACAACAAAGAAGGACAGGCGTTAATACTATCCAGATTGTCGATAAGCTGGAAAACGGAAATTACGAAGATTTTAAAAAAGCCATTCCCGGTGTCTCAATCGTACAGGTAATAAACGTAAACGGAGAAGCTTCATTGACGGAAGCGGTACGAGTTTCGGGAAAGGTTAACGGCCTGCTTCTGGATTCCGGAAATACCGTGATGAAAATTAAACAGCTTGGAGGAACAGGCAGAACGCACGATTGGGATATAAGTGCTAAAATAGTCAAAGATGTACGAATTCCCGTTTACCTTGCCGGCGGATTAAACGCCGAAAACGTTAACGGCGCAATTAAAAAAGTACGGCCGTTCGGAATAGATTTATGTTCCGGGATTAGGACAAACGGAAAACTGGATGAAGAAAAACTCGGGAGATTATTCAGGAAAATTAATTTTGGTTAATCCGGAGATATTTATTGTAATTTTATCCGGTGATCGTTTTATTTGCTGATCAAAATATGGAAGCATGAAAGTGGAATACAGAATACATAAAGACGTAAAAATAGGACATGTACATTTAACGGTATCCAATTTACAGCGGTCCCTGCAGTTCTACAGGGATATGCTGGGATTTGAAATCACCGCATCCTTCGGCGACTCCGCCGTTTTTTTATCTGCGGGCGG
>JBJKOY010000594.1:0-30731 GCA_046706945.1 Ignavibacteriaceae bacterium | reverse complement strand
ACCGTTCCGGCAACAATCATCAAATCGCACTGCCTGGGGGTAAAGCGCATTACTTCGGAACCGAACCGCGCTATGTCGTATTTCGGATCGCCTACGGCCATCATTTCAATTGCGCAGCACGAAATCCCCATCGGCATCGGCCAAACGGAATATTTTCTCGCCCATTCGATTATTGCATCCAGCTTCGTAGTTAAAAATCCGTCCTGTGTAAGTTTAGCCTCTAATCCCATTTAAATCCGCCTTTCTTGTAAGCATATAAATAACCCAATTCCAAAACTATCAAAAAAATCAACATCGAAATAAACACCGATATGCCTGCTTCGCTGAACATTTTCTTAAATTCTACCGCCCAGGGATAGACAAAAATTACTTCAAGATCGAATATTATGAAAAACATCGCCACTAAATAATATTTTACGGAAATTCTTTCCTGTGTCGTGCCTACCGGCTTCATACCGCTTTCGTAAGTGGATTGTTTTTCGGCGCTCGGCCTTTTCGGTCCGAATATTTCGGACGCAAATACGGTACCTATTGCAAAAATAATCGCAAAACCGATCACTAAAAAAACGGGGATATATTGTTTAATCATGACAATTTATTTTATTTTTTGATCTGTCAAACTTATCCAAAAATCAATTTATTGTCAATTTTGAGAAAAGGATCGCCTCATTGTTAAAATAATTTTCAGACAGCAGTCACATCATATGATTTCAAAAATTTACGTATCTTCACTTTTGATTTTCTTCAACTAATATCGGAATAAATTATGGAATTACAATTTATAGGAGCCGCCAGAACCGTAACGGGATCTATGCATTGCCTTACTGTCGGCGGCAAAAAAGTGCTTCTGGACTGCGGACTTTACCAGGGCAAACGGAAAGAAGCCTTCGAAATAAACAGGAATTTCGAATTCTTCGATCCGGCCGAAATAGAATGCCTGGTCTTGTCGCATGCTCACATAGATCATTGCGGAAATATACCGTCCCTTGTCAAACGCGGCTTCAAAGGGAAAATTTACTGCACTCCGGCTACGGCCGATCTTCTAAACATAATGCTAAAAGACAGCGCGCATATCCAGGAAAAGGACGTGGAGTTCGTCAACAAGCGCAGGAAAAAGCAGGGAAAGAATCTTTTTGAGCCTTTGTACGGCCTGGAAGATGCCGAAAACGCGATCAATTTGATCGAGGAAATTGAATATCACAAGGAGATTGAGATTATCCCCGGCGTAAGTATGAAATTCTACGATGCCGGACATATTCTCGGTTCGGCTATGACGTTTTATAAATTGTCTGAGAACGGAAAATCAACACAATTGATTTTTACCGGCGACCTGGGAAGACCGAACCTGCCGATATTGAAGGACCCGGAAAAACTGCCGGATGCCGATTTCCTTATATGCGAAAGTACTTACGGAGGAAGGCTGCACGATAAAATCGAAGGAACCGAGGCAAAACTGGCCGACGTAATTAGAAGGGCGTATGCCCGGAACGGGAAAATAATAGTACCGGCTTTCAGCCTGGAAAGGACTCAGGAACTTGTTTATGCTATACACAAGATCTTTGAAAAGTCTTTGGCGCCTAGAATACCTATTTATGTCGACAGCCCCTTATCCGTCAACGCCACGGAAATATTCAGGAAACATCCGGAATGCTTCGATAAGGAAACGGTCGAGTTCATGAATAAATACGAGGACCCTTTCGGTTTCAACAAATTAACTTATATAAACGACGTGGAAGATTCGAAAAGACTGAACGATAAGGCCGGGCCGTTAATGATTATATCCGCAAGCGGCATGGCGGAAACAGGAAGGATCCTTCACCACCTGGCAAACAACATAGAAAACGAGAACAATATCATTATGATGGTCGGTTATTGCGCCGAACATACCCTCGGGAAAAAAATTATCGAGAAGCAGCCGGAATTAAAAATTTTCGGAGAGGAATACCGGCTGAAAGCGGAGGTAGTTGTAATGAATTCACTAAGCGCGCATGCGGATTCCGACGAGCTGACGAATTACTGCTCGCATTTCGACAAAGAAAAAATGAAGGACATTTTTATTGTTCACGGGGACTTCGACCAGCAGCAAAAATTTGCCGCCAGATTGAAACAAGCAGGATTTAAGAAGATAACTATACCTCAAAGAGGCGACGTGCTTGAAGTATAGCTATTTAATATTACCGTTTTTCGCAATCATTATAGGCTGCGAAAGACCGACCGGCTATAACCAGACGGACAGCGGGATACCGCCCGCCGTCCCTGCCTCGCCGGCCGTCTATGCGGCTTACGACGGTACAGTGCTTATTTACTGGCAGAATGACCCGGAAGCGGATTTGAAAGGCTACAATGTGTACAGAAGCACGGACAGTGTTAATTTCGCGTTTCTTGCCTTCACTTCCGACAATTCTTTTGTTGACGACTCCCTGAATTACAATACCCGGTATTACTACCGTATCACGGCGCTGGATATATGGAACAACGAAAGCAGTCCCTCCGTTGTTATTTCCGCCGTTCCCGAAAATAAATATGCCCCTTATGCGCCTGCCGGAATTTCGATAAATGCAAGAAACTGGGAAGGACAGGAGTCGGTTTACCTTAGCTGGAATCCGAATCCGGAAAGCGATATTGCCGGGTTCAGAATATACAGAAGTACCGCGGTGGGATTTAATGCCGATTCAAGTTCGTATATCGGATATACGGATAAATTGGAATACAAAGATACGGTGAACTTAAAATTATATCAGACATATTATTACGCTCTCAAAGCAGTGGACAAAGGAGGATTGATCAGCAGCGCAAGCGGCGAAGTAAACGACGAGATATTCGGTATTCCTCAAATAGTATTTCCAAAAGACGGCGAAACTACATCGTATTTCCAGCAGTTCATAATAAAGGCCGTTGATAACCCCGCTAAATACGAAATAATAGTCCAGGACAATGAATACTTCGGAGAACTGTGGAGTACCGATTTTAACACGGCCGAAACCGGGGATACTCTTTATGTACCTTTCACGGCAAATTATGTATATCCCGGTACCTATTATTGGCGGGTCGCGACATATTCGGATAACGGGTCGGGTCCGAACAGCATTTCGAAGCTTTATAAATTTATCATAAAGCAGTAAATTTATTCCCGAAGTACGTCTGTTTTGGTTATAAAAAATTTTTTATATGTTTTACATTCAAATCTTTTCCGAAGATTAATGAAAGATCCTTTTTGATACGGAAGCATCTATTCATAATGTTTTTAATTTTAATCTCTCAAAAATTATTTTGCCAGGAACAGCTTGACAGCCTGGAATATATCGGTAAAACCGCGCAGTTGAATAATTTTACCACCGGCTTCAATAAACAGTTAAATACTTACAGTCTAACCACCGGGATTTTATATAATAATACCGGGGACGATATTAATTATATGCTGTCGGAACAATTTAACTCGACATACATTAAATCTCTCGATAAAAGCAGCCGCGACGAACATTTCTTTTCTTTTAAGGGCAGCTACAATCTTTTCCCTTTTCTAAAAGTAGGAACAGCCTTTGACAACAATATATTATCCGACAGCAGGAAAATAGAAATCAACCAGGCCTCCGTATCGGATGCGACCGTCTTTTCGCAGTATACGCCGGCTGAATCGGTGACGTTTGCTCCTTTTATAGGATACGAGAACAACAGGCAGATCGGGCAGAACGACAACGGGCTGATATACGGCGGAGAAGGTTCTGCCGACAACCTGGACATATCCGGCTTCACTCTCGGGTCGCAGCTTAGGTTCGAGAACGAAGATATTTCGCCGAGGAAAAACGCTTTAAGGTATCTTACTCTTTCAGTAATAAATATGAGCCGCGGCAATTTTTCCAACAGCATAAATTTTCAGTATTTCCTCAACAGGAAAGATTTTTATTTTACCGCCGATTCGATAACTTCCAGACAATTCGACATAACGAATAACATTCAAAGCAGGATCGAAACAAATAATGTCCTTCAGGATAATCTAAAGTACGAAAAGTTCCTCGACGTTTTTTCACTCGGTCTTACGGGAAGGGTTATGTGGCGTACCATAGACAGGAACACAAAATACAAGCCCGTGAATCTGACCTCAACTTCGTTATTCGATACGAGAATTAATGAAATGAGGATGGAATTCGAATCGGTTGCGGAATATAAATCCGATCTTTTCGATGGTTCGCTGCATCTTAATTATTCGGAAAGGGACGAAAAGCACACGGCCAAAGACTACGCCGGCTCAAACCGCACTTTTTTCGATGAAAGATCGCAGATTGAAAGTCAAAAGAACAATACGTCCCACCGGATTTCTTTATCCTTTCAAGGTAAATTTAAATTTTCCGATTCAGACATACTTGCCTTCAGCATGTACCAGAACAAATTAAGGTACGATACGCCGAGCCCGTTAAATTACGACGACAGGGACGAACTGCTTTCCATAGCCAGGATTCAATATACAAAGGAATTTTCGCCATTTTTCAGCAGTTTCGTGAATATCGAAGGGACATACAACCACATAGTATATATTTATTCCGAGAAGAGTTCCAACAACAATGTAAACAGGATTATAAAGCTGTCAAGCGGAGGATATTACAGCGGCAGGAATTTTTCATCCTACAATTCGTTCGACGTATCTGCAAACTATACAGTTTACGATTTCGAAGATCTTCTTCCCAATTATCAGAGCTATTCGTTCAGGCAATTCATGTCCACCGATTCTTCCAGGATAAATCTGTCCAAGGACCTGGTTTTCGTACATTACGGCTATTTAAAACTTTCCGAACAGGGTGATTTAAAGTGGGCATCCTTTTCTACCCACCCTACAAGGTACCTGGAAGAAATCTTTACAGAGCCGAAATTCATCACGCAATATGAGAATATATATTTCACTCTCGGAATCAGATATTACGCACTAATAACTTACAGGTATAGTTTCGATAATAGGATACCGGATTCCAGATACCGGAGTATCGGACCGTTAACCGGAATATCTTTCTCAATGAACAGGTCGCTGAATTTGAATATTTCGGGATGGTATGAGTTCATAACCGTAGACAACGCGTCCAGACAACAGCAGGTTAACATGACGATGCAGGTTTCCTGGAACTTTTAATTTGATTAAATGCTGCAGGTACCTTCGTTAAAAAAAGAAATTGTCCCAAGGTTGAATAAATAATAATTTTTAGTATTTTGCCGAATAAAATTTGGAATTATTTTGACGGAAAAAAATTATCACCTCGAAATCGATAGTGATCCCAATAATCTGATTACTGTTGAAGAGTTTGTAAATTATTTTGCTGTTGAACTGCATGTGAGCGAAGAAAAGATGACCGGACTTTTATTATCGATTACCGAGGCTACTACGAACGCAATTAAACACGCGAACAAAAACGATAAGTCAAAGAAAGTGACAATTACGGCCGAAAAAATAGGGGACCAACTGGTTATTTGCGTAAAAGACGAAGGCAACGGCTTCGACCCTGCGGCCGTCCCCGATCCAACCGCTCCCGAAAACCTTATGAAAGACTCCGGCAGGGGTTTATATCTGATGAAATACTATATGGATGACGTCAGCTATAAACTAACCCCGGAAGGGACCGAGACAATCTTGAAGTTAAATCTTTAATATCCTTTTTCAAGAAAACTTCCCTCAATATTTATTTTATCACTTGAAACTTTTTATTATTATTTCCATTATTAAAGAGACATTTTTGCAAATGCCAGCTTAGCTTCTTATTTTTAAAAAAACAATTTCTAGGAGTTCAAAATGGGAAGGAAAAAAATTTCTCTTATAGGCGGCGGACAAATAGGCGGTGTTTTAGCTCAATTAATTGCCTCGAAACAGTTGGGTGATGTGGTTTTATTCGACGTGGTCGAGGATATGCCTCAAGGGAAAGCACTTGATATCGGAGAAGCAGCGCGCATAGTAGGCGCAGACGCAACGGTTAAAGGAACCAACAGTTACAAAGATATCGGCGGTTCGGATCTGGTTATTATTACGGCTGGCCTGCCGCGCAAACCGGGTATGAGCAGGGACGATCTATTAACTACAAACGCAAAGATTATGAAAAACGTTGCCGAGGGAGTCAAGGAAAACGCTCCTAACGCAATCGTAATTATTATTTCAAACCCGCTTGACGCAATGGTTACACTCTTTCAGAAGGTCAGCGGATTTCCGACCAACAGGGTTCTCGGTCAGGCCGGGGTCTTGGATTCATCCCGCTTTGCCACTTTTATCGCATGGGAGCTCGATGTGTCCGTTAAAGACGTCAACGCAATGGTGCTGGGGGGACACGGAGATACAATGGTCCCGCTGGTTCGATATGCAAACGTAAACGGCATACCGGTAATGGAAATGCTTGAAAGAAAATATAATGATAAAAGCAAGGCCGGCGAGGTAATGAAAGCAATGGTGGAAAGGACCAAAATGGCGGGCGGCGAGGTAGTAAAACTATTAAAGACCGGTTCCGCGTTTTATTCTCCCGCGGCAAGTGCGGTTTCCATGGCCCAGTCGATCCTGCTCGACGAGAAAAGGCTTCTTCCCGCATGCGCGTTTCTAAACGGGGAGTTCGGCGTTAACGGTTATTACGTGGGTGTGCCGGCGGTGCTGGGTTCCAACGGTATCGAGCGGGTTGTTGAACTTTCGTTGAATGAAGAAGAACAATCGGCGCTCGATAAATCCGTAGAAGCGGTAAAAAAATTAGTGGAAGATATGGGAAGATTAGGTTTTTGAAAAATCGATTTGGGATATAAAAAACCCTCCGTTCAAAGGAGGGTTTTTTATTTTAAGCAATATTAAGCGGAAACTACATTAATATATTTCCTGTTGTCTTTTTTTGTTTCAAACTTCACAACTCCGTCCGAGACTGCAAACAGGGTATCGTCCCCTCCCTTTTTAACATTCAGACCCGGATGAAATTTGGTGCCTCTTTGCCTTACCAAAATATTTCCGGCAACAACCTTTTCGCCGCCGAATTTTTTAACGCCCAAACGCTGCGCATTACTGTCCCTGCCGTTGCGGGATGAACCTTGTCCTTTTTTATGAGCCATTTTTAATTTCTCCGATTATTGTCCGATCTTGGTTACTTCTATTCTCGTCAAAGCCTGCCTGTGCCCGTTCTTTTTTTCATATCCGGTTCTTCTTTTTTTCTTGAAAACCAGCACTTTATCATCCTTAACATGCTCCAAAACCTTGGCTTTAACCTTAATCCCGTCCACGTACGGGTTTCCTACTTTCGTTCCCGATTCATCGGACAACAATAAAACATTTTTCAAAGTAATGGTCTTATTAGGCGCATCCGTTAATCTGGGTACGTAGTATTTGGTTTTTTCGGTCACCTTAAATTGTTGTCCTTGTATATCAACAACCGCAAACATTTTTACCTCAATACTTAAATTTAGACAACAAAATTAAATAAATACTCAATACAAGTCAATTTTTAAATAAAATTTTACCGCCTAACCGGTTCTTCTTTCCTGGCAATCCGCCAATTATCCCGAAGTTCCTCTCATTGAATAGACTAACTACAGATTTGCTACAACGACCGCTTTTAATGCGAAGATTCTGTCCTTATAAGTGACAAACGTACATTATTGCAAAATATATATAATAAAAAGGATCAGATTGTAAAAATAATTTACAAAACGGGATTTTAAATTTTCGGACGATCATTAAAGCTCTATTTTTCTGCGAAATTAAATAGTATCCCTTTACGTATAATTTAAATTATACAGGCATTTATTTTATAAGATACGGCGTACGCGGGATTATCAGATGAAATTAAAAGTGGTTGTTGCGCATGATTTATTGCTGTTACGGGACGCAATAGTCTCTCTTTTAGCGGGTTACGATAGTATGGAAATTTCAGGGGAATCTTCGTTCGACCAGAAATTAATTAATATTTGCAGAGCGGACAAACCGGATATCCTCCTGGCTTATGCCCCTCCCGACGTAGACAAAATATTTCCCTTAATAACCGACATAAAAAACTGCTGCAGGAATTTAAAAGTTCTTCTTATTACGGAAATCAAAGAAGAAGGACTTTATCTAAAATATTTCGCCGTAGGCGTGAACGGCGTCGTGGATCCAAATTCCTCCCGGGCAATTTTAATATCGGCAGTGAAAACGATATTTTACGAAAAAAATTTTATTAAGGTTTACGATAATAAAATCGAGAAATTCGATTATCAGGAAAACATAGACCTTTTATTTACCCGCAGGACCCAGCATAAGGTAAGACTGACTCCCAGAGAGAAGGAGATTCTGCTGCTTATCAGCGAAGGTTTGACCACAAAGCAAATTTCGGACAAGCTTATGTTGAGCAAAAGGACGGTCGATTATTTCAGATGCGCTTTAATTCAAAAACTGCACGTGGATTCCACGGCCGGACTTATAAGAAGAGCTATTATTCTTACTTCCGGTTTGAGCTGACGTACTTTTTATTTTTTAAGTCTGAATGAAAATTCCGATCCCTCGTCTATCCGGCTTATTACTTCTATTTTCGAACCGTGCGCTTCTACAATATGTTTGGCAATCGCAAGTCCCAGCCCCGTACCGCCTACCGCTCGGGATCTGGCTTTGTCTACCCTGTAAAATCGCTCGAATATCCTGTCCAGATCTTCCGGCGGTATTCCTATGCCGGTATCTTTAACTATTATCTTTCCGTGCTTGGGTTCTTCTTCGACCTGGATTTCTATTTTGCCTCTCTCCGTATATTTGATCGAATTCTGAATAAGATTTGTCATAACCTGTTTTAACTTCGCCTTATCTCCCAAAAGCTGCAGTCTTTCGTTTACCGGATGATATATCAACTCAAGGCCTTTTTCTTCGGCCAGCGGACGGTATTCGTTCGCGATATTTTTGAGATACTCGTTAATCCCGAAATACCTGTAACTCATTCTCATTTCCCCGGACTCGATCATCGATATATCTATAAGATCGTTCAAAAGATTATTGAGATTATTCGTGTGATGGCCTGCCTTCTCAAGGAAATAAGTATTTACCGAAGAATCGTTTATTGCACCGTTCTGCAGGGTTTCGATATAACCTTGAATGGCAAAGATCGGCGTTCTTAGTTCGTGGGATACGTTCGCCAAGAATTCTGTTCTAATTCTTTCAAGACGTTTCAAATATTCGATATCGTTCCTGGTTTTTTCGAACATTAATTTTATTTCTTCCTGCAGGCCGCTCAAATTCTTGCTGAGGATTATGTCGTCGGCCGAGGCGTAGATATTATTCCGTATATTCTTAATTATGGTTTTAATCCCTGTTATTTCCCTGCGTCTCCGGCTTCCTATAAAATTAAGAAGAAAAATATTCGCCGCAAGGAGAATTACCATCAAAGAGGGCGTTATAGTAATCCCCGGTATGATGTAAAGTATCGAAATGACAAAAAATATGTTAACCGCCAGGAATTCGGGTAAGTAAATACGGACGGAAAAAAGATTGAGTTTTAATTCATTCAACACTTTTAAATCTATATCCTACGCCTTTTACGGTTTCAATTAAATCGGAAAAGTTTCCCAGCTTTTCGCGAATCTTTCTTATATGTACGTCGACCGTCCGGTCGACTACATATACATCCGTACCCCAAACGTCTTTCAGCAGGGTTTCCCGGCTGAAGACTCTTCCCGGGTTATTCGCCAAATAGTACAGCACCTCGAATTCTTTTCTGGGGAAAATTTTTTCTTCACCGTCCAGATAAACAACATACTGCTCCCGGTCAATTTTCAGCGGACCTATTTCTATTTTATTGGGTTCTTTCTTATTTTCCTTCGTATCAGATTTGCGAAGATTCGACTTAACCCTGGCTATCAATTTTTTCGGAGAGATCGGCTTCTGGATATAATCGCTGGCGCCCAGTTCAAGTCCCAAAATTTCATTTACCTCGCCTGCTTTGGCCGTTAGAAATATTACCGGGGTCTTTTCAAATTCGGGGTTTGCCCTAATCTTTCTGCAGACTTCATACCCGTCTAATTTAGGCATCATAATGTCGAGTATAACCATGTCCGGTTTTTCGGACATTTTTTCAAGAGCCTTCTGACCGTCGTAAGCGGAAATCACGCTAAACCCTTCCTGCAATAAATTGTACTGCAGAAATTCCACTATATCCGGTTCGTCGTCTACCAGTAAAATTTTTGTCTTCATAAGCGTTATAATTTTATTTCTTTGTTTTGTTCAGCAGATTTATACATTGCCTCGATAATTTTCATCCTTGAAAGCGAATCTTCCGCCGACGAATATACCGGATTCAAACCTTTCATCGCTCCTATAAAACTTTTAAGTTCATTTAAATACGATTTTTTAAACAAGCTTAGCGCGTTCTCGGATTGCGACGGGGTCAGATCGATAATTTGCTCATTAATTTTTTTATTTACCCGGAATGGATTCAGCGAAGCCGAGCCTTGCGTACCGTATATATTGAAATAGAAATAATCTTTTTCAAGCAGAAGCGACCAGCTCGATTCGATGGAAATTACCGACGAGCCTTTACACCTTAGTATTCCTACCGACGTATCCTCCACCGTTTTCGTGTTGTGGTAAAAACTTTTTGCCGAAACAGTTTCTACATCCGGAAAGTTAAGCAGCCAAAGCGATAGATCGAGCAGCAAAATACTAAGATCCATAATTACCCCTCCGCCCGACTCTACCTTTCTGGTAAACCACTTCCCCTTGCTGCTTTGTTTCCTCAGCCAACCGCATTTGATGTAGAATGGTTCGCCGAGCTCACCGGAATTGACCAGGCTTTTTAATATCATCGCATCCGGCCTGTATCTTAAATTCATACCTACCATAATTTTCCCTTTGACCTTTCTAGCCGTATCAACAATCTGTTTTGCCTCATGATATGTACGGGCGAGAGGCTTTTCAACCAGGACGTTCTTACCGGCTTTCAAGGCCGCGACCGCTACATCCTTGTGAGAACTGGTTGGAGTGGCAATTATAACATTCTCCACGCTGCTGTTGTTCAGAAGTTCGTTATGATCGTTATAACGTTCCTTTATGCTGAATTTATCCGCGATGGTATTCAACCTGTTCTTGTTGGTCTCTGCTACCGCGGCAACGGTTGCGTTGTTCAATTTAACGAGGTTCGGCAAATGCACCAGCTGCGCTATCCCCCCGAGTCCTATAACTCCCACTTTTAATTTTTCCATTAAACGGCAACCTCGTGCTTAATTTTTTTATTTTCCACAAAGTCTTTAATTTTTCCGGATATTCCCTCCGCATCGATTTCCAGGATTCTCAGTAATTCCGCCTGGGTTCCGTGCTCGATAAACTCGTCGGGCAGCCCGATTCTGAGCACATCGTTTTTATAATTATTGTCCGTAAGATACTCTATTATTCCGCTTCCGAATCCTCCCCAAAGAGAGTTTTCTTCGAGCGTTACAATCTTGTTAAACCTTGATGCAATGTCGTCAAGCCTGAGAGTATCCAGGGGTTTAACGAAGCGCATATTAATCACTTCGCAGCTTATTCCTTCGTTCTCCAGCATCTCGGCGGCTTTAACAGAAGAATTAACCATTGTACCGATCGCCAGTAAAACAACGTCTTTGCCTTCTCTTAATACCTCGCTTTTACCGATTTCAACGGCGTCGAAATGATCTTTAAGTTCAACGCCCACCCCGGTACCGCGCGGGTACCTCAGCGCAACCGGGCCGCCCTTGTGTTCTACCGCGGTAAAAAGCATATCCCTTAATTCGGATTCGTCTTTCGGGGCCATTACCGTCATCCCCGGAATCAGTCTCAAATAACTCAGATCGAAGGCGCCGTGGTGCGTAGGTCCGTCGGCCCCGACCAGCCCGGCGCGGTCCAAACAAAATACAACATGCAGTTTTTGAATTGCAACGTCGTGAATAATCTGATCGAAACCGCGCTGAAGGAAGGACGAATAAATCGCAACTACCGGGATGATCCCCTGCGTAGCCAATCCTGCCGCAAAAGTAACCCCGTGTTCCTCGGCGATTCCTACATCGAAATAATTTTCCGGATAAACCAGCTGCAGCTTATCCAGTCCGGTTCCGCTGGCCATTGCGGCTGTTATTCCTACAACCTTGGGATTGTCTTTAACAATGTCTACCATTGCATTCCCGAACACGGAGGTATATGAAGGCAAACCGCCCGACTTTTTAATTGCCTTACCCGTCAGCTTATCGAAAGGCGTAGATGCATGGAGCTTTTGTTTATCGTTCTCTGCGGGCAGATAGCCTTTGCCCTTTTGGGTAATCGCATGGACGATGATCGGGCCTTTTAATTCTTTAACCTGTTCAAATATTTTTATAAGCTGATGTATGTTGTGGCCGTTAACCGGACCGAAGTACCTGAAACCCAGCGCTTCAAACAGCATTCCCGGCGTTACGATGGCTTTGATCCCGTTTTCCAGCCGAACCGCAATTTTCCTCAGCCTGTCGCCGAACATATCCAGTTTACCGGTCAGTTCCCATATTTGCCCCTTGAATTTATTATAATCAGGGTGGGCGATCATTTCAGTAAAATAATTGGAAATCTGCCAGACATTGGGAGAGATCGACATATTATTATCGTTCAGAACAACTATTAGGTTGGATTTAAGGACGCCCGAGTTGTTCATCGCTTCATAAGCCATCCCTCCGGTCATAGCTCCGTCGCCGATCACGGCAACAACTTTCCGGTTCTCTTTTTTCAAATCCCTTGCGGCGGCCATTCCGAGCGCCGCGGAAACTGAGGTCGACGCGTGTCCCGCCCCGAACGTATCGTATTCGCTCTCGGATCTCTTAAGGAACCCGCTGATGCCGTTGAATTTTCTTATCTTCTTAAGAGCTTCCATCCTTCCGGTAATTATCTTATGGGGATAGGCCTGATGCCCGGTGTCCCAAACTACAAGATCGTAAGGCGTGCTGAAAACTTTATGAATAGCCACCGTAAGTTCGACAGCGCCCAAACCGCCTCCGAAATGCCCCCCGATCTCGGAGATGGTATCGATTAAATACTCCCTTATATCCGAGCACAGTATTTTTAGTTCGGAATGGTTCAAATTTCTTATATCCTGGGGCGAATTTACATTCGAAAGGATCTTATATTTTCCGTCTTCGTTCATTTTTCCAGTACCCGGTTTTTTTATTCTTCGGCCGATTCTTCTTCGGACGAAATATTATCCAAATTTTCCTTAAGCTCCGTAATTTTGAGTTCCGCGTGCTTCAGCGCGGCCATGCACTCCCTGGACAACCCGATGCCTTCTTCATACAGCTTAATTGCGTCCTCAAGGCCTATATCATCGTTTTCCAGCATAGCGGAGATTTCTTCGAGCCTGTCCAGTTTTTTTTCAAAACCGGACTTCGTGTTTTTTTTCGTCATATTTAAAAATAATTAATATTAAAATTTTTGTCATTTATTTACGCAATATCAAGGTATATACCCGGTATTATGCCTGCCGATTACTTTTTAAGGTTACTTCACCGTCGTAAAATTCCAGTCGGGCTTCCTTACTCCCGTCGTATTTCCCTGCGCGTGTAACGTAGCGTGATTCCTGCTTAACAAGAGCAAAACCCTTTCTCAAAGATCTTTTTATATCGTGCGACTCTATGTCCCGGGTTAAAAGCGCCGTTTTATTCTGTGCAATCATGAATATTTTATTAATACTTTGCTGCACCCTGTATATCAAGTTATCCGCAGTTTGTTGTTTTCGTCTGACAAGGTCAAGAGGAATCCGGAATCCGTAAGAATTTAAAGCCAGGCGAATTTTTTCGCGTTTGCCGGCAAATAATTGGCTGATGTTTTGCGACGAATTATATAAAAAATCATTAATAAAGGCAAAAATATCATTTTTATCCGGAGTTGCCAATTCCATTGCGGCAGTGGGAGTGGCAGCTCTTATATCCGCGGTAAAATCCGAAATCGTAAAATCAATTTCATGGCCAACACCCGAGATAACCGGGATCCTTGATTTAAAAATTTCCCTCGCGACAATCTCTTCGTTAAAGGCCCATAAATCTTCTATCGAACCGCCGCCTCTTCCCAATATTATTACGTCTATATCTTTCCTTCCGTTTAACAGTTTGATCCCTTTGACTATGCTTTCGGCGGCGCCGGTGCCCTGCACTCTTGCCGGGGCAATTACCAGTTCGGCAATAGGAAATCTTCTGGTTGCCACGCTTATCATATCCCTGAACGCGGCGCCGTCTATCGCGGTAACGATGCCGATTTTTTCAGGGAAAGCCGGGACAGGCTTTTTAAATTTTTCATCGAACAATCCTTCGGCCGCCAATTTGTTCTTCAATCTCTCGAAAGCAGCCTGGAGTTCGCCTTCTCCTTCCGGCCGCATGGAGCGAACATCCAGCTGGTAATTTCCCCGGGGAGGATATACGGTGATCCTGCCGGTAACCAAAACCTTCATTCCGTCCTGGGGCGTAAAGAATACGCCACTGTTAAAACCCTTCCACATCGTGCACGAAATAACGGCATCCTGATCCTTCATATTAAAATACCAGTGGCCGGAAACGTGCCTTTTGAAATTTGATAATTCCCCGCGAACGGTTATATAAGGGAAACTATCTTCAAGTACCTTCTTAATCTGCAGCGTAAGTTCGGATACCGAGAATACGAGAGATTCTTCTTTCATATTATTTAATTCGCTTTAATTTATTTCTTTCCTGAAAATCAAACAGTACTGGTGGTGCCTGTTTGCCACCCACGCGTTGTTTACTCCGAGAGCAACCAATGCCTTGTCGTCCTGCAGCCAGATTTTTTCGTCTTTTAGAACCCAGCTTTTGCCGTTTCTTCTTGCAAGCGATATAGCGGTATCGAACGCAAGAGGGAAAAGCCTTCCCTTAAAGTAAACGTTGTTCGTAATGACCGTAAGATATCCGTTCGGTTTGGTCAGGTCATATACATTATCGAAAATTTTTGCCTGTTGTTCTATAAACTCGTAATAATCGCCGATATTTCCTAGGTCGTCCCTGCTCTCGGAATATTTTGTCGACAGTCCTTTTTCCGTTCTCGATTTTTGTCTTAACGAATTCCTTTCAAGCTGGTTCCAGTACGGGGGAGAAGTGATTGTATAGTCGAACATTGCGTTCCCTGAGCGCTTCCCGGAGACCAGTTCTTTTAAATTATGCGAACTGCCCTTTATCGGAAGGATTTTGTTCCGCGGCTTAATTTTCTCAACCCTTTTTTTCGCGACTTTATAAAAATAGGGCGAAAGTTCGACTCCGACCGCGTTGCGTTTTATATTCCCGGCAGCTACCATTGTGCTCCCGGTGCCCATAAACGGGTCCAGAACCCATTCCCCTTCTTTCGTAAAGAAGGAAATAAATTCTTCTACCAAAGTTTCAGGGAATTTTGCGGGGTGAAGAATTTCGTCATCCTTCCTGCGGGGAGGCCTGTGTATAAACCATGATTTTGAAAATTTAATCCATTCTTTACCGGTCAGGTCGTTGAGTTTATTTTTCGTATTGTATTTGCCGCGACTTCCTAAATCAATTACCGATATGCCGGATTCTTTTTCCTTGATTGACGTCATATATATTTAATATCAAAAATAAATAGAGAAAAAACTTGAATATAAACCGATCGACAGTTCGCTGAACCGGCTGCCGGATTCTCCGGGTTTGAAATTATAACGGTATCTCGTGTATACCGTAAAAGTATTTAATATTTTTACCCAGCCTACGGATACCTCCGCACTTATCCCGTTGAATCCCTTAAAGTCGGTGAACCCTCCTATTCCGGGAGAGATATATTCGACGTACGGTATCTCAATGATCTGCTTATATCCGAGCCTTAAGTAATTTTTCCTGGGAGCTTTGAATATATGCGAATATTCCGCAGAAAAGTATCCGACGGGATATGAGTAATTTGCGGATCTGAAAGACACAAGCGGTATTTCCTTTGTTAGACTAAAATAATCGCCTTGGGGACCGGTCACATAAACCGGTGAAGGCAGTAAGAAAACGGCTCCGCCGAATAAACAAAGAAGAAGGAAATTCGATTCGCCCTGCATTTTCATTTGACCCGGCCATTCTACATCGTTATTTTCGCTTTTAAAAGTTCTTCCTGCCGAATCCTGCACCACGATAACAAACGGTATCGATTTTTCCTTGAAGGTTAATTCGGACAAATCGATTTTTATGCTGTGATTCTCTTTAAATGAGTCCGATATAACGTAATTGTATTTATTATCGAGAATCACTTTCGATTTTACAGGCGCGCTCGTAAAAAAAGTTAGCAGAAAAGAGTGCGGAGTTTCCGGCGATATATAAGAATCTATCACCGTAATCTCGACGGAATCCTGATCGGTTGAATTGTCCTGGGCGAAAATTAATGCGGAAACAGCAAATAAAATGCAGACTAATAAGATAGTTTTTTGCATAAGATCCTTCGAAATGTTAAACGAAGAAAAAGTAAATTTAAAAAAGGTCGCTTAAATTTAAAACAATTTTAAGCGACCGGAAAATTAACCGGAGTACGAATATTACCAAAAATTATTTTAAACGATTTTCAGGCATTCTTCCAAATCCATCAAAATATCTTCAACGTTTTCCAGACCGCACGCTATCCGTATTCCGCTCGGGTCAATTCCCGAGTCTTTCAATTTTTCAACAGGCACCATTGAATGCGTCATCGAAGCGGGATGTTCTATAAGAGTGCGCGTGTGCCCCAAACTAACGGCAAGAGTCATTGTATACGCATTTTTTGCCGCATAATTCATAAATTTTTTGGCTTTATCCTTACTTTCGGCGCCGCCGTCGCCTTTGAGTACGAAATATATCAGGCTGCCCGGCGCAAAGTTGCCGTTAAAGTCCGTCATCTGTTTTCTTGCCAGTTCATAGAATTTATAATTTTTCAACCCGGGATAATTTACAAATTCCACTTTCGGATGACTTTCCAGGTATTCTGCAACTCTTTGAGCCGAACGAATCTGCTGCTTAATCCTTAAATTAAGTGTGGGCAGGCCGTAAGTCATCACCGTCCATGCGCTCCTGTTATTAAGCACCGCGCCGAAATCTTTCCTGTAAAGCAAAAGCATGTCCCTGTATTTCTTCTTGCCTACAACAACTCCTCCCATATCGGTTCCGAATCCTCCCAGTCCCTTAGTTAAAGAATCCACTGAAAAATTCGCTCCCAATTCTATCGGTCTCTGGCAGAACGGTGTTGCAAAGGTATTATCTACCACAACCTTTATCCTTTCGGATTCGTCCCTTCCGGCATTTGCATCATCCACAATGCTCCTGATGGCGGAAATATCTATTATATCCAGATTCGGATTCGCCGGTGTTTCCAGAAGCACTACCCTGGTTTTCGGATTAATTGACCGGGATAAATTGTCCAGGTTTGTCAAATCGATAAGGTTCGATTTAACATTGTATCTCGGATACCATGAATTTAAAAGCGAATACGTGCAGCCGTACAGAGTATGGTGTGCGATTATTTCATCGCCTGTTTTTGTCAAAACTCCCAGTATACCGGATATAGCGCCCATGCCGGTGGCAAAGGTAACGGCCGTATCGCCCTTTTCTACATAAGCCAGGTTCTCCTCCAGAATATCTTTATTGGGTTCGCCCAGTCTGTCGTATATATAAATCGGCATAGGCTCTTCGCCGGAAACCGGGGCATTTGCAAATTCCAAAAATCCTTCGGCTCCCCTTTCAACCGAATCCAGCCGGTATATTACGGACGACGAAATGGGCGGGATAACATGATGCGAATAATCCCATTTTTTAGTCACGTTTTTACCGTAAATCAGATGGGTTTCCATGGAATATTTGGTCTCATCGATCATATCGGTTTTCACCGTATTTTTTAACTCATTGTTCATTTTTTTCCCCGATGATTTTAAAAAATTAATGACCAAATTTAATCAGATTTTTTCTTAATAGATAGGTTAATCAGGTGAACGTATATTGCCGTAAATAATTTATATTGTTACCTGATAACCCAGGTAGCCGGAAGTAATATCCGTTGAGTTTAAGCTGTGCCCAATTGAAAAAAGAACATGGTTATGATCGTTGAGATTGATTATTCCGCCCAGATGGAAAGCCAGGACAGATTGCCCGTCTTGGGTATCGGGCGACTGGTAAAAAATTTCCCCGCCGAGTGTAACGGCGGATGAAAAATCGTACTGCCCTTCCCACCCGACAAATGTCCAGTTTTTGTTTCCCGTTCCCGGATTAAACCAGTACCCTGCTCCTCCGTAAGAGGTAAATTTTCCCCAGCTTTTCTGGAGCCACAGCGGAACATAAAACTGCGTTTTACCGTTGCCTAGTTGTTTGCTGCTGTTGCCGGTGGGCAGTTCCGCCAGCGGGAAAACTCCGGCCATAAAACCGTCGGAAGTATTGATAAACCTGTATTTAAAGCCGATCTCCGTATCCATATAGCCGTAATTGCTTAACCGTCCGTATTTAACGTACCCGAGCGGAGCCAGAAGATGAATCTGCAAGTTGGGAACGGCGCCGTAGTTAACTTCGAAGTGCGGCAAAGTTAAATTATCGCTTCCCGGTTCGAAATCCATCATCGAAGAGACATAAAATTCCCAGTGCAAATAATCTACGGGTTCGGGATCGTCGGTATCAAAAGGAGGTCCCGCGAATGTATTTTGGGCCAATAAAATAATTAGGATTGAGATTAATGTAATGAGTTTTTTCATTTTCATAAGACCGGTATTTCAGCCCAAGGCATTTTTTATATCCGAAATTAAATCTTCGGAATCTTCAAGCCCCACCGAAAAGCGCACGAGGCTTTCCGTTATCCCGAGTTTATCCCTTTCCTCCTTCGGGACGGATGCGTGCGTCATGCTTGCGGGATGACTGACCAGGCTTTCCACGCCGCCGAGGCTTTCGCCCAAGGTAAAGATCTTTAAGTTATTCAAAAGCTTTTTTGCGGTTTCCAACTTTCCGAAATCCACCGATATCATCCCGCCGAAACCGCGCATCTGCCTCTTTGCAAGTTCGTGATGCGGATGATCCGGCAGTCCGGGATAATAAACTTTTTCCGCAGGTTGAAACCCGGTTAAGAATTCGGCTAATTGAACCGCGTTTGAATTATGTTTTTCCATGCGAACGGCCAGGGTCTTGGTGGAGCGCAAAACTAGCCAGCAATCGAAAGGCGACGGCACAGCGCCCGCCGCGTTCTGTATGTAGCGCAGACGTTCGTGCAGTTTTTCACTGCTGGTTATTATTATTCCTCCTATAACGTCGCTGTGGCCGTTGATGTATTTCGTCGTGCTGTGAATGACAATATCGCAGCCGAATGAAAGCGGGTTTTGGAAATAGGGACTCATAAAGGTATTATCCGCCACGCATATCAGGTTATGCCTGCGGCATATCCCCGATGCTGCTTCAAGGTCGGTAAGCTGCAGCATAGGGTTCGTCGGCGATTCCAGATAAACCATTTTTGTATTATTTTTAACCGCGTTTTCTATATTGCGGGTATTCGAAGTATCCACCCAGGAAAATTCCAAGCCGTAATCCTTCATAACAAGTTCAAATAAACGGTACGTCCCGCCATAAACATTTTTCGATACGATTATATGATCGCCGGATTTAACCAGGCTCATCAATGCGTGCGTCGCGGCCAGACCGGAACCGAAAGCAATGCCGTACCTTCCTTTTTCGAGGGCGGCAATGTTGGCCTCCAGGCTTTGGCGCGTTAAATTCTGCGTCCGGCCGTATTCGTATCCTTTATGTCTTCCCAGTTCTTCCTGGGCATAAGTTGATGTTTGATAAATCGGGGTTATTACCGCACCGGTAACGGGATCAGGCTGCTGGCCTGCATGAATGGCATCGGTTGAAAAGCCCATGGTACCTCACTAGGTATTGTCTTAGTTTTGTTAAATATGTTTTTTTATAGTCATTGGTTGTAATTATAGTCATTAAGTCATTTTTAAATTTCAATCATCAATCATCAATCAACAATCATCAATCCTAATCCCTCAATCAAAGTTCGCGTATTCAAGGATATCGTACCTGGTTATTATATCCGTTATCCTGCCGTAGCCTGTGACAAGAACGGCGGGGGAATCGCCGAGGTATTTCTTCACTACGTTTAATTCGGTTCTTTCGTCCAAGGCAGGAAAACCCGGTTCCATAACGTCCTCAATATTTTTCTCCATCAGTTCAGGGTTTCCCAGAAGAGAGGACATCAGTTTCGCTTCCCTTATGCTTCCGACAGATTGTCCGTCGTCTATTACAGGCAACTGTGAATAGCCTTTCCTATTTAAAAGTTCGACGGCAAATTTAATCTTATCGCCTGCTTTTAAAGAAATGATTTCGGTTGAGTTGCCGTTCCTTTTCCTTTTTGAAATATCTTTCAAAGTCTTTATCTCCGAGGGAAGCAGTCTTTTCTCCTTAAGCCATTCGTCGCTGTGGAATTTAGTCAGGTATCTTTCGCCGGTATCGCAGACTACGAAAACGATCACAGCATCTTCTCCAAGGTCCTTCGCAATTTCAAGCGCGATTCCCAGGATCGTTCCCGTACTGCCACCGCAGAATATGCCTTCTTCCCTTGAAAGCAACCGCGCAAAATAAAACGAATCTTTGTCGGTTATGTTCATTATTTTATCGATATATTGGAAATGAACATTCCTGGGCAGGCAATCCTGCCCGATGCCTTCTACAAGGTACGGAACACCTTCTGTTAAATTTCCCGACTCTTTAAATTCCTTAAAAATAGAACCGTATGGATCCGCACCGATTATTTGTATATTTTTATTCTTTTCCTTCAGGTACCTGCCTACGCCGCTTATGGTGCCGCCGGTACCTATCCCGGCAACGAAGTGCGTAACCCTGCCTTCGGTTTGCTCCCATATTTCCGGGCCTGTGGTGGCGTAATGGACTTCGGGATTCGCGGGATTCGAATACTGGTACATAAAAATCGAATTGGGGGTTTCCCTGTTTATTTTCTTCGCCACGGTAATGTAGTAATCCGGGTGATCGTGATGGACGGCGTTGGAAACTACTATAACGTCTCCCCCCAGGGCCTTCAGGTAATTAATCTTTTCGGTGCTGACCTTATCAGTAACCACGAAAATCGATTTATAGCCTTTAACCGCGCAGGCTAACGCCAGACCGATCCCGGTATTGCCGCTGGTCGCTTCAATAACGGTGCCTCCGGGCTTAATATCTCCCTTTCTTTCCGCTTCTTCCAGCATTGCCAGACCGATGCGGTCTTTAACGCTTCCCCCGGGATTTGCAGATTCCAGTTTCGCGAGGATAGTAGGTTTTAAGTCTTTGTTAATCTTGTTTAATTTAATTAAAGGCGTATTGCCGATAGCTTCAAGAATATTATTCTTATAAAGCATCTTCAACCTTTCTTATGCTTTGAAAGTATGAAATTATTTAACCTATATAATTTGCTGGGCGCCGTGAATCAAAGGTTTTATTTGATTCACCTATCCGCCGGCACCCGATGGTATATTAATTAAAATCGAATCCTCTCAAGAACTCCTCGGCCCTCATCCGTTTTTTGCCTTCCTGCTGAAGCTCAAGAATTTCCAGTGCTTTGCTTCCGCATCCCGCAATTAAATTTTTCTTGGACTGTCTGAATTCTCCGGGACTAAATTCATCGGAGTCTATCAGTCTAGATGAATATATTTTTATCATTTTATTTTTAAATGCGAAATATGCCCCGGGGTAGGGAGATAAGCCTCTTATCAGGTTATGAATTTCCGCGGCAGGCCTGCTCCAGTTTATTTCGGAAATCTCCTTAGTGATTTTGGGAGCGGGAGTGGCCAGGCTATTATCCTGCTCGAGCAGCGAATAATTACCGGATTCTATCATTTCAACTGTTCTTAAAACAACATCCGCTCCCAGCACGCTCAGCTTGTCGTGCAGAGATCCGAAATTATCCGAATCTTCAATGGGGATTTTCTCACGGATGAATATATTCCCTGTATCCACTTTCTCTTCAAGTTTAAATGTAGTTACCCCGGTCTCTTTTTCGCCTTTAATCAATGCCCATTGAATAGGTGCGGCCCCCCTGAATTTAGGCAGCAGGGAAGCGTGAAGGTTAATTGATCCTGCGGTCGGTATCGTAAAAACCTCCTTAGGAAGAATTCTGAAAGCGACAATTACAGACAAGTCGGGGTTAAGTTCTTTCAAATTCGAAATAAAACTTTCGTCTTTAAGTTTTTCAGGCTGTAACAGGGGAATATTGCGGTCCAATGCAAATTTTTTAACGGATGTGAAGGATATTTTTTGACCTCTTCCCCTCTCCTTATCGGACGCGGTTACGACCGTAATTATATCGTGTTTGCTGTCGAATAATTTATTTAGTGCAGGGAGGGCAAAATCGGGCGTTCCCATGAAAACAATTTTCATCAACATTCCTAAATCATTTGATAATCTACGTCCTCCGTTACAGGATATTGAAACTCCCATTTACGTTTTTTGATCTTCAGGATATCGCTCTTAACCTTTTTCTTCATTTCGTCGCTGATTAAATCCGTAAATAAAACTCCCTGCAGGTGGTCGTATTCATGCTGTATGACGCGGGCAAGAAAATCGTCGGCGTCGATGGTTTTTTCTTTCAAGTCCGTATCCTGATATACAACTGTTACGGATTTCGGCCTTTCCACTTCGGCCCGGATATCAGGTATGCTTAAACATCCTTCTTCGATAAATACCGTATCATCCGACCTATTTATAATCCTGGGATTGATAAAAACTAGAGGCGTTTGGTCTTTATATTCTTCCAGGACAGACAGGTCGACGACAAATATCGATTTATCGGATCCTACCTGGTTGGCCGCTAAGCCAATACCGTTCGCATTATGCATAGTGTCGAACATATTCCTTATCAATTCGATGGTCTTTATATCTACTTCTTCAACTTCGGCGGCTTTCTTCCTTAATATTTTATCGCCTATCAAAGTTATAGGTAATAAGATCATTATTTCTCCTGTATCCTAATTTATTCTTATATACAATTAACCGGGGGCTTGAATAGATATTATGGGAATAAAGATAATTAAAAGAAACTGAAGAAAAAAGACACGTATTGTTTTTATCACAGGATAAGTTTAGAGCGGAAAACCGATATTCAGCTGCACAACGGCGTTAAATCCTCCGGAAGATATGAAATTACGCATCGGGACTTTTGACGATTCGGAAATTGCGAGTTCAGTACCGTCCGATGTCTGCATTTTATCTATTTTAAAAGCGGCATAGCCTGCCGCACCTTCAAGACTAATGTACCTGTCGATTAATTGAAGGATAAATCCGGTGCCGACGGAATAACCGAGTGAATATTTTTCGCTGTTGTAAATGTTTATCGTAGTAGCCGGACCGGGAGAGTTCCTGGTGTTTGTAAACGAAGCGGAATTATAAAGCAGGGCGGCGTCAATTACCTTCCAGCTTAAAATGTCAGTTATTGCGGTTCCCAGATCAATACCTACGCCCCAGTTCCTTAATTCAACTTCGTAAACCGCGTTGGACGTACCGTTCAGGTCGTTAATATCGGCCGAATTTTTTTCGCTTAAGTATTGGTAAAAACCTTTTGTGGTAAGTATAAAACCTTTTAGATTCGCTCGAAATAAATTTATGCCGATGCGGTATCCCGTTGCTTCTCCGAACTTTGACATCGGCGACGAAAGCGAATCTTTATTTGCGGAATTAAATGCGGCAACATATTGATTTAAGCCTTTAGGATTGTATTTCTGATAACTGAAGCCGGCATAGCCCCCGACGAAACCAAGGCATCCGAAACCGAAAGACTGGGCTCTGCTTTCCGGAAAAAAAACAATAAAAGTCATCAGAACAGAAACAAATATCAATTTAACCAAAGGCATTCATTCTTCCGCTTGATTCACGTTCTTAACATAACAATATAATAAATAAAAAGAAATTATTAAAAAATTAGTATGTTAAGCCGTAACCGTAAGGGAATAAAGGCCGGTAATCCTTATCTCCTATGTTAATGGGTACTTGTTTCATATTTTTCGGCCACGATTGGGAAAGTTTCCCGGTCGGTTTATAATCGCCGAAAAGAACATCCGTGACGCCCTCTCCTTCCGTGCCGGGCAGCCAGGCGGCCAGGAAAGCATCGGAATCCTCAAGCGCGTCATTTATAATCAACGGTCTGCCGGATATAAGTATTACGATTAACGGAATCCCCTTGTCTTTTATCTTTTGTATAACCGCCATATCCCCGGCGGATAAATTCAGGTCGCTCCGGTCGCCTAATCCTTCGGCATAAGGCTTTTCCCCCACCACAACAACCGCGGCATCGGCTCCGGAAACATCCGAACCGTCCTCAGAGAAAGTAACTTTCGTTTCAGGCGAGACCGCGCCTTTAACGGCTTGCAGTATTGTGGTACCGCCGGAGGTTATATTGCCGCTGCCGCCCTGCCAGCTTATTGTCCATCCCCCGCATTGATAACCCAGGTTATCCGCACTTTTACCCGCCACAACCAGGTGTCTGATATTCTTCGAAAGCGGTAAAACATGATTTTCGTTTTTAAGCAGGACCAATGATTGTCTGACGCATTCCCGCGCAATTTCCCTGTGCTCCGCTGAACCGACCAGCTTCGTATACTTCCTGTCGGTAAAAGGATGAGCAAAAATTCCAGATTCCAATTTAACCGTCAGTATTCTTCGTACTGCATCATTAATTCTGGATTCGGGAACTTTTCCTTCCTCGACCAATTCGGATAAATCGTTGATAAACTCTACAAAATTATCTCTTCTCCCCGGTCCGTACGGAATCATTATCATATCAAGCCCGGCGTTGATTGATTTTTTAATATCCTCCTTATAGTCGGCGCCTAGCTGGTCGATAGCCGCCCAGTCGGAAACGCAGAATCCTTTAAAGCCCAGTTCGCCCTTCAATACGTCGGTTATAAGATATTTATTCTCGTGCATTTTAATCCCGTTCCAGCTGCTGTATGAGATCATTACTGTTTTAACGCCTGCTTTTACTGCGGAAGCATAGCCCGGCAAATGAATTTCTCTTAAGGTCTGTTCGCTGCAAACAGTATTGCCCTGGTCCTGCCCGTTAAGAGTTCCGCCGTCGCCCAAATAATGTTTGGCGCATGCCAAAATATAATTCCCGTTTTCGTCCTTAAAGCCCTGCATTCCTTTAATGAATGCGGATCCCATTTCTTCCGCCAATTCCGGCGTCTCCCCGTAGCTCTCGTAAGTTCTTCCCCACCTTATATTTCTTGCCACGGCAATGCAAGGGGCAAAAGCCCAATCCATACCGGTACCGGCAACTTCTTCGGCGGTTATTTTCCCTTCTTCTTCGGCGAGTTTCGGATTTCCGGTGCATCCCATTCCGATATTATGAGGAAAAATAACGGCGCCTTCCACGTTATTATGCCCGTGAACGGCATCGACCCCGTAAAGAATGGGGATCTTTAGTCTTGATTTAAGAGCGTAGGACTGCAGCATGTCATAATAATCGGCCCATCCTTTTGCCGTAATGTTTTTAATTTCCGAATCGCCGCCGCAAAGTATCGAACCGAGCGAATATTCCGAAATATATTCCGGATGATTACTTATCGCATATATATCCGCCTGGGTCATTTGCCCGATTTTTTCTTTCAGCGTCATTATTGCCATCAGCGAATCTACTTTTTTTTCGACGGAAGAACTGTCCGGTCCCCGTTCAATATTTCCCGCGACTATTTTGTTAAATCCGGGAAAGAGAAATACCAAAACCAGAAAGACATAAAGAATAAATTTCATTTTTAACCTTTGATTAATTTAGTTTCCCGAATTTTAAAAGCGCACCTATCGAAACGGGTCTAATATACACGTTATTTTTCAAATTCATTCCAAATTAATGCGCTGGCTCCCAAAACTGCGGCGTCGCCTTCGGGTAAAGCGGAAGGAATAATTTTAACCTTATTCCTGAAGATGTGGAGCAGGTTGTTTTCCATATGACGTTTTGTAGGCTCGAATATCAGTTCGCCTGCGGCGGCAAGTCCTCCGAACAACACAATTGCTTCTGGACTGGTATGCGCGACCGAGTCGGCAAGCTTAGTACCTAGTACTTTCCCGGTAAATTCAAACGCATCGATCGCAATTTCGTCCATGCCGACTGCCGCTTCATAAATTTTCTTCGCGGTTAATTCGTATTCGTTCAAATTCCTCAGCACGCTTGGTTTATCCGAAGCTTTAAGCATTTCCATTACAGTGAGCCTGATGCCGCCTGCGGAAGCATAAGTTTCCAGACAGCCGTTTCTGCCGCAACCGCATTTCCTTCCGCTGTGATCGTAAATCGTATGCCCGATTTCGCCTGCAAACCCGTCTGCCCCGTAAACAAGCTGACCGTTGCAGACAATACCGCTGCCCACTCCGGTACCTAAAGTTATTACAATAAAGTCCTTCATTTCTTTTGCGGCGCCGAATTTCATTTCGCCTATTGCCGCGGCGTTGGCATCGTTGGTTATTGATGCAGGAACTCCGTAATCTTTTTTGATTATATCGATAACATTAACGAAACCCCAGCACAGGTTCGGGGGATTTTCCACTGTTCCCCTGTAATAATTTGCATTTGGCGCGCCGATCCCGATGCCTTTAAGTACAAACTTATCGGAACCTTCTTTTAATATAGAATCGATTTTTGATTTTAATCTATCAAAAAAACATTCGGCCGGCTCCGAACCCTGCGTTGATATAGTTGTTTTTAAATAACAATTGCCGGCGTAATCTACCAACCCGAGTACGGTATTCGTACCGCCGATGTCTATTCCCAGAACTACGTTAGTTTTCCCCATTTTTAACCTCTAAAAATAAAACAAGTTGACGAATTCAATCTAAAGTGATATTTATTTTCTTTGAGGGACATTACCGGAATCATAATCCTATGACGCAGTATGTTCTTTTTCATATTGAATAAATTACATTTTAAAAGTTTTAAACATTTACAATTTCAAATATTGTGCCTTTTGCAGGCAGAAAATAACTTCAATTAAGTTCAAAAACACGAGAAAGTCTGAAAGAAATCGGTTGTTTTGTAGTCAAACTATTAATTCGATTATTACTTTAATAATAATTTGTCATAATGATAATATTCACCCGAAAAGTCGGCCGGTCTAAAAAATTTGAAAATAACTTCAAATATCGCTTGAAATTTTTAAATTGCCCAAAAAATTTCATTTTTAAATGATATACACAAGATTACACGATTTATAAGCTAGGTGCTCCTAATTCCCGTACCCGTTTTAATAAATGGCATAAAAAGTGCCTAACGAATGTTTAAATTCCGTTCATTTAATAAAAGAGGGAAAAAAAATGAAACGTCGGTATCTCATTATATTTGCATTGTTTGCATTCACATACTGTTATGCCCAGGATATAATGGTTAATCAAGCCGGGTATTTAACGGAACGGAAAAAAATAGTCTATTTTACTCAAGCGGCCGACAGTTTTTATGTAGCCGACAGTTCGAGCGGGGCGCACCTGTTCGGTGGTAAAATCGAAGTTTCCAGGCTCAATGATGCCGCAACCGGAACAAATGTATATTACGGGGATTTCTCTTCGTTCGATACACCCGGGACGTATGAAATTAAAACAAACACCGGCGAAACGTCTTATCCGTTCGAAATTTCATCTAATCCTTATACGGCTGTTTACGACAAATCTCTCAAAGGATATTATTTCCAGAGGTGCGGTACCGCCCTTTCCTCCGCCTATGCCGGGAAGTATGCTAGACCGGCTTGTCATTTAAAGGATGCCGTTTTCGACCCGTCTACCGGCCGGAGCGGCTCGCGCGATGAAACAGGCGGATGGCATGATGCGGGAGATTACGGTAAATATGTTGTGAATGCGGGAATTACCGTAGGTACGATGCTCATGGGTTATGAACAATTTACCGACAATTTTAAAAGCGACGATTTAAATATCCCGGAAAGCGGCAACTCCGTACCCGATATCCTGGATGAAGTAAGGTATGAGCTTGATTGGCTGCTTAAAATGCAGGATACGGACGGCGGCGTTTATTTTAAGGTCACCCCACATAATTTTTCCGGTTTTATTATGCCGAATACGGATATTTCAATAAGATACATATTTCAAAAATCTTCCGCCGCTACGGGAGATTTTGCCGCCGTTACGGCAATGGCCGCCAGGATATATCGTCCTTTCGATTCCTCGTTTTCATCCGAATGTTTGAACGCCGCAGAAAATGCATGGCTTTATCTTAAAAATAATCCGACCATAGTGCCGCCCGGCGGGTTTCATAATCCTTCCGGTACGAATACCGGTGAATACGGAGACGGTAACGATTCCGACGAACGTCTTTGGGCAGCGGTAGAATTATTTAATACTACCGGAGAAAGCGAATATCAGACATATTATTTGAATAATTACAAGAACGTGGGTTTAATATATTATGCCATGAGCTGGGGAGATGTCGGCGCCTTAGCCCAGATGGAATACATGCTTTCCCAGCAGCCGGGCGTCAGTCAAACCGCGGTAAATGACGTTAAAAATTCGCTTGTTAATTACTGCAGCCAGTTGTATAATAATTCAAAGAACGACGGCTTCAACATTACTTTAAACACCTCGGATTACTATTGGGGAAGCAACGGAGTAGTGCTTAACAACGCCGTGCTGCTGATTATAGGATACAAATTAACCGGGAATATGAATTTTTATAATACCGCTCTGGAACAATTTAATTATATTCTCGGGACCAACATAAACGATATTTGCTATGTAACGGGCATAGGGACAAAATCCCCAATGCATATACATCACCGTCCTTCCGCATCCGACGGAATTACCGACCCGGTTCCGGGTTTATTGGCCGGCGGTCCCAATAAAGATATTACCAACGATCCGGTTTTGCAGTCGATGTATACGTCTTCAACTCCGCCGGCGCGCTGTTACGCCGATAACCAGGGCAGCTATGCTTCGAACGAAATTGCCATTAACTGGAACGCACCGCTGGTTTTTACGGCGGGATATTTCAGCGGCGCCAAAAACGAAACGGGAACGAAATCGGAAACGGGAAGCGTCCCCACCAAAATGCTGATTGAACAAAACTATCCGAACCCGTTTAATCCTTCCACCGTAATCTCATATTCCTTACCTAAAGCTTCAAGAGTTAGATTGACCGTTTATGATCTATTGGGACGGCAGATTGCGGTACTTATTAACGATCGTGAAGAATCGTCAGGAACTCACAGGGTTACATGGAACGGAAGGAACGATGACGGGCTGACACTCCCGAGCGGAATATTTTTTTACAGTCTTACGGCCGATAACTCAACTCTGACAAAAAAAATGGTGATGTTGAAGTAGTCTGTGGTTTGTGGTATGTTGTCTTGTCGGTGGTTGGACGTTGGCTGTTGGTTTTCTTTGCATTCTGAATTCGATCATTCTCAATTCTATTATTCTGAATTCAAATATTCAATATCCCTAAATAAGGGATCCGGAAGAAGGAACAATTCGAAAAATAAAAATAAGAGTCTGTAGCCGCGGCTGCAGACTCTTCTTTAAAAATTATTAGATTTTATCTTCTTTGCTCATCGCGATTTTATATAACAGCAACGAGAGCAATGCGAAAAATAACAGCCCGAGTACGTCTCCCCAGCCGCCGAGAGAATCGGCAAATGTGCCCGCGGTTCCGCTGGACAGAAAATTTAAAACTATATGATGAACCTTGGAAATAAATGAAATCGGATTTCCCTCTGCATCATGTCCTACCGTCCAGCCTATAAGTACCGCAACCAATATCCCGGTAATTGCGCCGCCCGCTATAAGCCCGGAACTGAATAAAGCGCCCGGCCCGGTTTCGGATTCTTCGGATTTCTTTCTTTTGTCCACAAACCATTTAATCAGTCCGCCCATGAAGATCGGTGTTGTGGTTGAAAGAGGAAGATATGCTCCTACGGCAAATGCCAGAGAAGATACCCCGGATAACTCCATAACAAGCGACAATCCCATGCCTATGATTACCAGCGCCCACGGAAGATTCTGACTGAGCAATCCTTTTATTACGGTTGCCATCAAAATAGCCTGGGGAGCCGGGAGAGGCTCAGGATGCTGCGGCGTTATAGTCCCGACGCCTACGGTGCGCTCAAGCAGAAGTAGCGTAAAACCAACGGCAACTACAGAGACCAGTACTCCAATAATTAACCCTACCTGCTGCTTGACCGGAGTTGCGCCCACAAGAAATCCCGTTTTCAAATCCTGAGAGGTTGAACCTGCATTAGCAACCGCGATACATACTATCGAGCCTACTACCAGGGCAAGAGGCTCATAAAAACTGCCCGTCCATCCGATGCCTACAAAGATCAGCGACGTTGCCATCAGGGTGGCAATTGTCATCCCGGAAACGGGATTGGAAGAAGAACCTATCAAACCTACGATTCTGGAAGATACCGTGACGAAAAAGAAGCCGAAAATAACGACCATTACGGAAGATAAAAAATTGGTAGGGATCGACGGGATCAACGCCATGAAAAATACAAGCAGAAGACTGCCTCCCAAAACAATGGACAGCGGGATATCTTTTGAGGTGCGTTCCTTTTCTTCCACGGAATTATTCTGCTTGCTGGCCCTGTTAGCCTTGATGTCTTTGAAAGAATCAGAGAAGGCATTTATTATCGTAGGGATCGATTTAATAAGCGTTATAAGTCCGCCGAACGTTACGGCGCCTGCACCGATGTACCTGATATAGTTATCCCATATCTGATCCGCGCTCATGTTGCTTATCAGCATTTTACCGGGAGGAAATACCGTAGATAATTTATCTCCCATTAAGGTAATCAAAGGAATTAATACGATCCATGAAAGCACTCCGCCGG
>JBJKOY010000593.1:0-6105 GCA_046706945.1 Ignavibacteriaceae bacterium | reverse complement strand
TGCGCTGCCGGCGTTAAATCCGAACCAGCCGAACCACAACAGCGCCGCGCCGGTTAATGTCATTGTCAAATTATTGGGTTTCGTGATTTCATCTATATGTACTTTCCTTTTACCGACCAGCAATGCCGCAACAAGAGCCGCGGTTCCGGAACTGATATGAACGACAAGTCCGCCCGCAAAATCAAGAGCGCCCAGTTCTTTTATCCAGCCGCCTGTACCCCAGACCCAATGAGCTATCGGAGCATACACAAAAGTGGACCAGAGCACCAAAAAAACAAGATAAGTTTTAAATTTAAATCTTTCGGCAAATGCGCCGGTTATTAATGCCGGAGTGATTACGGCAAACATCATTTGAAACATCATATACGCCTGATGCGGTACGGTGGCCGCATAATCAGGATCCGGGGTAAGTCCTACGTCGTGCAATCCGACCCAGCTTAAGCTGCCTATGAAATGCCCGATATCGGGTCCGAAAGCAAGGCTATAGCCCCAAAGTACCCAGATTATCGAAATTACCCCGAGAGCTATGAAACTCTGCATAATGGTTCCCAGAACATTTTTACGCCTTACCATTCCTCCGTAGAAAAGCGCAAGGCCCGGCGTCATCAACATTACAAGAGCCGTGGAAACAAGCAACCATGCCGTATCGCCCGTATCGATTGCCGTTGCGGCTGAATTTCCGGCAGCGTGAGCCGTACCTGCTCCAGCCAAAATTATGAAAAAAAGAAAACTCCTCTTGAATATTTTCATTATTTTTTTCTCCGATAACTGGTTAATTAAAAAAATCAGTTTACAAGGCGGCGTCCCCGGTTTCCTCCGTTCTTACCCTTATTGCTTCTTCAACCGGTACTACAAATATTTTACCGTCTCCTACTTCGCCTGTTTTTGAACCGTTAATTATTATTGAAACGGCTTTCTCGGCATCCTTGTCGGCACATACCAGCTCAAGCTTAATTTTGGGTACGAATTCAATTTTATATTCCGCGCCTCTGTAGATTTCCCGGTGGCCTTTCTGCCTTCCGTAACCTTTAATCTCGGTTACCGTAAGTCCTTTGAACCCGGCTTCCTGCAGATCGTGATGAACGTCGTCAAGTTTATGCGGCCGGATTATAGCTATTATAAGTTTCATTACGAACCTCCTTATTATTTTAAATAATTAAATACCCAGGATTTACTTTTTTAGCCAGACGGTCGTAGTTGGTTTAAATTTTGATCCCAAATATAAATAATTTATCGAACTTATTTAAAATATAATTTATTATTCAGAAAATTTTACTTGACTATAACAATTTGGCTACTTATGTTATTCCCAATTCGATAATTCACATTCCAAAGTTAAAGCGGGTTTATCTTTTTCAAAATTTTTAACGTTTTAGTTAGATTTATTAATTTTTAATAATTTTTTCTTAAGATTTCACTTCAAGCGGATACCGAATTTCCGGATTAAAAATCCGGTCTTGCTATTACATAAAATAATCAACCAATGAAGGAGTATTCCATGTCTTCGACTATTTGGACTTACGATACATTGGCGCAGGCCAGCAGTATGGAACTGGAAAACATTTTATTATCGGGTACCCCTCCGGATCTTGAAGAACTCAACGGATACATTTACTGCGGATGGAATCATGAATGGATCGGCAACCTTTCCGGGAAAAAATTTAAAAAAGGGTTCATGAAAAAAGACGGGCAAAACCTGGGATACAACGAAATAGTAATTCAAGACTCGAACGGTTTTAGGGGTGAATGGAAACAGCATATAAATTCGAACGGGAAACCTTCTCAATTGGGATATTTTAAAACTATGTACGTTAAGGACGTACCTTTGTCAAAATTGAACAAGCCTTACAGGAACCTTGCTTATTTCGATTACGATATACCGCATATGCATAAATGGTATCTCAGCTTCTTTAAGGTTATCCGTGATTTCGTAGTGCTGCCCAATCCGGGCGATCATTCGCTGCTGCTTTGCAAAGCATACCTTCGTGTATTCCCATTCCTTAACATATTTTACTGCTATTTCCAGCTGGGACATAGGGAAAAAATAAAATATTTACCTTGGTAAACATGATATCTTTAACATAATGAAAAGGCGGGATTATATGTTGACGAAAAAAGAAAAAAATCTTATGAGTTATTTAAAATTTTCAACAATAATTTATCTGCTGGTATTTATATATTCTTTCACCGGCCTGTTCGCAAGCGCCGGCGTCAATACCGCTCCCGGTACGCCTTTATTGACCGGAATTACCCTTCTTGCATTCATAAATATTTTACTCACATGGTATGCCGCAGCCGACTTAAGAAAAAATTTAATACTTGTAAAATTAAATATTTGGGAATCGATTATTCTAACATTAACCGGCATTTGCATTTTGTTGTGGTCGAAAGACAACGGGAATATTACGGTTTTATTTTTTACTCTGCCGTTCAAAAGCATTGTTGCTGTAATATCTATACTGGGAGCTTTGAACGCATTTTTAGTCTCCGAGTTCCTGGCTTCCGCGGAAAAAGACAGATACGGGTTGCAATATTTCTCGCCGCTGCAGTTTCATACTCTTAATGCTCTGGCGGAAGTTGTAATATTCGGAGAGAAGGAGGTTATCTCGAGCGAAGAAATCGCCAGGAATGTCGATACTTATTTTAAAAGTTTTGAAGCAAAATCTAAATGGACCATGGCTTTGGTTATCAGCGGATTATATTTCTATCCTCTGCTCTCCTGCCGGCCTCCTTTGCCTTACCTGTCGCCAGAAAAAAGATTAAAATTTTTAAAAAAGAGATTTTACACCGATGTCGAAAAGAGGTTAATGCCGGAGTTCTGGAGAATTATTGCGCAGGGAATGATAAGGATTGCAAAACAAATGTGCTATATAGGATATTACAACGACAAAAGAACGTTTGCTTCCGTCGGATATGTTCCGTTTTCCGAAAGGAACGACACGGAAGAAAGAATGAGCAAATCGCCACTGAAAGAATCTCCGCCGCTATACGTAAGGACGATGAAAGATTTTAACGGGCAAAAGGTTGAAGGCGATGTGGTGATAATCGGTTCGGGCGCCGCCGCTTCCATACTGGCCAGAGAACTGGTTGAGAAGGGAAGAAAAGTAGTGATGGTTGAAAGAGGTAATTATGAAAAGCCCGAGTCGTTCAATGAAAACGAAATGGATATGGTCTCAAGGCTTTTCCAGGACGGAGCAATACAGGCCGCAAGGGACTTCAGGTTTACTGTCTTTCAAGGAAGCTGCGTAGGGGGATCGACGGTAGTCAACAACGCGGTTTGTTTCAGGATGCCGGAGCAGGTACTCGACAGATGGAACGATCCCACCGGTATAAATGCCGGGCTGGATAAAAAGAAAGTATTGGAATCCGAAGACAAGGTATGGAGAATGATAGGCACGAACCACATGGACGAATATAAGATCAAGCTTAATCCCGGCGGAAAATTATTTGAAGACGGCTGCAGGAAGCTCGGCTACAACCTGGCGCCCAACATCACCCAGTCGGTAAACGCGAATATTTCCGGATGCTACGGATGCGGTTACTGCAATATAGGCTGCCGGTACAACAAAAAATTATCGATGCTTGTTACAATACTGCCGGGCATACAAAAAGATTTCGGCAAGGAAAGCCTTGACATAATCGCCGGGTGCGAAGCGGTTAAGCTGAATAAGAACGGGCAGAAAATATCATTCGTGGAAGGGGAATTCAACAACGGGGAAAAAATAAAGATATACGGAAAGACCTTTGTGGTTTCGGCCGGCGCCATATCTTCAAGTATCCTTCTTTTAAAATCGAAGCTGGATATTAAAAATGCCGGACTGAATTTATCCTTTAATATTGGTTCCCAGATGACCGCGGCTTTCCCTTATAAAGTAGATTCTTACAACGGACTCCAGATTTCGCATTATTTGAAAATACTTCCTGATACGGGGTATATAATGGAATCCTGGTTCAATCCTCCTATGTTCCAGTCAACGGCAATGCCCGGCTGGTTCGAGGATCATTTTAACAATATGAAGCGGTACGACAGGCTGGCATGCGTGGGAATACTTGTCGGTTCCGATTCGAACGCCAGGGCAAGAGTAGCGGGATTGACCGGAAGGGAAATAGATTATACTCCCACAAAAAAAGACTTCGAAACCTTGCTGAAGGGGCTGGAAGTTTCCGGCGAGATTATGCTGGCCGCCGGAGCAGAATCGGTTATGCCAAATTCCTTCAAGTATTATGAATTTAAAAACAGGGAAGAGGTAAATAAACTTCATGAATATATCCGTGACCCGAGCGAAATAGCATTGGGCACCGGTCACCCTCAAGGAGGAAACATATTAACGGGAAGCCGGACAACAGGAGTAGTAAATCCCGAATTCAAAGTACACGGTTATGATAACTTATACGTCTGCGACGCCAGTATATTTCCCACAAGCCTGGGGGTTAATCCCCAGCTTACGGTTATGGCAATGGCCGATTACGCTTCAGCTTTTATAAAAGAAAACAAAGGCTAGTAATAAATAGTCCGACCGATGGATAAAATAAAAATCATTGCGGAAGTTCTTCGCCATTGCGAGGAAAATAAACCTGCCGCGCCTTACCGCGTAATTCCCGAAACATATAAAGAACCCGGAAAAATTATTAAACCTCAGCCGGCGGAATATTACGCGGGAGGCGAAGATTTATTTATAATAAGCGATCTTCATATTGCTTCCGGCAGGAACGAAGCCGGGGTATATCCTGGTACCGAGAATTTTTTTGCAGACGATTCTTTTTACAGATTTGCTTCGTATGCCGAAAGTATTAAGAAGTCAAGTAAAGCCGTTCTGATCATTAACGGAGATATTTTTGATTTTTTAAGGATCACCGAATATCCGGGAAAGTCGAAAAAAACCGGTTTCATTAAACGGTTTAAGAGTTTCATTCATGGGAAAAATCTATACCGGCATTCGCCGCCTCCGCAGGACAAGGTAAATTATGATTTTAAAGAATGGAGCGGGGAGCTGGAGAAAATTGGGATATACAAATCACCTTCCGAACTAAAAGACAGTATTTCCGGAAAAGAAAAGATTTACGGCCTGCAAACGGATAATTATAAATCGGTATACAAGCTGATAAAAATAAAGCACGGTCATCCCGTCTTCATCAAAGCTTTAAAAGAATGGGTTGAGAAGGGAAATAAATTAATTCTTCTTAAAGGCAATCACGACCTTGAACTATACTGGCCTGAAATCAGGAATTACATCCGGCTGATTATTGCCGAAGAAATTGCGGGTAAAGACGGGGACCTGGAAGAAGTGCTGAAGAGTTCTGTTCTGCCCAATGTCTTTTTTTTCGACGATTCCCTGCTAATAAATAACGAGCTTTTTATCGAACACGGCCACAGGTACGACAAATTTACCGTTGTGCTGGACAATCCATTATTAAAAGGCAACCGTGCACAGCTCAATATTCCGTTCGGCTCGTTTTTTAATAGGTACCTGTTAAACAGGGTGGAGTTATTTTACCCGTTTCTCGATAATGTCCGTCCGTCCAAAAATGTACTTCCAATGTTAATAAAAGAGAATTTCCCTTTGGCATTAAAGGTCCTTTTCGAACACATTCCTTTTATGCTCAGGATATTGACCACAAATTTCCGGTATGTGAAGTTCATGTTTAACAGGGTGTTCTGGTTTGCTTTGGCCGTTCTGTCCCCTGTGATAATCGTCGTAATAATTAATCCGGCTTTTATTTCCGATTTTATTAAAATAATAAATAAAGTAAACAACCTTCACGGTTTTATGAATTTCTTATTCACCCAGGCTAAAAATCTCGGGCTTTTGATCCTTCCGTATTTTTTGGCCCGGCTGGTCTCCTGGCTTCAGCTTGAAGAACCGTCCAGCTTGAATGAATACGCCAAAATTATATCCGAACATAATAACTACAAATATATAGTGATGGGACATACGCACAATCCGGGGGAATACCTGTTCGAGAACGGATGCAGGTTCTACAACACCGGTACATGGATACCGGTAATAGAAAGCTCGACCGCCGACTTAAGGGAGGACAAAACATATACGTTCCTCCATTTTACCGCGGACGGAAAGGATAAGCTGATCCCGGCTAACGGAAGTT
>JBJKOY010000592.1:0-8130 GCA_046706945.1 Ignavibacteriaceae bacterium | reverse complement strand
TCGGCCAGTTCCGTCATGATCGGCGTGCAAATGCCTGTGCATTTGTAATACGCGAAATCGATTACCGTAGGCTTATTAATTAAATCGCCTAGCATTACTTTGGTGCCGTGCGAATCGTAGAATACCGCATCCTTCGGCAGTATTGAGCCGAGTTTCTCGTCCACTCCCACCTTGTTTTCAATGCCTGTCGCAAAAGACAACTTCGCATTTATCAAGGTTAATATTAAAATTAATATGCAAATCAGGTTTTTCATTGAGACAATACTTTGCTCATATATTTATAAAACGCATCCCACTCGCCGTTTGTAAGATCGTGAACTTTATCGTTGAAGCCGGCAACGTTTAATTCGTCGACAACCAAATCCACGAATGTCTGTTCGTTGTTTTTCCATTCATCGGTCGAGCTTAGCATCGTAAGCGCCTTTAACTTATCATCCGTAACCATATCGAATACGGCTGCGCCGTTGTCATTTGCATCGGAACTTATTTGTCTTAAGGCTTCGGTAATTTTTTGATACTTCGACCGCGCATCTTCGTTAACAAGCACCATTGCATCTTTTATAGGGATCTGTCCGGGACTTTTCTGCGCCTCGGACAGGTGAAAGGTCTGAGACAAGTCCGTTAGATCCTCTTTTGAATCTTGAGGAGGGTCCGGGACGAAAGTACTTCTGATATATTGGGCAAGCGCGAATTTCTGCTCGGGGGTAAAGGTATCGAAAGCAACCATTGCGCTTCCCTGTATTCCTTCGGAAAGTGTTTTGAAGATCCCCGAGATTTTCGGACCGTTTATCCAGTTCGCTTTACTGGTAAAGTTCCTGGGCTTAGGATTTAATCCGGCGGCTGCAACCCCGTCTCCCTTACCGTTAGCGCCGTGGCAGGCAATGCAGTTGGACTGGAACAAACTCTTTCCCATCGCAATCAACGAATCGCTTTTCTGGCTTAATAACATTACGTCGGCTTTAGGAACGGATTTGGGCATCTCCAGCGTATAATCCGGCGGCATCTGGGCCAGGCTGTCCTGCGGCAAAGAAGCTATACTGTGTTTTTGAATATTGTCGAGATTGGCCAAGAAAAATAACCCTATACCCGTACCGATAATCAGGATATAGGGATAAATCAAAGCTAAAATCTTAACCGGACTTTTTTTAAGATCCGCTAAAATATTTTTTATATTTTTTTCCGAATTATCCATATCAATTTCCGAATATCCTAATTATTAAAGATGAAAATCCAATCCTCTTTTAAGCTTGGGATCCCCGACGGGAATCATGTTGTGTTTTTTTGCCACCAAGTTGAAAACTATTATAAAAAGTCCTATAACGGCAATGGGAAAGGTAAAGTCGAGCAGACTGAATTTATACTGGAACCCGTTGTTCACCATGCCGGGCATAACCATCCAGTAAATATCCAAAAACAAAGCCAGTAAGATCCAGACCGAAGCAAATTTTAACATCTTTAAATTTGTTTTTGAGCTTCTCGGCAGCAGCAGCAAGAACGGTACAAAGAAATGAGACAATACCAAGATAATGGAGACTACCTGCCAGCCTCCTTCCCACCTGTGGATATAATAAATAATCTCTTCAGGCAGATTACCGTACCATTGAAGCATATACTGCGAAAAGGCTATGTAAGCCCAGAATACGGTGAACGCAAACATAAGAGTTCCCAAACTGTAAAAATGATCCCTTGTTATCCTTTGCGACAGATATCCCTTCTCATAAAGTATTACCGATGTCAGCGTAAGCAGGGCCAGCGATCCCCAGGCCGCATCGGCGAAATAATAAACTCCGAATATGGTAGAAAACCAGTGAGGCTCCATGCTCATAAGCCAGTCGAAAGCGAGTACGGAAACAGTAAAAGCGAATAGTACGATGAAAGCCGCGGATAGTTTTATGTTCTTCGCCGTGTAAGATTGTTCGCCTGATTTATCCTGCTTTCTCGAATTGCCTATAATTATATAATAAAAGGCCGTCCAAATCAGAAAGATTACTATGTCCCTTACTATAAAAAAATCCGTATTTAAATAATGAGATCTTTCCCTGAGCACCGTATCTTTTGCCACAACGGCAGGGTTAGTCCAAGAGAAAAGATCGTGCATCCCGAAGAACAAAGGTACGGCAAGTATTAAAAACAGCGGAACAGTGGCCGCAAAAAATTCCGCTATTCTTCTGAAAGGTACGCTCCACACCGCTCCGGCCGCGTATTCCATAGATACCAGGAATAGAGATCCGATGCCGAGACAGACCAGGTACATAAACGAAGTAAGATAACCGAATGCAGCTCTTGCCGGATCGACATAGTAAGAAACTATACTTAAGATCAAACCGATAATAAGAAGTGCGGCTCCTAAGTTACCGAGGTTTTTAGGGAGATCTTTTTTTACGTAGCCCGTCTGTTCGACGGGGAGACCGGATTCAATTTGGGACATTTTTATCAGACTCCTTGTTAATCTCTTTTATTTCTGTAAAATCCGTCGGCTTGGGATTCTGCGCTCTTTGAAGAACCCTGATGTAATTTATAATCGCCCACCTTTCGTCTCTTGTCGTTTGATAAGCATATGACGGCATAACGTTTTTCCCGTCGGTAATAATATTATATATCTGTCCGTCGCTGTACCCGATCACCTGCGCCGAATGCAGCGTGGGGCCGGGCGGGAACTGGCCTCTCAGCCTGCTTTTACCGTCGCCGTGGTAACCGTGACAGGGACTGCAGTAAGTTAGGAATTTCTTTTGTCCAAGTTCCAGGTCTTTCATCGTAGGAAGCAGCGGATTTGCAAGCACTTCCTTCGGCTGCGCCTGGCCTTTAAAAGGATAAGGGATATATTCTCTTGCAACCGTTCCGGCAACGGGTGTTCTCATTTCTCTTTTATTGTAAAAGAAAGTGCTTACGGCCTGGGCAGAGCCTTTGTTCTGGTGAAGCATAAAATCGAAAGGTGGCAGGTACATAAATTTATTTAAAGTTACATAAGTACTTGCCGCCGTCAAAATAGCAATTAAAGCAAGGAATACCATAAACTTCGGTTCGAATATCTTAAATTTTTCTTCTTCCGGTTCGTAAATTATTTCCGTAAAAATCGCACCCATATCCTTTAAGTAAGCTCTTATTTTTTCGCCGCTTTCGAATTTCTCATCTTCCGCTTCGATTACAAGTCCGTATTTATCGGAGGAAACGTTTTTCATATATTCAGTATCGTGGATCGGATGAGAATTGAAGGGAAGATTAAAAACAACCGCTATCAGGCCGGTTACCGTAGACAGCACGCCTATGAGCACCGTAAATTCGAAAGTAATGGGAATGAAAGCCGGCAGTGAGAAATAAGGTTTTCCGTCTATAACCAGGGGATAGCTGACGGCCAGGGTCCACCACATAAATGAAAGGATAAACGTAGCCGCCGCGAACCCGAAAAACAACGTTACGTAACCCATACGGGAGGATTTTAATCCCATTGCGTCGTCCATCCCGTGCAGCGGGTAAGGCGTATTAACGTCGAAATATTTGAAGCCGTCGTTCTTTACCTTCCGGGCGGCGTTTATAATTTTATCCGGGTTGTCGAATAGCGCTCCTACCGCGTATATTTTATTTTTATTATCCGTCATGTTCAACTCCGTGGTGCGCCGGCTGTGCACCTTGAATAACGCCTTTAATTTCCGAAATGGAAATTACGGGCAGTGTTCGTGCAAATAATAAGATCAAAGTAAAAAACAATCCGAAACTTCCGAATAATATACCCAGATCCACCAGCGTCGGTCTGAAGTAATGCCAGCTAGAAGGCAGGAAGTCGCGGCTTAACGAAGAAGCAATGATCACGAATCTTTCGAACCACATTCCTACGTTAACAAGTATTACGATTATTAAGGTCACCGGAATCGATCTTCTAATTTTTTTAAACCAAAACAACTGCGGGAAGAAAACGTTGCAGCTGACCATTATCCAGTATGCCCAGCCGTACGGACCGAACGCCCTGTTAAGGGTAGCAAATAGCTCGAACGGCGTGCCGCTGTACCAGGCCATAAACCATTCTATAACGTATGCGTAGCCGACCATCGATCCCGTCAGCAGGATAATCTTATTCATTCTTTCAAGAGTATCGATGGTTATTATATGTTCCATGTCGAATATTTTTCTTACGAAGATCAATACCGTACTGACCATGGCGAAACCGGAGAAGATCGCACCGGCGACAAAATACGGCGGGAAGATGGTTGAATGCCATCCGGGAATGATCGCAGCGGCAAAATCCCAGCTTACTACGGTATGAACCGAAAGCACCAGCGGTGTTGCCAGGCCGGCCAAAATCATATAAACTTTTTCGTAATGTTTCCAATGACGGTTCGAATGTCTCCATCCCAGGCTGAACACCGAATAAATGGTTTTCTTTACCTTAGTCGTTGCCTTGTCTCTTAATGTTGCGAAGTCCGGAATCAACCCGACATACCAGAACACAAGCGATACCGTTAAATATGTTGAAACCGCGAACACGTCCCATACAAGGGGAGAGATAAAATTGGGCCAGATAGAATGCTGGTTGGGATACGGAATCAGATATCCGGCAAGCCATGGGCGGCCGGTATGAATGATGGGAAAAATGCCCGCGCAGATAACGGCGAAGATAGTCATAGCTTCCGCAAACCTCGCAATTCCGTTTCTCCATCTTTGTCTTAAAAGATAAAGTATGGCTGAAATAAGAGTCCCGGCGTGTCCAATTCCCACCCAGAATACGAAGTTGGTAATACCGAAAGCCCAGGCGACGGGCTGGTTGTTGCCCCACATCCCGATACCGTAATAGAAAGTAAGAGCTACGCAGATCGCTCCTATCAGCAGCAGACTGCTTGTAATTGTAAGTACGATTAAATATTTTTTAGATGGCCGTGAGTTTATCGGGGCTATTATGACATCGTCGAGATCTTTTAATCTCGGATTGCCTTCTACAAGCGCCAATTCTACAGAATAATCCTTGGTCACTATGCCTCCTCCGTCTCGATATTTCTTAATTTAGCAATGTAGGTAACGTTCGGTCTTGTGTTTAAATCTTCAAGCACGTATTAGCCCAATTCATGTTCTCTGTATTTTTTATAAAATTCCGAATCGTGATCGTTCATGTCTCCGAATTTAATTGCGTTCGTATTGCAGGCGTCCTGGCAAGCCGTCCTTACGTCGGATCCCTTGAGAGGTTTATGCTCTCTGATTGCATCGGACCTTGCCTCCATTATTCTCTGAATGCAGAAAGTGCATTTTTCCATAACCCCTCTGGAGCGGACCGTAACTTCCGGATTATATACAAGTCCAAGCAAGTTGCTCTGCTGATAGGCATTCTTAAAGTGATCTCTGAAGTTGAAGAAATTAAATCTTCTTACCTTGTAGGGACAATTGTTCGAGCAGTACCTAGTACCCACGCAGCGGTTGTAAATCATCTGGTTCAGCCCGTCCGGGCTGTGCGTGGTAGCGGCTACCGGGCAAACAGTTTCGCAGGGAGCGTTGTCGCACTGCTGGCAGAGCATCAATTCGTTGCTTACTACCGGGTCGTCGATCGGACCCGAATAATACCTGTCCACTCTCAGCCATTCCATTTCCCTACTTACGGCAACCTGGTCCTTGCCGACTATCGGTATATTGTTCTCGGCGTTGCAGGCTATAACGCATTCGCTGCATCCTATGCATTTATTGAGGTCTACCGCCATTGCCCATTTAACTCCTGGGTAGGCATGGGCGTTGTATAAACTAATATCTACTTTTTCATTTTTTTGCTCGATGAATTTCGGATTCTGTTTGTATTCGTTTACAGTGCCTTCCTGTATGATTTTTCTTATTTGAGCGGCATCCTTTGTAAGAGCGTCTCCGAACATATTATGCTCCATCGTCGAGATCAGTTTATAACTGCCGCCGCTCTTCACAACGCTTGAAGCATCCAGTATCCACGGTGTGCTTCCCATATTAAAAGATTTGAGAGGAATGGCGTTAAAACCTACCTCCTGTCCAACAACTCCAACCACCGTTCTGCCGAAGCCGAGTTCGACGGTGATGACTTTATCCGCGTTTCCGGGCTGAATGAAGACAGGGATCTCAAGTTTCTTGCCGTTGACCGTAATTAAAATTTTATCGTTAGAATCGACGTTCAGTTTTTTTGCGGTTGTGCTCGATACGGCAGCGTAATTGTCCCAAGTAATTTTCGATACCGGATGCGGCAGCTCCAGCATCCAGCCGTTATCGAGGAACCTTCCGTCGCCGGCCTGATAACTGTCCTTTAATACGACAAGATACCCGTCGCCCGCGGAAAAACTGCCTTTTAATCCGACGAGTGCGCTGTTATTGAATCTGCCCAGGGTTAACGGCTCGGGATTAAGTATCACAACTCCGTCGTGCAGGGCCGCGATCCAGAATTCGTCGAAACTTAATTTAGTTTGAATTCCGGGATAAATATTTTTCTGCCAGTTGTCTTTTAAAAATTTATGGTAAACTTCTGCATCGTATACAACCGGTTTGCCCTTAAGCCAGGTAAGAAGCATTGCTTCTTTTTGCCTGGAATTAAAGATGGGATCGATTACGGGCTGCTGCATGGAATAAAACCCGGTTCTTGTCCGGGCATCTCCCCACGATTCGAAATCATGGTTTACGGGCAGTTCGTAATTTCCGAGAACCGACGATTCGTTACTGCTGCCGACCATGCTGATCACGACAGGCACTTTTGTCAATGCTTCCCGGTAACCGCTTTCATCAGGCAAATGAAAAGCCGGATTAGAACCGTAATGAATTACCATGCCCACGTTTCCGTTTTTCATCTCATTAATTAATGCTGAAAAGTCCGCATCCGCCGACAAATCCAGCACGTCGAAATCTGCTGAATCTGTCCTGTACATTGCGGTGTTGCCCAGTGCTTCGTTCAAAAGGTTTACGGCAATATGCACTTCTTCCGGCAATGTTCTACCGGCATAAACGATTGACTTTCCGCCGTTGGATAAAAGATCTTTAACCAGGAGATTAAGTTTTTTTACCGGGACTTTGTATTTTTCGGCAAAGGAGGTCAGGCTGTAACCGTTTAACGCATCCGAATCGACTTGAAAATTAAGATTACCTTTTTTATTAATTTCGTTGAGAAGGCTCATTACGAATTCGAACTGCGCATCCGGTCTTAAACGCATTCTGTAATCGGCATTCATTCCGGTAACCGTCATGTTGCCTTCAATAACGTAAAGCCTGTTGAACTGCCCGAGATTCTCTACTTCCCTTCCTTCGGAATAAAGCCGCACCGTTTCCACCTTATCTCCGTCCGTACCCAAAAAGTCGGATTCCAATGCAACAATTACTTTTGCCTTGTTCCATTTAACTAGCGGAAAGCGTCCGGAGCCGTAGCATTTCTGCCAAGCCGAATTCCTAATATGTTCGTCGAACAATTCGTACGAATAAATTTTTGTATTAGGATATTTGCCCGAAAACGCCTCCAGCACTTTCATTCCGGTAGGCGAGATCACCGAATGAGAAATGATTGCTATTTGTTTGCCGCCTATTTTATCGAGCGCGTCTATTATTTCGTCGTCCGCCTGCTTCCAGGTCGATTTCAGGAATTTGCCGGTTTTTGCTTTTCTCATAGGCTCGCGCAGTCGCTGCGGATCGTACAGACTTAAAATACTCGCCTGGCACTTGGCACACGTCTTCCCTCTGCTGACCGGGTGATCCGGATTGCCGTCGACTTTGATCGGCCTGCCTTCTCTTGTTTTTATTAATATTCCACATCCTCTTGAACACGCCGTGCTTGTAGATGCATAATAATTGGCCTTACCGACGATAACGTCCTCGGGCATTTTATTATAAGGGATTATGTTTCCTTTGCTTCTGTATACCGAGCACCCTGCGCCTGCAAGGGCTGCCGAAGCGCCTACAAGCGCCAGGAATTTTCTTCTCGACAGGCCTTTTAACCCGGAAACTTCGAAATCGTCTTTAACTCCCGGGGCAAATTCGTCTTTATTAGCTTCTATTAAAGAAGTGTCTTTAAACAAGTCCCTGAAACCGCGCCAATAGTTCGGATCCGGCTTTTCCGTATTACCGTTCTGCTGCAATTTATCCTTATCTTCCGACATTATTTCCACCTATTTTATTTCTGCTTACGGCAAAAGGATTTATTTTCACCGAAATTTT
>JBJKOY010000591.1:0-4731 GCA_046706945.1 Ignavibacteriaceae bacterium | reverse complement strand
GCTTGGCTTTAACGTTGTCGTACGGCGAATAAGACAACATATAATCGTAATATTTTTTCTCGTTCGGATTTCCCCATTCGTCGTATTCCTCGGTAGTAAGAGGGACTGTTTCGTCAAGCATGGTGGTGACGATATCCACGAAAGGAACGCCGGCTACGACACCTTTAAATAATTCGGGCCGCATATTAACCACCGCACCCATTAAAAGTCCTCCTGCGCTTGCACCCAGAGCAAAAAGCTTCCCGGGGTCGGTATAATTGTTTTTTATGAGATGCTCGGCGCAGGAAATGAAATCCGAAAAGGTGTTTTTCTTTTTTAAAAGCTTTCCGTCTTCGTACCACTGCCGTCCGAGTTCCTGCCCGCCCCTGATATGCGCAATGGCAAATATAAAACCTCTATCAAGCATACTTATTCTGACGGAATTAAAATCGGGGTCGGAGCTTATGCCGTAAGCACCGTACCCGTACAGCAATAAGGGATTGCCGCCGTCCTTTTTCAAGCCTTTCCTGTATACAAGCGAAACGGGTATGCCGGTACCGTCCTCTGCGGCGGCAAATATTCTCTCTGCCGTATAATTGCCGGGATCGAAATTACCCAGGACTTCTTCGCGTTTCAACAGTTTTTTTTCTTTCGTAACCATATTAAAGTCATATAAAGTATAAGGCGTGGTCAAGGAACCGTAATAGAAGCGCAGTATTTCCGAATTAAATTCCTTGTTGACGGAAATCCATGCCGTATAAGCCTGCTCGCTAAACTCTATGTTATATGCGATATTATCTTTTAAATTAAATACCGCCAGTTGTTTTAATCCTCTTTCTCTTTCGGATATAACGAGGAAATTTTTAAATACCTCTATGTATTCGAGAAATATGTCGCTTCGGTGAGGAATTATTTCAATCCAGTTTTCTTTCGAAAGGCTTTCCGCAGACGCGGTCATCAATCTGAAATTAACCGCGTTCCAGTTGGTCAATATATAGAACTTATTGTTTGAATGTTCGACATAGTATTCGTGTTTTTTCTCCCGGGGTTGTATAATCCTGAATTCGCCGTCCGGATTATCGGCGGACAAAAATCTGAATTCGGTGGAAGCGTTATTGTACGAGCCGATTATTATGAATTCCCGGGATTTTGTTTTTAAAACATGTGCGGTATAGGTCTTGTCTTTTTCGTGAAATACTTCTTTATCGAGCCGGGAATCGCTTAATAAGGTATGCTTAAAAATCTTATACGGTCTAAGTGCTTCGTCTTTTGAAGAATAAAACACGGTTCTGCCGTCGCTGGTCCACACCGCGGCGCCGGTCGAGTTGCTTATTTTATCCGGAAGGAGTTTCCCTGAAATTAAATCTTTAAAATATATATCATAATTCCTTCTGCCGGTATAATCCACGCCGAATGCCAGAATACGATTATCCGGGCTGACGAATAACTTGGCGACATGGCAGTACTCCCTTCCTTCCGCCAATTCATTAACGTCGAGCATAATTTCTTCCGCAGATTCGAGACTGCCTTTCTTGCGGCAATAAACGGAGTATTCCTTATCCTTATAATATCTTACGTAATAAAAATAACCGTTATCCTTATAAGGAACGGTTTCGTCCTCTTTTTTAATTCTCGAGACCATCTCGTCATACAGCTTTTCCCGAAAAGGAGTGATATCTTCCAAAATTTTTTCTGTGTACCTGTTTTCCGAGGCGAGGTATTCCGCGACTTCCGGATTATCTCTCTGGTTCAGCCAGAAATAATCATCTATCCTGATATTTCCGTGTTCGTAAAATTCTTTTTTAATTTTTTTGGCTTTCGGCGCTTTCATAATTAAAACCGTTTGGGTATATAAACATTACGAATAAATATAATTTTATTATGTAAATATTATAAAAATTTTACGGTGATTTTTATCAATAAATATCAATCTTTATCCGGCATAACAAATTCGTCATTGAAAAGGCTCTTTTTAAGCAAAAAAAGCATTTTGTAAAAACTTATTAATCGGAAATATATACCTAATAATTATTTCAGCAGCATCATTTTGCGATAAGCCGAATAATTTCCGGCGGTGAGTTTGTAAATGTATGTGCCGCTGGAAAGCCGGAATTCTGCCGTATTAAAATTTACAAGGTAGGTACCGGGAGGTTTCGTTCCGTTCACAAGAACGGCAATCTGCCTTCCCAAGATATCGTATACGGTCAATCGAACGGGAGCCGCGTGCTTGCTGCCGGTGCCCGGCGGCGGGATAGAGAATTTTATGGAAGTTGAAGGATTGAAAGGATTAGGGTAGTTCTGATACAATTTAAAATCCGAAGGCGTTTCATTTACATTTTTTACTCCTGAAGGATAATTCTCGATCGGTCCTTTAGGAGAAAGATCTTTCCCTGCAAAGCCGGAATATTGAGGAGAATACCGCGAGATTCTGAATACAAGATTATTAACGGGCGTATCGCCCTGGGTAAGAATTTTATTTCGGGAAACCGGGTTGACATATTCCCAAACTGTTTCTTTACTGCTGTCTATTTCAAAAAAACTGCCGGCCGTACCGTCGCAAATCAAAGTATTGCCGTTCGGAAGCCGTTCCGCGCCGGAAATATTTTTTGCAAAAAAAGAGTCCGGCGGCTGTGCGGTATAACTCCAGGTGAGTAATTGCGGTCCGTAACTGCCGGAAACATTCCTATAATAATTGCCGCTCGTATCGAGAGGCGGAGTAATTTCGTCAACGGACGAATAACTGCCGCCGGGCCGGCCGGTGCCGTTGTTAAAGATCATTATATCTCCTGCTCCAGGCAGCCCCGGATCTATCCAGGCAGCATCGTGCTGCGAAAATAGTTTTTGGTCGGAAGCAGTTCCCTCATCGTAAGCCGCCGGATTGCCCCATCGATAGATAATATCGCCGCCTTTGCCTTTCGCTCCGCCGGAATGGCCCGCAGCCTGCGCGGTTGTTGTAGAGTGATCAATTATCCATATTTCGTTAAAATTATGAACGCTCAGAAGTATTTCGTCCCTTTGAGCATTGTATTGAATTGAATTAATATGAAGCCAGTCCTCAAAAGCGGGCCCGTAATTAATATTGATCAGCTCCGGATGGTCTGCTACGCTGCCGTAATTCGATTTTGACGAATCGAAATCCTGTATGAGATGGTCCCATACGTGCCATTCCCAAACAATACTGCCGCCTGAATCCCCTGCGGGTTTGACCTCGATAATTTCTCCCGGCCATAACGCGGTATCGATATCGGCAGGGTTTCTACCCGCCGCTATTGCCTCATCAGGTGTTTTATTCTCCCACGCTATCATAAGAATATCGCCGTTCGGAAGATAATGAACGTCGTGGTGCGTGCAGTGATTTTCGTTGTAATAATCGAAAGACCAAATTAGTTTTCCGTCCCAGCCGTATCTTTCAACCCTGCCGCCCGCACCTCCTCCGTTGAACATGTTACCGTTCTGAATAACCGCGGGTCTAAGGAGACTGCCGTCGGGCAGGAGCGTAACGGACTGCGCCGGCCTGTATTTGCCGGGCCAGGAATGCACCAGTTCTCCTTTGTTATCTATTAAATATGTTCCGGTCGAACCTATAGGCGAAAACAAAGTATACCCGTTATATGATTTAGAAGAGTCGTTTAATATAAGTCCCAGAGTTTTAGTTTGAGCTTTAACGCATGAAGCGTATAAGAATATAAAAAGTACCGGAAAAGCCAAGACGGTAAATTTCATTCTGCCGCACTCCTTATTTTATGAAATTCGGATCATCAAAAAAACGATTCCCGGAAAAAGATTCCGGTCTGCCGCGAAGCGGGTTTTTCGATTTTTCCTCCCGATTTTCCGGCTATTATACTAATAATCCTGATTTAATAAAAGTATTACACTGTTTTCCGGTAAATTTTAAGCACCCGGGAAATAATTTATTCCGTCAAATAAGGATTTTTAATAAACTTTATGTTCATGCAGACTGAAAGCGGGACAATAATTTGTGCATAAACCGCACTCGGTACACAATTCATCGTCGATTTTCGGGGCGGAAAAAGGAGTCTCTTGAGAAATAGCGCCGGCAGGGCAAACGTTTACAACCGGACAGGGGTGGTTCTGCGGACAATATTCCGACACAACATCTACCATTTATTTTTCTCCGTGAAATAACCTTGAAATCTTATTTTATTTACCGGACAACGGATACTCTCTCCTTTATCCGTTGCCCGGCTTATTATTACGCCGTTTGATGAACCCTTTTAAAAAAGGATTCGGGCTCAAAGTGAAATATTACGGAGAAATTTCGCTGCAAATAAGAATGCAAAAATATGAAAAGTTTTGCAATCTTTACGATATTAAAATTTTATTATTGATTTTGCCGGTTTTTTTTAGAAATTGTATCTTTGAATAATGAAAAAAAGGGACAGGGGAAATTAAATAGGGTAAGACTTCATAAATTTCAAATCGGGGATTATATGGAAAGAAGAGAATTTTTAAAAAGAGGTACCGCAGCCTTGATTGCCGCCGGGACGGCTGTTTCATTAGGCGGTTTTTCAAAATTAATTGCTTCCGATTCCAAACCTCAGACTCCTTACGATCTTGTTGCCGTGAAAGGCGGCGAGCCCGCCGCAATGTTCGACAAGGCGATTGCTTCGATGGGCGGTATGAAAAATTTCGTCAAGAAAGGTCAAACCGTCTGCGTCAAGCCCAATATAGGCTGGGATTCTACACCGGAACTTGCGGCGGATACCAATCCGCTTCTGGTTAGACAAATTA
>JBJKOY010000590.1:0-6746 GCA_046706945.1 Ignavibacteriaceae bacterium | reverse complement strand
GTATTGTTTTTGTTTTTTATATAATCCAGGGACGTTGTCCCAGGCAATATTATTTATCCCCTTCGGGGAAATAATTTATTAAAAAATTATTAATCTCATCCTCTTGACTCCGAAGGAGTCAAATATTTCAACCAGGGGCACCGCCCCTGTAAATACGGCAACCCCGTTCCGGAACCCTGAAAGGGTTCGATATATATGCCGTAAAAATATGCAACTCCTTCGGGGAAATGATTTATTAAGAAATTATTAGTCTCATCCGATTGACTCCGAAGGAGTCAAATATTTCAACCAGGGGCACCGCCCCTGTAAACATGGCAACCCCGTTCCGGAACCCTGAAAGGGTTCGATACAAATAGCCTAAATCTTTATTCAAATAAGATAATCAAATCCGTCTGATGCGTGAACCCAAGATCGCTGTGATATACAAAGGCATAGTTCAAATTAAATACCGAATAATGAATGCCGATCCCGCCTGAATAATTTGGTATTCGCGAAGAGAAGCCGCTTCTCAACGACAAGATCTCGATTATATCATATTCTATTCCGAATGAGATATTCTCCGTATAGTAAGTCTCCTTTTCAAATGCGCATGTAAAAGTCAAATTTTCCATAGGATTGTAACTTAATCCTGATTTTATTACGGAAGGTATCTGGTCTTTCTCGCTTCCGAAAGTTGCTTTATTTATGTTGCTTAAAGAAAATCCCCAAAGTAATCGGTCGGTTATATTTACGGTTAAACCCGAGTTTAAATAAAAAGCAGCATCTTTACCGTAATTTTTTATGCTTACAGTATGAATATTTAAAGCAATTCCGATATAAAGTCCGTCGTAAATTTTATTTGCATAACCCAGCACCGCTTTTTCCTCATTATATAATTCGAAACCGTAATACATTGCGCCGACGGCCAGACGGCCGAATGAAAACGAATCCGCATAAGCGATAAATGCATTTGACAACTCTTTTAATCCGAACGGGGAAGGGGAGTAATAAATACCCAGTTCACTTTTATTTATTTGCTGCAGGCACGCAACATTATTAAAGAGTGAAAAAACGTTCTTTTCCTTTGCCGTACAGGAATTTGAAAGTGAAATTTGTTCTGCCCCTGGATAGAATTGACAATACACACATTCGCTTAATAACAAAATTGCTATTGTTATTAAAGCTAATTTCAATTTAAATGGTATTGTTATGTTTCTTGTTAGATATTACCGAAATTTATATATTAAATCAACCTAAAATATTCTTATATGGAAAGAATTATGAAATACATTATAGTCTTTGCTATACTTTTCGTCCCGGTAATTTGGGCACAGGAACTTAATTGTACAATTACCGTGAATATGGACAACATTACGCCTTCAAACAGGGATTTGTTGTCCGACTTCCAGCAAAATATTTCCGATTATATGAATAAAACCCGTTTTACAAATCAGGACTGGCAGGGCGGGAAGATAGACTGCGGTCTCAACATTTTTTTTATGAGCGGTACCAGCGACGGCAACTATACGGCACAGGTTGTAGTGACAAGTATGAGACCGATATACCAAACGACCAAAAATTCTTTAATGCTTAGCATTAACGATCCGATGTGGTCTTTTAATTATCAAAAAGGACAGGCGCTTTTAGCTCATCAGTCTACGTTTGATCCGGTGGCCAGCTTTCTCGATTATTATGCTTATATGATAATAGGTTTCGACGCGGATTCATGGCAGGAATTCGGCGGTTCGCCTTATTTTAACGAAGCGATAGACATTGCCAATTTGGGCAGTGTATCTCAATTTTCAAAAGGATGGGCCAAAAATACGGGAAGTTATACGCGGTCCGGACTGGTAGAGAATTTATTAAACGACAAGTACAGGCCGTTCCGGGAAGCGTTTTATCAATATTACTACGGCATAGATATTTTCCAGAAAAATAAAAAGATTGGTCAAGAAAAGATTGTTTATCTTATTAAAACTCTGCAGCAGCTTAAAGACAAAATTGATTTCAGCAGTCCTCTTATCAAAACTTTTTTTGATGCCAAAAGCGGCGAAATAGTTGAATATTTAAAAGATTATCCTGATAAAAGTATCTTCAATATTTTGAGGCAGGTAGATCCGTCGCATACGGCAAAATATGTTGCCGCGATGGAGGGTTAAAAAAGACTGATATTAATTATTCGGTCTCCCTGCACTGTTTCATCGGCAATTTTTTGTCCGTCGATAACGCGGGCAAAGAGTGTATAACGTCCGTTTAAGTGTGGATATATCCCTGTCATAACGAACCATTGCGATCCCTCGGTATCTTTTCCCGCACTGGCCATTCCTGCAGCGCCGGTTCCGAAACTTTCCGGCGAAAATTCCGAAACTATGTCGTATCCCGGACCGCCCCAGCCTGTTCCCGTAGGATCTCCCCCCTGTATAACAAATCCCGGCACAACTCGGTGAATTTCGATACCGTTAAAAAATTTTTTAAGTGTAAGTTTGCAAAAATTGCCTACCGTAACCGGCGCGAATTGGGGAAGAAATTTAATCTTAAAAATCCCTCTACCGGTTTTTATTTCAGCACCTTTGTATTTAAATGCATTTGTCCAATAGGAATTAAATCCGGTGCTGTCTTTTTTTAATCCGGCAAGAGGCATCCGTAAAGCTTTCAAAGCAAATTTCCTAACATTATATAAATTCGACCCGGACAATTCCGTTAAAACCTTATCAGCGAATGATCGGCCCACCTTTTCGGATAATTTAGCCAGAGAAAGCAAACTTTCATAATAATCAGGATTATTTTTGTATTTTTTAATCTTAGTAAGAACGGTTTCCCGGATTGAATTGTTCTCTTCTTTTATTAATAAAGAATCCATGCCGTCGGCGGATAAAGATATAAGCGAAGGATGGTCGGAATCCAAAGCATTTTCAATCACTTCTTTTAATTTATTATCGTCTGGAAAAATTGAGCGCAGTTTGACAGCAGCCGATAAAATTATGTCTTTATCTTTAAGAGGAGCTTTAATATAACTATCTAAGAGGTAGCCTGAAACATTGCCGTTATTCTTCAGTTCGGTACAAGCTTCATATATATATTCCGGCGGAACATATTGAGAAAATTTTTGAAGCAAACCTGTTAATTCCGTAGGAAATAGATGAACATAACTCAGCACCAATTTACCCTTCAAGGTAGTATCGTATCGATTGTCGGATACGGCTTTTCGAATAAATCCTTCTATAAAATCCGATAGGGAGGGGTTAGTTTTTAAATTTTTAAGAGAAGCGGCCAATACTTGGGCTACGTTGATATTGCGATCATCCAGCAGTTTTAAGTAATCTATTAAATCGTTCCGGTCCGTGAAGCTGAAATACGAAATTGCTCTTGCCGCTTCTATTTTTATAACATAATTAGTAGAGCTTAAAAGATCGGATTTTAATTCCGGGTCGTACGGGAAATATCCTGCTTTACTTAATAATCCGAGCAGGCATGCAACCGATGAACCGGTATATGATCCTTCATCCGGGTTTATAGCTTTTTGGGTTAAAAACCTATCAAGCTCACCGGTGATAAGGTGAATTTCCCTCTTAGGAACGCCGATTCTTTGCAGAGTAAATGCCGCCTCGAAATATCTTTCTGAATCGTTGAAGTAATTTTTCAATTCGTCCAGCAGAATTTCGACTGACAATTCGGTATCGCCGATTTTTCGTAAATAAAAGTTCAGGAGAGCCTGTGAAATACCCTGAAAATTTTTCCCCTTATCTTTCAGATACATTCCCGTCAAATTATTATAATCATCCTTGTCCCCGGTCTTACCCAAAGCTTCCAAGATTTCCCCGGAAATAACGGGACTATTTTTATATTCCTTTAAATGTTTTATAAGATATGCGGAGGCATCTTTATCCGGACCGGCTTCGGCAAGGGCAAAACATATATACTTTGCAAACTTTTTAAAATCCAGCTTTTCGATTTCTTGATTGAATAAGGTATCGCCGCTTTGAGCAACACTTAATAAACCTGCGATCACCTTTGAGGGTTCAGAGGAATGCAGATAATTTAGTTCGACGGCACGGTCAAAACTTCTCGTGAAGGTGGTTTTTACAAGATCTCTGTCTTTAATTGAGTATTGACCGAAACAAATCCCCTTAAATAAGAATATACACAAGAATAATCTTATTACTATTTTCATATTATTAAAAATGAAGGTATCCGATTGTTGACTGATTATATTCAATCATCAATCAACAATCATCAATCCCGCAGGTTATATCTTCATTCCGTAAATTCTGTATTTTTTATATAACGTACCGTTCATTGCCTTGGCTCCGCGGTTCATCATATCGTTATCTTCCAGAACCCAGCTAGCTTCTCCCAAAGCGACACCGAGCATCTTTGCCCTGTTGACGACTTCCCAATAAAATGTAGCATCCAGGCCTTTTTTCTGATATTCCGGAATCAAGCCGAGCGTAATAATTCGCGCCCAGGGAATTTTTTTCTTCTGAGTAAAAAGCTTTATCATTCCGAACGGGAACAGTTTGCCGTTAAGGCTTTTGAAAATATAATTATAATCGAGCATGACCAATGCAAATCCGGCAAGGTTGCCTTCAATCTCACCGAAAATAACCAGCGAAGGTTCGACAAGAGGTTTTAAGTCTTTAGCCATGGCGTCAAGTTCTTCTTCCGTCATCGGAACAAAACCCCAGTTGGGAGCCCATGCTTTATTGTAAATATATTTGACTTTCTCAACCTCAGCATTGAAATTTTTCATATTGAGTTGAGTAATTTTCAATCCGTATCTTTTCCGGGCAAGTTCCGCAACCCGCCTTACTTTCTCCGAGCCTAAAACTTTTTCCTGCTCCAATTTCCATGCATATAAATCCTTTATCTTTTTCAATCCGTAATTATCGCACAAAGTAAGATAATATTTCGGATTGTAGGTCATTAGAAGTCTCGGTTCGTCATCAAATCCGTCAAGCAGCATTCCCCATTCGTCGTTGCTGGAAGGATTAGCAGGTCCGCGCATTTCATCGAGACCTCTGTCTTTGAGCCATTTTTTTGCCGTATCCAATAGGGCATCGGCAACTTTCTGGTCGTTTATACATTCAAAAAAACCGAAGAAACCCGCTTTATCGTTATGATATTTATTATGCAGATCGTTTTTGATGGCGGCAATACGGCCTACGAGTTCGCCGTCTCTTTCCGCAAGAAAGTAATCGGCTTCGGCGTGTTTGAAAAAAGGATTTTTTACCTTGTTAAGGATTTTCTTTCTGTCCATTATTAAAGGAGGCACCCAGTATTTATCGTTTTGATAAATCTTCCACTGAAATTTTATAAAACGCATTAGATCCTTGGGGGAATCTACTTTGGAGATTTTTATTTCGCTCATATAAACCACCTCTTTAAAATAAAGGCCTCACAACCGTTACTTGTCAGCCGGTAAGTAGAGGCAGGCATATCACCCGTTAGAATGATATGCATCTAAAGTTTAAGAATAAGTAGCAATTAAATTAGTCCTAACTTTTTCCCCGTTCTTTTAAAAATATCTATTATTGCGTTTAAATGTTCTTCTTCGTGTGTGGCCATATAACTGGTACGCATCATTTGCCTTCCCGGAGGAACTCCCGGTGAAATAAATACGTTTACGAATACTCCTTCATCGTACAGCATGCGCCACATTTTGAATGCAATTTCATCGTTTCCCACTATTACAGGAACAATCGCGGTACGGCCGTCAAGAACCGTAAAACCCGCGTTTCTTAGTTCGGTCCTTACTTTATTTGCGTTGCCTATTAATCTTGTAACGCGTTCGGGTTCCTGTTGAAGTATTTCCAATGCCGCAAGAGTTGCGGCCACGGCAGCGGGAGTAGGGGAAGCGCTGAAAATTAAAGCAGGTGAGTGATGTTTTATGTAGTTAATTACCTTGGCTTCGGAGGCCACAAATCCGCCTAAAGAGGCAAAAGTTTTACTGAAAGTGCCCATCGTAATATCAATCTCGTTTTCCAGTCCGAATTCGCTTGCCGTGCCTCTACCGCCTTTTCCTATTACTCCGACGGCATGTGCGTCATCTACTAGAATCCTGGCATTAATTTCCTTTGCAATCTTATTAAGCTTAGCCAGATCGACAATTTCACCTCCGGTACTGAATACACCGTCGCTTACGATTAATTTTCCGGCGTCTTCCGGTAATTTTTTGGCCACTCTTTCCAGATCATCCATGTCGTTGTGCTTGTATCTCACAAATTCGGCTGAAGCGCCTTTGGCCATTAAATTGCCGGCAATAATACAAGCGTGATTATCTCTATCGGAGATAACATAATCGCCCCGCTGCACAAGCGTAGGTATAATGCCTTGCGCCGTTTGATAACCCGTGCTAAACAATAAGACAGCTTCTTTATTAAAGAATTTAGCTAATTTTTCCTCCAGTTCTATATGAAGATCCAATGTACCGGTCAGATATCTGGAGCCGGAACAGCCGGTCCCGTATTTTTCTACCGCTTTTTTGGCTGCTTCCTTAACTTTGGGATGAGCCGTTAGACCCAAATAATTATTCGATCCGGCCATAATTACTTTTCTGCCTTCGATCTGAACAACCGGTCCTTCATTTTCCTCGATCGGCCGGAAATAAGGGTATAATCCCAGCGCCTTTACTTCATCCGCCCTGGTAAATTCATAACACTTGGTGAATAAATCCAACATGCCTCCTAAGATTAGATTAAATTGCCTAAATTTTTAATAAATTGAAATTAATTTCTTATTTTTAGCGGTAAAATGTATAATTAAATCGT
>JBJKOY010000589.1:0-9361 GCA_046706945.1 Ignavibacteriaceae bacterium | reverse complement strand
TGCTCTTTGCTTACGACCTGGCAAATCTTTATACACTCACCATGCAATTTGCCAACGCAACGGAGGAATATTGCCTAATATTAAGCCAAAACCCCACACAGTTCGGGTATATTCAGAACAAAATACTGGAATACATGAACAAGCCGGGCGCAGCTTCAAAATCTATCCCCGTCCTCGAAAAATATTCGCAGGGTCCCGGAACTGATTTTAAAATGATCCTGGCAAGATTGTATGCGGAAAATAAAGATTACGACAAAGCATACGAGCTCTACAAAAAAATAGACGACGTTCAAAATTCCAAGGGGATGAATTTATTTCATTTTGCGGAGATGCTTTACGACGAAAATAATCTGCGAACGGCATCGAAAGTCTTCAATGATATAATTAATAACTACCCGGAATCTCCCATAATCGCAAACGTCAGGCTCGGTTATGCCAAAACCCTGGAGGGGATGCTTCGTTCCGCCGACTCCGTTAATTCACCCGGCTGGAAACCTTTTTATAAACCTGTCGGCGCAAATACTTCGGAAGCTGATAAAGTAATAAATGCATATTCCGATCTGACCAAAACCTATCCTAATACGGAAGTGGCGCACGAGGCCTATTTAAGAATAGCGGAGATAGAACTTTATTATCTCGATGACTTTAATAATGCCGAAAAGAATCTTCTGGAAATAGTAAAAAATTCCCCGTATTCCCAATATGCTCCCGACGCATATACGGACCTGGCTAAGATCGAAATTCTTAAAGACAATCTTGCGGGAGCCGAGTCATATTATAACAGCATCAGATCCAATAAAACTTATTCCGTAAGTACAAAAAATGCCGCCGATTACCGTCTTGCCAGGATCTTATTCTTTAAAGGCGACTTTAATAAAGCCAAGGAAAAACTCGGTATGATTTTGTCAGATTTAAAGGATAATTCGGCCAACGATGCGTTGGAATTATCACTTTTAATGAACACCTCGCAGGGTGATTCGTCTAATCTTGTAACATTTGCATCCGGCGAGCTTTTGGCAGAGCAGAGAAAATATGCCGAAGCAGAGAAAAAATACGAATCCGTAATTTCGGATCCTCAAAAACTAATGCTGCAGAACCTGGCAATGTTCAGACAGGCGGAGATGGAACTGGCTTTAAATAATTATGATACCGCCATTTCCCAGCTTAATAAAATATCGGATGAGAACGAAAAGAACATTTATGCGGATAAAGCATTATATTTACTGGGCGAGATTTATCAGTACGGGTTAAAAAACAACAAAAAAGCAATAGAAATTTACCAGAATTTACTTGCAAAATTTCCAAACTCGTTATATCTTGATGAAGCAAGAGCACAAATTATTAAATTACAGGATAAATTAAGTTAAAGAAGCGAAATGGGAAAGAAACAAAATCAGAAGATAGTTAAATGCTCTTTTTGCGGCAGAGACGGCAGTGAAGTCGGGAGTATGATCGCCGGACCGGATGTTTATATTTGCGATATTTGCATAAGCAGCAGCGTGGATATACTTAAAAATAATCTGGCGGCTTATAGTACGACAAAGACCAAAAGCTCCTTGCTAAAAACTCCGGCTCAGATTAAAAAGACATTGGACGAATACGTAATAGGTCAGGAAAGAGCCAAAAAAATACTGTCGGTTGCGGTATATAATCATTACAAAAGAATTAACTCGAAGAATTCGTTTTTCGAACTGGATGATGTTGAAATCGAAAAGAGCAACATTTTGCTCATCGGCCCGACCGGTGTGGGAAAAACTCTCCTTGCGCAAACGCTGGCAAGAATCTTAGAAGTTCCTTTTGCGATTGCGGACGCAACCACTTTGACGGAAGCCGGATACGTAGGCGACGATGTGGAAACGGTTCTGGTGCATCTGCTTCAGGCTTCCGATTACAACCTTGAAAGGGCCCAAAAGGGAATAGTATACATTGACGAAATAGATAAAATTGCAAGAAAAAGCGAAAGCACGTCGATTACAAGGGATGTTTCGGGGGAAGGAGTTCAGCAGGCTCTTTTAAAAATATTGGAAGGCACGGTTGCGGGAGTTCCGCCCAAGGGCGGGAGAAAACACCCGGAACAAAGCCTAATCAACGTGAACACGAAAAACATCTTGTTTATCGTCGGCGGAGCTTTCGAGGGCATAGACAAAATAATTGCCGCAAGGATAAACAAAAATAAAATGGGATTCTCCTCGCAGACCCTGAAGGACAAGACCGAAGAAATAGACATGCTACAGTTTATTCTGCCTGAAGATCTGCTTCATTACGGATTGATACCCGAATTGATAGGACGCATCCCTATTACGGCCCCTCTGCAGCCGCTTTCGGAAGATGCTTTTAAAAGCATACTGACCGAACCTAAGAATGCAATATTAAAACAATATAAAAAATTATTCCTGCTCGAGGGCATCGAACTGGAATTCGATCCGTTTGCCATCGAGGCCATAGTTAAAAAGGCAATGGAAAGGAAAACCGGTGCGCGCGCCTTAAGATCTATCGTAGAGGATTTTATGCTCGATATTATGTACGGTTTGCCGGAAAAAGACAAAGTGGAAAAATGCATTGTGACAAGGGACGTGGTTGAGAAAGGCATGGAACCGTTATATATCGAATCGGACAGAAAATCGGCTTGATTGTAATCCGTTAAAATATTTTTTTTAGGGCGATCTTTTGAGATCGCCTTTTAATTTTAAACGTCCCGATGCCTTATGCTGAAAAAAATACTTCTTTTTGCCGTCCTTATTCACTTCACTTCGTTTCCTCAGTCGAAGATTTTAATTTATATGGATTTAAAACAAACAGATCACTTACGAGCTTATGGAATTACGTATCACGCCCTGGCGCGGGGAGAAAAGGCAGATTGGCTGTTGAATTACCGAGGCGGTTCTTTCATGCTCGATTATACGCAGCAGTCGGCAAACGAATGCCGGCTGGACGGTGTGGCTTTCGACGCAATTACAACCGCCGAAGCGGCAAAAATATATTCCACCGTCGAAGCAGACGATAATAATATGGCCGTGGTCAGACTCGAAAAGGCGCCTAAGATAGCGGTCTATGTCCCGCCCGGGTTTCAGCCCTGGGACGACGCCGTAACACTTGCCCTGGATTACGCTAAAATTCCTTATACCAAAATTTGGAACGACGAGATTTTGGGGGGCGACCTTTCAAAATACGACTGGCTTCATCTTCATCACGAGGATTTTACGGGCCAATACGGAAAATTCTATGCTAGCTTCAGCAATGCGCAATGGTATATAGACAACCAGCTAAATTACGAAAGGGACGCTAAGAAAAACGGTTTCAAGAAAGTCTCCGATATGATGAAGGCCGTTGCCGAAACGATTAAAGAATATGTAGCGCGGGGCGGATTTCTTTTTGCAATGTGCTCGGCTACAGATACGTTCGATATAGCGCTTGCAGCCCATAACGATGATATATGCTCTTCGATGTTCGACGGGGATCCGCCGGACCCAGACGCGCAAAAGAAACTCGATTTTTCAAACACCCTGGCCTTTACGAACTTTACGCTTGAAATGAACCCCTATGTTTATTCGTTCAGTAATATAAACGTTCAGCCGAGCGAAATCGGCGATCCGAAAAACGATTATTTTACCCTGTTCGATTTTTCCGCAAAGTACGATCCGGTTCCGGCAATGCTTACGCAGGATCATGTGAACGTAATTCACGGTTTTTTGGGTCAAACCACAGCGTTCCACAAAGAATTCATTAAAAAATCGGTAATAATTTTAGCCCAGCGGCAGGGCACCGATCAGGTGAAATATATTCACGGCAATTACGGCCGCGGTACTTTTACATTCTACGGAGGGCACGATCCGGAGGCATATCAACACCTGGTGGGAGATCCTCCTACGGATCTATCGCTCCATAAAAATTCGCCCGGCTACAGGCTTATTCTAAACAACGTCCTGTTCCCCGCCGCAAAGCCGAAGAAACAGAAGACATAAAGAGTTTGTGGTTTGTTGTCTGTTGTATTGTCGGTGGTTGGTCGTGGGAGGTTGGCCGTTGGTGTCTAAATTGTTCTGTTTTACGTATTTTGCCGTATTAGGGTACGGAATAATTGAATGAAGAACAATAGAATAGTGAAGTAAGAACGGTAGATCGTCGGATCTGGGCGATAGAATCCGGAAATAAGAAATTAATATTTAATTTTTATTAAATTTGTCTGAATAATTAAACCACAACAAACCACAGACAACAAACTACAAACCAATAGAATGAAAACCGTAAAAATAAAAAATCGAAAGGGCGAGATAACGATCGGCAAGATAGTATGCGTAGGCAGAAATTACGCCGAACACGCGGCCGAACTCGGGAACGAAGTGCCTGAAAAGCCGGTGGTTTTTCTGAAACCAAATTCCGCCGTTATTTATTCGGGGGGCGAAATAATATATCCTTCCTTTTCAAAAGAAATGCACCATGAAACCGAGCTGGTGCTGCTGCTGGGGAAAGAACTGAAGGACGCCGGCTCAAAAGAATCCGCCGCGGCTATTGAAGCATACGGGGTAGGACTGGATATGACCCTCCGGGACGTCCAATCCGAACTTAAAAAGAAAGGGCATCCGTGGACAATCGCGAAGGGTTTCGATACTTCCGCCGTCCTGTCCGATTTCGTTCCCGCATCCGAACACGAACTTACGCTTGAAGAAGAAATTATCCTGAAGGTAAACGGTTCCGTACGGCAGACAGAAAAGCTGAACATGATGTTATTTAAACCGGCGCAGATACTCGAATATATCTCTACATTAATGACTCTTGAAGCGGGCGATTTGATTTTTACCGGGACGCCGAAGGGCGTCGGCGCGGTAAAACCGGGCGATCGGCTGCAAGCTTCGATATCCGGTATAGCCGAACTAGAATGTACGGTAAGGGGTTAAAACTCCCATCCCAGCGAAAATGAATAAACCCGGTTCGCGTACTTATAAAAATTATCGTTTGATGAGTTTATTACCGAACTCCATGTGAGGGTGGCATAAAGACCTTCAATAAGATGACTAAGCTCCGCGTTTAATTCTGCGGATAAGTAAAACCGCTTATCTTTCCTGTAAGAATCGGTTTCGTACCCGGAATCATCGACCGCGGGGAGATTAAGAAAATTATTTGTTCCGTAAGTTAAACCGAACGACCCTTTAAATACGGAAGAGATGCGCCGATAAATTTCTAATCCCGCTTCATATCCTTCGTTCGAATAGTTGTCGAGAAAAATCTCCTCCTCATAATAAATCAAGTCTCCCGATGTAAGAAACCTGGTCCCTCTGCTAAGATTTTTTCTCAATAAAAAATGTGCATTTATTCCGGTATTTTCTCCCATCTGCCGAGCCGCATAGAAATAATATTTCATTTGATTTACTGATCCGGATCCCGAGTATTCTTCCGCGGAAGAAAGATATCTTTTATTATCGAATTCAATTCCCAGTATAAAAGAAGTTTCGGTATTGAATGATCCGGTATACTTTAAGAATATTTTGTTCTCGTTATGCGAAAACATAGAATAATTTTCGAACCGGTTGCGGAGGAACAAGTATCCTGCCAATATGCCGCCGTTTTCCGAGTAACGGTGAAAATAATTCAGGTAAAAAGAAAAGACGTTAAAATCGTATAGCACAAAATAGTCGCGGTTTTTCTTCATTGTATAATTTACTCCTACATTCAGCGGGTTTTCGTCATCCGAAAACAAGTATGTGTCAACCAGGCCGAACTTATGCATAACCGACGACTTGTAAATATTCTGCCGGTAATAACTTAAATTATTCATATAATATAATTGTACATTATTACTGCCGGATTCCATATTGAAGCCGGCTCCCAGGGATAAACCGTTGATAAAATCTGATACGTTTGAAGAGTTGTTGAAAATATTATCGTCATAATAACTTTCATACAGAGAAGACAAGTTAATCTGAGGAAAAACTGCGGCGGCGGCGGTGAAAATAAAAATTGCCGAAAGAAGATATGTCATTTATTTCCCCCTTGATGTCCGTTGCCGCGTTCACCGCCCTTGGAACCCTGTCTTTTTCTTTGTCTTTCAAAACCCATCCCCTTAGCGCGGTTATCGCAAATACCGTCGCCGTCTTTATCGATAAAAAAATCCCGCTTCCCTTTCTTCTGTTTTATCGACGGGTCGGTCTTTGTCGATAATGATTTTTCAAACTTATCTTTGGGCTTTGCTTTGACCGTATCTTCTCCCTCAAACGCGTATACCGATGCAACGCCCGTAACTAAAAAAAATATTAAAATATATTTATAAAACATAACCATGCCTGTTTTTTATTTAAGTTTTCAAACAATATGCCAGATTTTAAGGTAAAAGGAATGATTTTCCACCAATAACTTCGACGTTTTTGAAGCTTTGCTGTAAAATTACGACGGTTTGGTCGAGTTTCTTGACTCTTATATTTTCCCCTTTAAATAATCCGATCTTTTTCGGGGAGGAAATTTTTCAATTGCATACCTCAACATGGTGCGCGGCATTTCCTTGTAATACTTCCCCAAAAATTTCTCCTCGCTGCGAAGGTCTCTCTTCCCGGTTTCTCTAAGCATCCAACCGGCCGCTTTATGAATCAGATCGTGATTATCTTTTAGCAAGATCCCGGCTATTTGAAGAGTCGGTTCGTACTCTCCTTTTTTTATAAAATAAAAGGTAGAGATTATAGCTATTCTTCTCTCCCAAACGATGTGCGATGTTGCAAACTCGAAAAGAACTGCCTTATTTTTATTATAAAGGTACGCTCCGACTACTTGGGGCGCCGACAAATCGACAAGATCCCAGTTATTTATGCCGGTCCTATTATCCAAATAAAAGTCAAACAATTCCTTTTGTTCGGTCTCGTTTGCCTTGGAATATTTCTCCACGATTACTAACAAGGCTGCCAATCTTTCTTCGTGGTACTTCGATCTCAATAAAACACCCAATTCTTCCGCGTTCAAATCCAGATTCTTCTTCACGATTTTTCTGGTTACAGGCACTTTAATCCCGAGAAAGTCGTCTCCTTCTCCGTAATGTCCCTTCCCGGTTTTAAAAAATCTTTTCAATACCTCCGCCTGCCGGGCGTCGGCAGCCTCCCGGAGCATTTTTTTAATTTCCAAGTAACTCATGCCGGATTTATGTTAATTTATTTGTGCAGGTATTAAACGGTACATGGTTTCATTTTTGCCCTCCCAACTTCTTCCCTATCACAAAAACAAAGCCGTGTATTTATTAGTTTCCAAAATACAGGGAATTATATCAAATTAAAATAGGAGTTATTTTATGTTAAAAACTATTTTATCGTTCTCGGCCGTTTTTGTCTTGTTGCTGTTCTTTGAAAACGCGCAGGCGCAAAGCGGCAAACAAATGATGAAAAAAGCCGCGGCAACGAACAATAAATACGAAGCGACACTAAGCGGGAAAAACGTAGTTCCGCCCGTTAAAACAAAAGCTACGGGAAAAGCAACTTTTATGTTCAGTAAAAGTGGGAAGATTCTGTATTATACGCTTACCGCTCACAATATAAAGAACGTAATAATGGCGCATATACACCACGCGGCGCCCGGAAAAGACGGGCCGATTGCGGTATGGCTTTACAAAGGCAAACCCACAGGGATGGTAAACGGTGTTCTCTCGAAGGGCAGGATAACAAACAAAGAAGTAAACCTGGACAGTTTAAGGACATGGATAAATAATGGCGATACTTACGTACTTATTCATACAAAAGCATATCCTAACGGCGAGATCAGAGGAACGATTGAACACGTAAAATAAATATTTTTTCCGCCGTACGGCTAAGAAATTGGCAAGTTGTTTATTCGATATCTTCCAATTATTTTTCTTACCGTACAGCGGTAATTTAAAAAATCACATCAAATTTTCTTTGGACCGATTTATTTGTTTTTTACCTCTTCTTTATTAATATAATAAGCAAATTTGGTTAATTTATGAAAGTATTGGATTTCGATCCGTTAAAATCCGGAGAAGAGTTCCGGCACAATTATAAACTCCACGACCTGGCCGAATCCCAGGGCAAAAAGATGCTGAACTCCTGGGGTTTTACTTTCAACGATTTCGGCATTGATAAAAGAAATGAAAAGGTATGGGAGAAGGGGGAAGACAAGCCGGATTTGATCATGAGCTATAAGGGCCGCAGGGCTCTGCTTGATTGGAAAGGTAAGCATAAGCCGGTATGGCTTATAAACAAAAGAGCTTTCCTGTCATATAGAAATTGGATGAAAAAATTCGGAATACCGGTATTTGTCTGCTTTTTCGTCTTTGACGATCTTGAGGCTATACAAGACATCAGATTTGCCTGCATAGGGAAGCATTCGTTTTTGGAATCGAGGGGAAAGGAATGGGATAAAAACGCAACGGTAGAGTTTGAGATGGATTTGCCCGAGTTTACAAAGGAAAATATGCTTGGTTTTATTTATAAAAGTAATTAATAATTTTTCGTTATTTTATTTATTCAAAAATGCATTATTAATATTCCGGGAACGAATTAAATGCAGAACCCTATTCAGAAAGAGCTTGAAGAGATTTTCAGATTGTCCAGCTCGGCCGACGAACTTTTCGACGCTTTCAGGACTGCCGTGGATTCCCGCATAAAAGACCAGGAATTATATAAAACATTATTGAGAAACAAGGCGTTGTCTACAGACGAAATCTCCATGTTTGCGGAAAAGATATGCAGGGAGTTCGGCGAGCTTAGTTATACAATATATTTCTGCGTCGGTCAGATTTTCTCATCTATTTCAACTTACGCAAAACATCACGATAAGGCGCTGAATTACTTCAAAAAGGCTGCCCAGTCCGACCCGAGAACACACGAACCGTACCTGGCATTGGCCGAAATGTACAACCCCGAGCTGAACAAGCCTCCGCTTGAAGATATAGCTCAAACAATCCAGGACGGTATAAAAACGGTCGACAGCAAAAGCACGCTGTGTTTTACGCTCGTCGGTCTTTATCAAAACGCGGGAAACGAAGAGATGGTAAGGTCATACAAAATTCTGGGCGAGCTGTATAAAAGGGAAGGGCGTTAAATATTCAATAATAATAACCGATCGAAAAGTAAAAGAACGTTTCTCCGAAACTCAGCGGATCGCCGGGCAAATCCTTCACAAAAAGGAAGCTTTTTCCCACCGAGAAACTTGCCGGACCTATGGGCGTATCGAAAGATAACGTTCCGCCGATACCGTGTCTTAAGTCCTTAAATCTGATTTCTTCCTGTTCGTTCCATACGGAGCCCAGGTCGTATCTAAGTTCAAAATATGTGTCGAAGAAAATCTTGAATGGCAATTCGTATCTGTATTCCAGGGAAGCGAGGAATATCTGTCGTCCGCGGAATTCGTTATCTCTCATTCCGAAAAAAGA
>JBJKOY010000588.1:0-3416 GCA_046706945.1 Ignavibacteriaceae bacterium | reverse complement strand
TCAGGTAATCTTCTCTTATAATATCTTTCTCGTCCAGAGATTTAACTATTCTGTTGACCGATTTTATAAGGTCTTCACGCCGGTTCCTAAGTTCATTCCTTATCTCGTTGAGCTTTGGGCTGGCATTATCTCTTACTTCGCCGTTTTCCGAAACAATTTTTTGAATGTAATGTTCGAAAAGCTTATCCGAAAAAAGTCTTTCCGCAAATTCGCACAAAGTAGGCGCTATTTCTCGGCTGGCTTTCAGGAAATTTTTTAAATTCCTGGACATGAGGGCGAGTTTCAGGATTTCAAGAATCTTTTTAGAGTCGAGTAACGTCCCTTCGATTCTTGATAATGAAACGGCGTCGTTTAGGTCCGGTATATATTCCAGCGGGGGGAATTCGTTTTTAATTAAGATCTCTTTAGCCTGGTTTACAAATTCGCCTTCCGCAGCGGCATCGGACATTTCTTCATGCGGTTTTAATGAAGCGGTCAGCGTTTTTCCGGTTTCGGTCGCGCAGTAACGAACGATATAATTTAATATTTTCGAATATTCTAATTTTTCCAGTGTTGAAGGGGATATCATTATATGGAATCTTTTGGATTAATATAACTTTTTATAAACTCTTTGGTTTTCGGAGTATAATCATTAATATAATTAATCGTCATAGGAATAATATCATAAACCCTCTGGTAAAGCAATGATTTTTTCCTGGCCGATTCGGAAGGTGAGTTAAAAATATTCAGGATGAAAAATATGCCGCTTAAAAAGAATAATATCTGGATTGTACCGAGGATGCCGCCCAGCAGCTGGTTTATCAAATTATTTACCCTGTCGAACGGATGAACGATACGTTTTATTACTGCGAATACTATTATAGTCGAAAAAAAGATCACAATGCCGGCAAAAATTTTCGATAAATAATATTCTATGCCGAGCCAATCGTTGAATTTTTGTCCTATTAACGCGGCATATTTTGCGGCGAGAAGGATAGCCAGCGCAAATCCGATAAGTCCGATTAATTTTCTGACGAAACCGTCCTTAAAACCTAGAATAAAACCTATTATTAAAACGGCTATAATAATAACGTCGACAAGATTCAATTAATACCTAATATTTTTTCGACCACATTCTTGATTACTTTACCGTCGGCCTTTCCCTTTAAGCTGCTTACGGCCTTTGGCATTAGTTTGGGGAAATCGTCCTTGGTTTTAGCGTTCAGCTCAGCCGCAATTTTCTTAACTTCGTGAAAAACCTCTTCCTGTGATAATTGCTTGGGAAGATACTCCATAATGATATTCAATTCTTCTTCTTCCCTGCCCGCAAGATCTTCCCTGCCGGCGATTCTGTACTGTTCAATAGCGTCTTTTCTTTTCTTGGCAGCCGAGTTCAGCAGCTTTATTTCTTCTTCATTGTTCAATTCTTTCCCGCTGCCGCTCTTTTCAAACTCCAGTATCAAAGCCCTGATCGACCTGACGGTTGACAGCCTGAGTTTGTCGCCGGATTTCATAGAAGTTTTAAGGTCGTCGTTAATCCTGTCCTTTAATCCCATAATAGCCTCTTAAAAGGAAAAAGGCAGGATAGTTTACACACACCTGCCTTGTTAAAAACAAATATACGGTTCGATTTAAATTTTTACATTTGTTGAATAATTGATACGCAAACAGGAAGCCTTTCTCAATTCTTGCTGAATATCGGTTACCAGTCCCATATCTGTATTCTTATCGATTCTTAATGATACTATAACATTTGGCAGGGCTTTTCTTTTTGCGTACATGATCGGTTCAACTTCGCTTAACTTAACTATACTGTCGTTTATCTGAATTCTTCCGGATTTTCCGACCCAAATATAGTTGACCAGTCTCTTGTTTTCTATTTTCTCTACGGCTTTGGCCGACGGCAGAGAAAACTGCACATGAACGTCTACTTCTCTTAAAGTTGTTGTAACCATGAAGAAGAGGAGGAGCATGAAGACAATATCCGGCATTGATGCGGTCGGGATTTCAGTCTTGGTGTTTGCTCTTCTTTTTTCGAATTTCATTAACTACCTCAAAATTTATTTGTTAACTGATTCAGGTTCCGCAAGTGAAATAATAATAGGGATCTTGTCTTTTACAATTTTCGAATCATCGTCGTTCAAATCCTTGAACTTTCTCCCGAAATTCTGATTCGAATATTCGTCCCTTACCTCGAAATATGCCTGCTTGATCTGATCCAGCGCACCGATGTAAATGTTATAACTTGTTTTCCTGTCGGTCTTGACTGAAACAATTAATTTCTGATCGTTGGGAAGGTTTATTTTGGATATAATCCTGGGCTTCAGCTGATCTTTAATCTGAGACATCGGTATTTGTTTTCCGTCGAGAAGAATATCTCCGTTTGCATTTATCAGAATCGCGGCCATTCTTTCCTTAGGAACCTTAACATTTTTAATATCTTTTACGTATTCGGGGAGCGTAAGACCGATACCTGTATCGACGTCTATAACGGTAGCCACAAGAAAGAACAACAGCAGCAGGAACGCGATATCGGCCATTGAACTTGTAGGAATAGAAGCTTCCTTGATTTTTCTCTTTTTAATCATATTATAAACTTTTTAAATTATTGAGAAATAATTCCAATCGTATCCAACATTATTATTTTTTGCTGACTTTCAATTCATATAACGCATCAATCAATTCTACCGAACTTTCTTCCATATCGCTAACCAAACGGTCTATCTTTGCTACGAAATAGTTATAAAATACCTGAAGGATCATAGCTACGACAAGTCCGAAAAGAGTGGTTAACAGAGCAATGGCGATACCGTTTGCAACGATGGCCGGAGAAATTTGGGCAGCTTCTTTAATAGCATCGAACGCAGTATTCATTCCTTGCACGGTACCGGTAAATCCCAACATAGGAGCAAGAGTAATAAAAGTCGAGATCCAGATTAATCCTTTTTCAAGGAAGCCCATTTCGATACCGCCGTACGCGATAATTGCTTTTTCGGCTGCTTCCAGGCCTTCGTCGGCCCTCAGTAAACCTGCATGGAATACCGATGCTACGGGTCCCCTGGTATTTGCGCAGAGTTCTTTTGCAGCTTCTACGCCGCCTTCGTCAAGCGCTTTTTTAACTTTTATAATGAAATCTTTCGTGTTTACTTTCGCGCGTGAAAGAGTCCACATCCTTTCTATAACAAATGCCAGACCCAAAACGAAACAGGCTAAAATAGGATGCATAAAGATTCCGCCGGCAACGTATTTTTCCGACAACCAATTTAAAGCGCTTTGATTTTGTGCAGCTTGTGCCAGTATAGAAAAAATAGATGAAATTACAGCTAATTCCATAAAGAGTAACCTCCTAATAATTAAAAATAAGAATCTCGCGGAGTGTGATTTGCTCCCTAAAAAATTAAAAATATGTTGCTACAATAACGATTTCAAAAAACAAA
>JBJKOY010000587.1:0-3545 GCA_046706945.1 Ignavibacteriaceae bacterium | reverse complement strand
GTAAACCTTTATTACAGGGACACTCTTTATATCATGAGGGATACTACAATCGTAAGGCAAGATACTTCGCGCTACAAAGATTCGGTTCATTGTTATTACGTTAAAAATTTAAAACCGGAGCAGAACGAGTATCTTGATATACAGGCGGTGATGCCTAACGGGATTTTACTGCAGTCGAGCACACAGCTTCCCGAAGCAGACCCCGGAAGCTTCTTCAATCAGTTCGACGATAAATCGGTACCGCCGCCGGATCCCCTCAAAGATAATGTTACCGTGGAATGGGCGTCGATGCCGGGTATAATTTTTGTCCCGAGAATTTATATAATATATTTCGTTAAAAACTCTTCCGTAAAAAAAGAATGGCCTGTCCCGTTGTATTACGATACGGAAAACGGCAAGCAGGTGCCTATTTATCCCCAGCCAACCAAAATTAATTTCGTAAACATAAGCATGGCCACAATAACGCAGGCGCTGAACGAAATACCGCAGGGCGACTATAAAAAGAATTATTCCATAGGCGGCTTTGACGTTGAAGTAACGGTGTACGATCAGTATCTTTCCAGATATTATTTGTCTCTGCAAACCGGCGCCGATTCTTATACCGTTAAATTGGACGCACCCGATTTTTCCAATGTGAAGGGAGGCTACGGCATATTCTGTTCATATTCAAAGACCGATTATCTAATAAGATTTACGTACCAATATCTGCAATCTCAGGGGTTTGAATAATTAATTATGTTGACGAATAAAAAATATATTATTTCAATAGTCTATTTAATTGCGGTTTTAATTACGGGTATTACCGGTCCTTCATGCAACCGCCAGGTATCCGTAACGCCGCCGGATGCTCCCCCGCCGAACGGGATTATTTTCATAAATTCCGATCCGACGGGATTTCAAATTTACCTGGACGGTAAACCCCAAAGAAGATTAACGCCCGACAGCCTGAAATGGCTGCAGACGGGCGTGTACACCGTTACATTGAAAAAAGATTTGTTTAACGACTCCACTTTTGCTGTCAGTGCCGTTGAAGACAAGAAGGTAAATGTTTTTATAGACTTTGCGCATTCCGGGGCAATGCTTGGAAGCATTTCTTTCGACAGCAACCCGGAAGGCGCCGAGATCTTTGTCAACGATTCAAGTACCGGCAGCCGTACTCCCGCGTCCGTTTACGGACTTCTCCCGGGTACGTACACCGTTAAATTGCATTTGTCCAACCACAGGGACTACCATGACACTGTTACGGTAAGAAGCAGGGCTTTTTCCAAAGTGTATGCGTTCCTTATCGATACGACAATCTGGCGCGATTTTACGACGGCTAATTCGCCCATTGAAACTAATAACCTTACTTGCGTAAAAGTAGATAAAAACGATATCGTTTGGACGGGAACCGCCGGCTACGGGATAATAAGTTTTGACGGCAACGTCTGGGGAGGAAGAGAACTTTATTCTATGCTGGACGACAAGAATATTAATTGTATTACGGTGGACAATAATAATGTGAAGCTGTTCGGGTCAAATAGAGGGTTTTTATTTTATGACGGCGTTAATAAATTTCTTTACGGCTTTAAGTCGTCCGGATTACCGGATTTCTTTATCGAAGCTATAGGATGCGATAATTTAGGCAATTGGTATATCGGTACTAAGGGAGGATTGACGAGGTCGTTCGAGTTATCCGGTACGAGATATTGGCAGGTATATCCCGATACCAACATTCCGGATCCGATAATTTCCTGCATACTGTGCGACAGTAAGAATAATGCGTGGATCGGTATGAACAGCAGAGGACTGATGGAGAAAAAAGCCGACGGCGGCTGGGATTGGACTACCCATAATAACAGTCATATAATCAGCGATAATGTAAGAGCACTTGCGGAATCACCGAACGGAGAAATATGGGTGGGATTCGCGGCAAACGTAATTTACGGCGGAGGACTTTCGTATTATGACGGAGTAACATGGCAGAATTTAAGCGTTATACCGTCAACCAGTCAGACTAACGCAATCTATATAGATAAGAATAACACCAAATGGATTGCGACCGACCAGGGATTGGTGAGATTCACAAACGGTTCCGATGCCGCGCTCTTTAATTATAACAATACGGGGGTGCACATAGACGATGCGACGGGAGTGTATCATCCGATTCAAAAGGCAACTTGTGGATATCGACCTACGGAGGAGGTTTAATAGAATATTTGGGGAACCATTAAATATAAATTCATCATTTGGTTGACGGAAAGAATTACTGATACTTTTGATGCTCTGCGTTTTTAACCCGGCTCAAGAATCCGAAAAGCCGCCCAGCTAATTTTGAGAGCGGGATATCCTGAATTCGAATATTTAATTCTACGCAGTTTGTTCCCGATCCGCTTCAAATCAATTTAATCGAAACGTTTATTTTTGCCCGGGGTAAGCGTAGTTAACCATCCATTGAATTCCGAACTTGTCCGTAAACATTCCGAAATAATCGCCCCACACGGCATCGGCAAGCGGCATTGTCACCTTTCCGCCATTGGATAGTCCGTTAAATAATTTTTCGGCTTCTTCCTTGCTGTCCGCCGAAATACTGATATGAAAATTATTGCCTGCCGTTACCTTATGTCCCATTGACTCCAATGCGTCGGTTGCCATAAGAACGTTTTCTTTGCTTACGGGCAGCGAGACATGCATGATTTTTTCTTTTTCTTCGGCCGACAGTTTACTTCCTTCGGGTATATCTTTAAAACGCGTTAAACCCGCAAGTTCGCCGCCGAAGACGGATCTGTAAAAATTAAATGCTTCCTCGGTATTACCGGGGAAATTTAAATAAGGACTTATTTTTTTCATTTTAAGTCTCCGTTCATTTTTTCTTTTTATTTAGATTTTCTTTTACTCTAAATTTTATAATTCGAGAAATCAGGCTAAGAGGAATTTTTTTATCAAGAGGGAACCTGATTGTCCCTTTTGACGTTTCATATTTTATTAATTCTTTTTGGAATTCCTTAATGCTGTCCGCGGTAGGGAAAAACCCGATATGATCTTTGAATGCCGCAAACCATACAAGGATCCCGTTTAGCTTAAACGCCGGCATTTTATAGCTTATTACTTCCTCCGCGCCCGGCGCCGCTTTCTTTACGGCACTTCTAATTTGTTCCAGCATATCCCGGGTCTCTTTCGGAAACTTGCCGATATACTCGTCTATTTCCGAAGGTCTGCTAATTGACGGTTTCATAAGTCATTCCTGCTTTTTCAGATAATGCGCCGCGATAACTCCCGATTCCAGAGTTCTTGTCTCTAATAATTTCAAGTTTACCTTTTTATCGAGTCCCTCGATCAATTGCTTCCCTTTGCCTACAACTACCGGATGAAATAAAAACCAGTACTCGTCGATCAAATCCTTTTCCGCCAGGGCGGAAGCTATGCTCAGACTGCCGGCGGAGATTTTCTTACTGCCTCCGGAAGGCGACTGCCTTAACTTCTGCACTTCTTCGATCATATTGCCCTTGAATAACCTGGTATTGCTCCAGTTTACTTCTTTCAATGTTTTTGAAAATACAACCTTC
>JBJKOY010000586.1:0-6062 GCA_046706945.1 Ignavibacteriaceae bacterium | reverse complement strand
GCCGCCTTTTATACTTGCCTTCATTTATAAATTTCGCTTTAAGGAATGCATCCGTAAGCTCTTTGGCAAGCTGGCTGCCGATTATCCTGGCACCGAGGCAAAGTACGTTCATGTTGTCGTGCTCAACCCCCTGGTGGGCGGAATAAGTATCGTGGCAGACGCTTGCTCTTATTCCTCTTATTTTATTGGCCGTAACGCAAGCACCGACGCCGCTGCCGCAAATTACTACGCCCCGTTCCGCCTTTCCGGACGCAACGGCGGCGGCAAGCTTCTGGGCGAAGTCCGTATAATCGTCTTCGGCATCGTAATCAACATTGCCCAGATCCAGTACCTCGTGGCCCTCTTTTGCAAGGTAATTTAATATTACTTTTCTGAGTTCATAACCCCCGTGATCGGCAGCAACTGCAACTTTCAATTTTAATCCTTTCAAAAAAATAAATTTTTGCGGAATTAATTTAATAATTTTATTGATAACTTTTAGAATTGTTCGCAGATACTTGCCGCAAATCTCAGCAGCCCGAATCAGGAGCAACGATTTTATTTGATTATTATGTTATTATAATTTAGTTTGAAGTTAAAATTAGAGAAAAATTGACCTTACTGGAATTTATATTACTTCTGGTAATAGCCGGGATTTGCGGCTGGATTGCACAATCCATAGTTGGATTCTCCCGCGGCGGATGTCTCGTCTCGATTTTCACGGGATTCATCGGGGCGCTTCTCGGTACATGGCTTGCCCGTAAATTTGCTCTTCCCGATTTTTTTGTGGTAAATATTGCCGGAAGGAATTTCCCGGTAATCTGGTCAGTAATCGGTGCAACCATTTTTACCGCAGTACTGAGTCTTTTTTCTTCCAAGAAAAATAAATAAAATACAAGTTAAGCACCTGTTGATAAAATAAGAATTAGATTTATATTACAAAGACAATTAAGACGGGATCAAATGGGGACTCATTATAAAGGTAGCTCATCCGAAATAAATGCTTTAAATTCTTACATCAAACTTACGCGGGCGGCCGACTCAATCAGCAACCGGCTGAAGAACCTGCTGCTTAAGCAGGGCTTGACCGACGGTCAGTTCGGTATTCTGGAAGCATTGCATCACCTGGGACCTCTATGCCAAAAAGATCTGGCGAAAAAACTGCTGAAATCCGGCGGGAATATGACTATGGTTATAGATAATCTCGAGAAACAGAATCTGGTAGTAAGAAAAAGAGGAGAAAGGGACAGAAGGTTTTTCACGGTTCATCTTACGGAAAAAGGCAGGAATTTAATCGGAAAAATATTCCCGGAACAACTGTCCGCTATCGTAGATGCAATGAATTCGCTCACTGAGGAAGAACATATCGAACTTCAGAGAATGTGCAAAAAAATCGGCTTGCAGCTAATAAGACAGGAAGCATAAAAGCGTTTATTCTTTCTTTGCTTTAACTTCTTTCAATAAATCGGGAAGAATTTCTCCCGCTTTTCCCGAAAGAGATTCGTCAACCTGTGTCGATATCTCCGTCCTTTCCAAATTGATTTCCACCGTATAAGCGCCGTTCTCTTTTGCTTCGTAGATTAAAGAAGCGGCGGGAAAAACGATTGCCGACGTGCCGACAACAAAGAAAATATCGCAGTCGGTCGCGGCATTTTCAGCCGCTTTAAATTGATCGGCCGGCAGGTATTCGCCGAACCATACAATATCCGGCCTTATTAACCCGCCGCATTCGCATTTGGGTACGCTGCCGGTGAATTCCAGTTCATCGTCGTACCGTTTACGGCATTTTATGCAATAATTTTTCTCTATGTTGCCGTGCAGTTCGTAAACGATTTTTGAACCGGCGCGGCGGTGCAGGTTATCGATATTCTGAGTTATTACAACTACTTCGTTCAGCAGTCCCTGCAGTTCCGAAATTGAATTATGGGCCGCATTGGGCTTTGATTCGTGGATTATTTTTTTCCTGTGGTCGTACCATTCCCAAACCATTTGAGGATTCCTGAGAAAAGCATTGAAATTTGCCAGCTCCTCGGGTTTTAGTTTATTCCAGATGCCGTCCTTTCCTCTGAAGACCGGGATGCCGCTTTCGGCGGAGATGCCGGCGCCTGTGAAAAATACCGCCCGCCTCGACGATAAAGTGCGGCTTATTATTTCTTCCGGGATTTTCATTCTATTCGTTCCTGATTTTTTCCAGCAGTTCTTTGGCCTCCGCCAGCTGCGAATCGTCGTTCAGATCCCGCTTGGGACTGTCGACGGCTTTCTTTAAGACTTCCCTTGCCTTAGCATACTCGTCGTTCCTGATGTATGCTTTTCCCAGGTCCACGTAGAACATCCTGAAGTTGGGATATAATTTTACGGCGATGTTGTATTCGGCTATGGCTTTGTCCAGGTCCGCCCATCCCAGCCCGAGGATCGCTCTTGCAGGCGCCCATTTCTCGCTGACCTTGGCGTTCGTCCTTGCCAGTACGTAATGGGCCAAAGCCTGCACGTAGCTTCCGCCGTTGGCAAGTCCAATGGCTTTCTCGCAATCCGCTTTAACGGCATTAACAACGGAAGCTACCGAAAAAACTCCTTTGAACAAGGCTATCTTGCCGTTGGCGATTGCCCGTCTTAAATAAGTCACGGACATATCGGGTGCCAGCTTAACCGCGGTATCGGCATAAGTGAAAGCCTTTTTATAAATTTTCAACTGAGCATCTTTCTGTTCATCGGTCTTATCGGGCAATTTTTCGGCTTCGTAAACATATACTCTGCTGAGGCGCCAAAAGACTTTCCAGTTATCCGGGTATAGACTGTCGGCCTTCTGATAGATTTTTGCAGCACCGGATAAATTGAAGGATACGTCCAGGGCGTCGTCGCCCTGCTTAAGGAGATCATCCAGTGTCTGTGCCGCGGTATATCGCGTTAAGAAAAGGCAGAACAGAAGGCTGAAGGAAAAGAAGAAAATTCTTTTAAACTTCATAATGTTATTCCTTTATTAATCGAAAAGGGAATTATTAATGTCGTCCTGTATTTCCGGCGTAAGTCCGTGGTTGAATAAATCGGTTGAAGCGAGCGAAATGTACCGGGTCCATTTATTTTCTCCACCGCTGCCGGAAAGCAGCGCGTTCTTGTAGGCGTTGGTTTTGGCGCTTAGTTCGTCCGCCTGATATAAAGTAATTGCTTCGAGCGTTTTGGGAATCACCGGCGAGGCATATTCCAATTTCCCCTGGTGGCTGAGTATCAGATGAATTAAACAATCGCGGAGCAGCGGGGGAAAGCCGTCTATCTTTTTTGATTCTTCGTCGACCAGCATTGCCGAGATTACGATATGCCCGAGCAGTTTGCCCCTGTCCGTGTATTCGAAAGCCGAATCGAAGCTTAGTTCCTGCGTTTTGCCGAAATCGTGGAGCATCGCGCCGCAGATTAGCAAGTCCCTGTTTATCTCCGGATGAATATCGCACATCAAATCGCAGATCCTGATTATTTCCAGCGTATGTTCCAGCAGGCCGTGGATATAAGAGTGGTGCCACGATTTGCCGGCCGGGGCCGCCGAAAACCTGCCGAAGTTTTCCTCGGTAAAAATATTGGAGACCAGGGTTTTTAAATATATATCTGAAATCTTTTCAAGCCTCTCGAAAAATTCTTTCTCCATAACCTTAATATCGCGTTTGGATTTGGGAAGGAAATCGGAAGCGGAAATATTTTCGGAAGCTTTCGGCATTCTTGCCGAAATTATTTTTATTTGAGCAGTGCCCTGGTACTCGTCCATCGTCCCGGTAATCTTAATGACATCGCCGGCGTTAATTCTATCGGCCAGGTTCTCGAAATTGTCCCACATGTTGGCAACGACGGACGCCGACTTATCGCCAAGTTCCAGGAACAAATAGGGTTTATTCGACTTAGTCAGCCGCGTTTCGCATTTCCTTATAAGGAGAAAATGGTCTATATTCTCTCCTTTTGAAATTTGATTAAGATCTTTTTGATTCAGCATTTATTTAACCCCGTTCAAATGCCCGAGTAAAAAATTATTTCCCTACAACCTCGAACAGGCTGTCTTTGGGAAGGTGCGCAATAACCGAGCGGTTTAAAAGATCTATGGAAACCGCTATGGTTTTTCCGTTGTCCGTCTCGCTTACGACCCCGATAACGTCAGCGAACGGGCCGTCTTTAATAAGAACCCTGGTTCCTACCGGAAGCCCCTCTCTAATGGTTAAATCCGCTTTGGACTCAAGCATTTTCTTAAGGTTTTCTATCTGCCACTCGGGGATCTTAGCCGGTCTTCCCTGATCGAAGATGCACTTGACGACGGAATGGCGTTCAAGCGCAAGTACTCTTTCTTTTTCGTTTGCGAAGATAAATATATAACCCCTCAGAAGCGGTTCGGTAATTTTCTTTTTCCTGTCGCTCCATTGTTTGATCCGGGTTATGGTGGGCAGATAAAAAGGAACGTTTACTTCTTCAATTTGCTCGGCGGCTTTAAATTCACTTCTGGGCTTTGTATAAAGAGCAAACCAGGCGCGCTCCGGGATAATATCGTTGCTTATGTTATTTGAATTACTCATTCTTATCCGGTAATAATTTTTATTTAGTTACGGTATTTCTTCCTATCGAATAATAAGTAAAACCGATCTCTTTCATTTTTTCGGTATCGTAAACGTTGCGGCCGTCGAAAATAACGGGTTCCTTCAATAAAGACCTGACCTTTGAAAAATCAGGCTTCCTGAACTCGTTCCATTCCGTCACGATAATTAAAGCATCCGCATTTTCAAGCGATTCATATGCGTTTTTTGCATATAAAATCCTGTCGCCCAGAACGGCCTTTGTCGTTTCCCTCGCTTCCGGGTCGAAGCCGGTTACGGCGGCGCCGTTTTCGAGCAAGAGTTCGATCAAAGTTAAAGCAGGCGCCTCGCGCATATCGTCGGTGTTGGGTTTAAAAGCAAGTCCCCACAGCGCAAAACGTCTCCCTTTTATTTTACCGTTATAATGATTTAATATCTTCCTGAAAAATAGTCTGATCTGATTTTTGTTCACCGAGACGACGGATTTGAGGATCTTAAAATCGTACTTGTTCTCGTCCGCGGTATTGACCAGGGCCATCACGTCTTTGGGGAAACACGAACCGCCGTAGCCTACGCCGGGGAATAGGAATCTTTTCCCTATTCTTGAATCCGAGCCGATGCCGATTCTTACCTTGTCTACGTCGGCGCCCGTCAGTTCGCAAAGGTTAGCAATTTCGTTCATAAACGAGATCTTGGCGGCAAGGAACGAGTTCGCGGCGTATTTTGTCATTTCGGCTGAGCGTTCGTCCATAAAATAAACCGGGTTTCCGGATCTTACGAAAGGTTCGTACAATTCATTCATAATTTTTTTCGTTTCCTCATTCCGGGTCCCGATTATAACTCTTTCCGGCTTCATAAAATCTTCAACAGCTATGCCTTCACGCAGAAACTCCGGGTTCGATGCGACGTCGAATTTAAAGTCGGGAGCATGTTTCCTGATAGCAGCCCTCACCTTGTCGCTTGTACCTACCGGGACCGTGCTCTTGTCTACTATTACTTTAAACCCAAGACCGGGCTCTTTATTAAATAACGTGCCGAGCTGATCGGCTACGCCGAGAACGTATTGAAGATCCGCGCTCCCGTCTTCGTTCTGCGGCGTGGGCAGACAAAGGAATAAAATATCCGATTTCCTTACGGCCTCCGGCAGGTCGTCCGTAAACGTAAGTCTTCCTTCTTTAATATTTCTTTCGAATAAAATATCGAGTCCGGGTTCAAATATCGGAACCTGTCCGCTTCTCAATTTTTTAACTTTTGCCTTATCAATATCGACGCAAATAACGCTGTTTCCCGTTTCGGAGAAACAGGTGCCCGTAACCAATCCTACATATCCGGTACCTATAACTGCTATATTCAAATTAACCTCCGATAATTTTGTCCTAAAATATAATATATGACGGTTAAATTCGGAAGGAATATTAAATCTTGTTATAAATCGAGGATCATTTGCAATTTTTCGATAAGCAATTTATCGTCTACCGGTTTTTGCAGAACCGTATCGATCCCGAGCGCTTTATATTCCTTCATGAAATTGTCCGTCAGTTC
>JBJKOY010000585.1:0-3588 GCA_046706945.1 Ignavibacteriaceae bacterium | reverse complement strand
CCAGGGATTCGCTGGTAAAAAGGTCAAATAATTGAACCGATTTCAGCAACTCTGAGCCCGATTTTCTTATTAGTTCAAGAACCGTATTATAATCAACATTCTTATCGAATATAAAAGCAAAGTCCCTGATAACCTTGGGATACTTCAGCAGTTCAATATATTTTTTCCCGGGAATTTTTATGCTTTTAAGTTCGTCCAAATTAAATTCGAAACCGAAAACATCCTGCTGAATATCAAATTGTTTAAGAACGCTCTTTTTTACCAGTCCGCCGATTCCAACCTGCTTTTTACTCCAATTCTTGGTGAAATAGTAATCAAAAATAGTATTTTCATCGTGATAATAGGAATCTGTTAATAAATTGTCAAGCGAAATTTTTACAAGCAGACTATCAACTACCCCTTTAAGGGAAAAGAAATCTTGAAATTCTTCACCGGAATGCCATGCCTTTTTGTTCCGTCGACCCGTTAAAAGTATCAAAATTTTCTGTTCTTCCGAAAAATCGTCAAAACTATTTATTTCACCGGAAGCTTCCTTTTTATTAAAAACGTTCCCTATTTCAAAGAGGTCCAGGTCTTTCTCGCCCACATTAATATTTTTCGCAACTGCGGGCAATGCACCGGCAAGTAAAGATGTTCTTAAATATGCCATATCAATGCTTTGCGGATTTAAAATAGCCACCTTATTCCCGCTGACCGAAGTTACCTTCTCGCTTTGAAGAGGATTGTTTATCATCTCGTACAATCCGAGCCCCGAAGCTAATTCTTTTATCCTATCCGCAAATGCGGATTCGTCTCTTTTTGAGTCCAGGGTTATCGTAATTTTTTCAACTACGGGGATATTATCGTAACCGTATATCCTGGCAATCTCCTCGATAAGATCTATTTCGCGTTCAAGGTCGTGACGTTTTGTAGGCACTTTGAACCTGGCTTCGGTATCCGAATCGAATAAAACCTTAAGGCCCAATTTTGTCAATATCTGGATAACCTTTTCCCTGGCAATGGCATATCCGAGAATTCTCTTAATCTGATTAAAACGCAGGGGGACTTCTTTTTCCCTTATGACTTTGGGGTAAATGTCTATTAAACCTCTCGGGATTTTACCTTCCCCGAGTTCAGCAATCAATTGCGCCGCCCTTTCCGCAGAATATACGGTACCGTTGGGATCTACCCATCTTTCGAACCGGTAAGAGGCTTCGGTGTTTAGTCCGAGCAGTTTGGAAGTCCTGCGTATGCTTGACGGATTAAAGTGCGCGCTTTCTATCAGTATATTTTTAGTCTCCGGGCCGATTTCCGAATTTTCCCCTCCCATAATACCGGCAATCGCAACCGGTCTTTCTGAATCGCAGATCATCAGGGTATCCGGTTGAAGTTCCCGTTCTTTCGAATCGAGAGTGGTAAATTTTTCGGGTATTTCGGTGCTTCTTACTATTATTTTATTCCCGCTTAACCGGTCCAGATCGAAAGCATGAAGAGGCTGACCCGTTTCGTACATTACATAATTCGTTACGTCCACAACGTTATTGATGGGCCGAAGTCCTATTTTGGAAAGTCTTTCCTTTAACCATAAAGGAGATTCTTTTATGGAAACATTTAAAACCACGCGGGCGGTATATCTCGGACAGTTTTCGGGATCTTTAATTTCCACCGATGCGTATTTATCTGTTTTTTTATCCCATTCTTCAACATCATTTTCGCTTATTTTCAATTCCTTATTGAAAATTGCCGCGAGGTCCGCCGCTACGCCGATATGAGACAATGCGTCCGAACGGTTGGGAGTAACTGCTATCTCCATTATTACGTCGTTCAATCCCAGAGCTTCCGTAATCGGTGTACCTGCTACAAGATCCTCATCCAGTATCATTATCCCCGAATGATCGTCGCTCAGTTCCAGTTCGTCTTCCGCACATATCATCCCGAAAGATTCGATGCCGCGTATTTTCGCTTTGGAAAGTTTAAAATTTCCTTTCGGAATAAGCGTACCGACGGGAGCAAATACAACTTTCTGCCCGGCTTCCACATTGGGAGCTCCGCATACGACCTGAAGATCTTCGGAGCCCGTGAAAACCGTACAGACCGAGAGCCTGTCTGCATTCGGATGTTTGTTCTTTTCTTTTACATAACCGACAATAAAACCGCCGTATATTTCTTTTTCGTTTATAACTTCTTCAACTTCAAGACCGCTCATTGTAAGTTTTGATACAATATCGCCGGCGGGAATATCCGATATGCTAACAAATTTTTTCAACCAGTTTAGAGAAACTTTCACTGCAATTACTCCGGGTCAAAACTGTTTTAAAAATCTAAGATCATTCTCAAAGAACAATCTAATGTCGTCGATCCCGTATTTATTCAGGGCCGTTCTTTCTATTCCCATTCCGAAGGCGTAACCGGTATATTTTTCGGGATCGTACCCCACGTTCCTGAATACGTTCGGATCAACCATGCCGCAGCCTAGTATTTCGATCCATCCGCTGTTCTTGCAAATCCTGCAGCCTTTGCCTCTGCACAGGTAGCATGTAATATCCATTTCGGCGCTAGGTTCGGTAAACGGGAAAAAACTCGGACGGAACCGGTATTTAAGATCATCGCCGAAAAACTGCCGTGCGAAAGATACGAGAGTACCTTTTAATTCCGCGAACGTTACGCCCGTATCAACAAACAGTCCTTCCACCTGATGGAACATGCAGTAGCTCCGTGCGCTGACCGCTTCGTTTCGGTAAACTCGTCCGGGCATAATAGCTCTTACCGGAGGTTTGTAATTTTGCATTACTCTGATCTGCACGGGGGAAGTATGGGTACGGAGAACAAAGTCCTTGCTGATAAAAAAAGTATCCTGCATGTCCCTTGCAGGATGATCGGCTTCGAAGTTCAGCGCTTCGAAGTTATTGAAATCCGATTCAAGTTCCGGTCCCTCGAAGACCGAAAAACCCATGCCTTTAAATATGGATTTAATTTCATCAAGAGTCTGGGTAAGAATATGCCTGCTTCCTACCGTGCGTATATTGCCCGGAAGGCTTAAATCTAATTTTCTTTCTTCCGACCGAGATTCGCCCTCAAGCTTGTATTTCAATTCCTCAAAGACGGAAGATAATCCTGTTCTCAGTTCGTTCAGTGATTTGCCGACGGAGGGTTTGTTTTCTTTCGGAACGTCTTTTAGCTCTTCGAACAGGCCCGCAATCAAGCCGTTGCGGCCGAAATATTTAATTCTGATATCGTCGAGACTCCTGAGAGTTTTCGACTTTGCGATATCTTCATAAAAATCTTTACTTACATTCCGTATTTTATCATCAAGCATATACAGCATTTCCGTTATTTAAAATAAATACCCTCATGAGTAAAAAGACACCATGAGGGTAAGAGAATATCAGTTAGCTGAAAAGTTGACAATTTCAGTGAACGCAGCCGGATTTTCGGCAGCCAAGTTGGCAAGAATTTTTCTATTAATACCTACGCCTTTCAATTCGAGAGCATGAATAAGCCTCGAATAAGTCGTTCCGTTCTCTCTTGCGGCGGCATTAATTCTCACGATCCATAATTGCCTGAAGACTCGCTTCTTTAGTTTACGGTCCCTGTAAGAATGAGCAAGAC
>JBJKOY010000584.1:0-2574 GCA_046706945.1 Ignavibacteriaceae bacterium | reverse complement strand
ATTATATTGATTACGGCAAGCGGCTTGAATTTCATATTTTTGCGCATAAGCGCCAGTGCGGTAGTCGAAAGGCCCGTAATTAAAAAAGAAAGCGCAAGCACCCTTATAATCGGAATTACTTTGGGCTCGCTGAAAATTACGGTAGCAAGCGGGGCCAAGATCCAGATCAGGAGTAAAAACAAAGTACTCAGTAAAAACGACGCGGTAAAAGCGGCTCTTATTTGTTCCTTGGTTAAATCTTTCTTTTGAATTAATGCCTGCCCCATTCCCATTTGGGCAAAATAACTTCCGAACCTGATAACCACTCCCGCCATTGCCACCAGGCCGAATGCTTTGGGTTCCAGCAGACGGGCCATTATAGCGGTATAGCCTATCTGCATTACCGCATTGGTTATCGTAGAAACATAGCTCCACTTTATGCCGTGTAAAGTTTTATGCGTTAATGTTTCAGGCATCGGAAAATATTTTTAACGTAATCATTTATGGATAATTGATTTCTTAAATATTCCAATACTAACAACTTTTATTTCCCGGCATCGGCTAAGCTGTATTTTTCTTAAACGTAGTTCCCAAGAAAGAATTAATTTTTTTAATATTATCGTTAAACATATAATAAGAGCAGGAGATTACGACCGACAGAAGGAATATTATTATTAAATATACCGATCTGCGGGGTCCTGCTTTATAAACCGGGTCCTGCGCATAGTCCCTTACGTTGACTACTGGCGTATCGTTTATTTCATCTATCTTTGCCAGTTCGAGCTGTTTTCTTAACTCAAGGTATACCCCGGTAAGAATATCCACGTTTCTAGTCAACCGTTCCTGCTGCAGTTGCAGCAGAGGGGACTGCATTATGATACGGTTCTGTTCGTTGAACTTCATTAGGGCGTTTTCGGCAAAGTTCAAGGAATCTTTTACCTGCCCTATCCTTTTTTCAATATATTTCTCCTGGTCGGAAGCGTAAGATTTTCTCTGCGTCTGTACGTAATGGTTAAGCGACATTACCGCTTTATTAACCACATCCGCAGACAACTGCGGTTCCGGCATTTTAACCGTTACGGTCAATATCTGGGTTGTCCGATCGATGTTTGTAGCTACGTCGCCCTGCAGTTGTTTAAAAGCCTCTAAAAAAATTTTCCGTTTCCGCAGCGCGGGGGGCAAATCTTCGTCCGGTTTAATTTTAAAATATGTTATCAAATTTACCGAATCGGGATACTTCTCCGTTGCATATTCGGAGTATATTACAGGACGCAACACCACTTCGCTGTTAATCAGATTTTGATATATCTGGGTATGGGAATTCTGTCCCACGCTTATACCGGCTAACGAAGCAAGACCGCTTAATTGACTTATGGAGCTCTCTTTATTGCCGTAATCCGGAAGGATCGTTACCGTGCTTTTATAATAATTTTTAACAAAAAATATCAAGAAGGCGGATGCAAGTATTATTACGGCGAGGTTTATAAATATAAGTTTTTTCTTTACGGACCAAAGAATTTTTATATAGGGGCTTACTCTTTCGACATTCTTCTTAAAGCGTTCTTCGAACGATAGTACTTCCCCGGAGTCGCCGTTCTGATTGTTACCTTCGAGGCTGTTTATTTTTGTTGTTTTTTCTTCGGACATAAATTATATGTTGAATTGTCAAATTGTTGAATAGTTGAATTACCGGTTTTAAATACCATATCCGTCCATATTATTCTTCTTCAATACTAAAATCTTATTACCTTATTCCCAAACATATAGTCATTCTTAAATCAGTTGTTGAAACCGTAATAAATTATGAATGATTTGGTAAGGCCCATTAGCTTTTCCCGGGTTACCGCAGCTTCCGGGAATAGAGATCTGACTTCTTTCATATTCAATAACCTAATGCTTCCTGCAAGTTTCATTGATTCGCCGTAGTCTTTAATGTTAACATACCACCCGAGATTTATCCGGCGGATCAGGAATGCTCTCATTTTAACCGGCAAATATTGTATTCCGATTGTAAGAAAATGCGGTTCCAAAGGGAAATAATAATTGGGGGTTTGGATCAAATATCTCCTGGAAATGCGTTTTATTTCACCGGCGAATTTTTGCTGATCATGCCATGTGCCGACATGTTCTATTACACTGTTGGAATATACGATATCGATGGAACCGTCAGCGAAAGATCTTAAATCCCGTCCGTCGCCTTTAATATATTCAAAGCCGGGAGTTTTGTCAGCGGGTTCTGCGGAATTTAATAATATTATCTTAACTCTCTTAATATTTTCAAATTTTATCGTAAGCCAGTAATAGTCCGTTCCGCCTATATCCAAAATAACAAGCTGATCTGATGATATTGAATCAACAAGTTTCGAAAAATAATCCGCCCTCCGCTGTCTGAATTTATTGGCTATATTTCCCTTAACGTCTCCTCTGGCATTATTTTGTAAATAATTTCTTAGCAAAGGAACAGGCGCGGATTGATTATTGTTGATTGACGATTGATGATTTCTTCGTACGTATTGCCGTTTCAAGCTTTTATAAGCAGGACGATTTTTCGGGATTTTTTTAACCACATAAGACACATTAGGGCACATAGTCTTA
>JBJKOY010000583.1:0-2242 GCA_046706945.1 Ignavibacteriaceae bacterium | reverse complement strand
AAAAGTAAGTGTACACAAAGAAGGGTTTGCCGACATAACTTCGGTAAATTTTCACGGAACTTTTTTAAAGCAGAATGACATTAATATGCAGCCCTGTCAACAATGTCACGCAGCCGATTATACCAGGGTATTAAACGGTGTTAGCTGTACGACTTGCCACACATCGCCCGGCGGACCTGCGGCATGCAATACATGCCACGGGAACTTTTCCGATTCTACGCATATTGCCCCGCCCAGGGCGGTAAACGGCGATACTGCGACAAGCTCGATATACGTAGGCGCGCATAATAACCACCTGTTTGCATCGAAACTCGGCAGTCCTACCCCGTGTTCATCCTGCCATAAGGTACCGACTTCCGTTTACGATCCCGGGCATTTGAATCCGCCTAACGGAAATTTAATTGCATTTTCAGGAAGGGCAACCGCTCACGGCGCAACCGATGCAGCATTCGATGCCGCAAACGGATCATGTTCAAATACCTATTGTCACGGCAACTTCTCGTACTCAAAATCCTCGGCTCCCAGTGAAGACCAGTTTGCTTTCATCGATACCGCGATGGTAGGAATAAGCAATACCGTGTACTGGACGAAAAACCTGGACGGCAGCCAGATCAAATGCGGATCTTGCCATGCATTGCCGCCGAAAGGCCACATCGGATATCAGGATCCGAGGTTTGATATTACTTCCTGCGTTGCATGCCACCCCGGAGTGGTTGATGCGGAGGGAAATATTATTAATAAGCTTAAGCATATAAACGGCGAGGCTAACGTCCGCGGTAATTAAAAATACTTGGTAATCATTTTATTTAAAAGGCCGCTTATCGTAAGCGGCCTTTTTTATTTCCGTCTTTTCATTTCTCTTTTACGCCGGTAATTTTTTATATGATTGATTGAATGTTAATATTTGTCGAAGGGAAATGTTCCGTATCATTATTAATATTAAAAATAAACATTATCTTAACCGTCAAAGAATTGTCCCCCTGCTTTTGTCCGGTAATTAACTGCTGAATTTTTTAAACAAGTTTTTCCGCGGGTACTTTATGATTTCTGAGGAAAGTTTCCTTTGACCGTTTCCTCAGATATTATAAACCGGCGGTTGTTCGGCGGGAACAGAATCGGGTGTTCAACTGTCACCCGCGGCGATTTTAAAAATTCTTTGATCTTTATAGAATTATAAAATCCCCGCTATACGGAACCTCACTAACATTACTCACTACAGTTAGGGCTGAGTTGGGCTCAGCCCTTTTTAATTCCTAAACATTAGCGGCTTTTGATTTATTTGTCGTAGAAACCCCGCAAGCCAGATAGGCCGGACATGTTCCTACTAAAGCCGTAAATAGGGGTATTATGCCGACCAATCCCCACCAGCTGTGGAATATTATTCCCAGGAGAATGACGGCGACTCCTAATAAAACACGTATTACTTTATCCGCACTTCCTATATTTTTTTTCATAACACACCTCGATACTGAGAGTTTATAATAATTCAAATTTCAAAAGGTTGGATTCAATTAACAGCGATAGGATTCAAACTTGGTTAGTATTTAAGCAATAAATCCCCGAGGCAGCGGTTGTTTTTATTAAGATAGGAAATATTCGACTATAATCATGCTGTCTTTTAACGGGTCTTCCGTCACCGCGCCGGATTCAGGGGTATTTATTTTAGCCGTTAATTTTCCCGCGGCTTTTAGAATAAAATCCGGGAGGTTTTCGTCTTCTTTAATCTTATTTAGGCAAGCCACAGCGGAAAGATCGGAAGAAGTTATTTTATTTTTGAGAAGCCAGAAATTTACCGCCAGTCCCGCGGCTCTCCTCGCGCATACTCTTGCCTTACCGATATTGCCTTCTTTCAAAGCGTTCTTCGCGCATTCGATCTCTTTTTCGATCTGCGCCGCGATAATTTCTTTAACCTGCAGCATCTTCCTCTTCCCTTTTCTGCCGCATAAACATTTTCGCTTCGTCCGTTAGGATGTATTCAATTTTTCCGGGGCATGTAATTGTCGTAAATAATTCGGCGTCGTGTTTTTTTAGCAGAAATTTTAACTCATCGATTTTAAAAGAAATACCGTCGAACATTATTTCGTTTTTATTAATATTTATTTTATACTCGGGCATTTACCGTTCCGAATTTTATCTATGAAATAAAAAAATACTCAAACAATATAACAATAATAAAACCGATCTCCATCCGGACAATTCAACGTAATAATAGTCTTAATTCTTTCCTGTTAAATTGTTCGCT
>JBJKOY010000582.1:0-4366 GCA_046706945.1 Ignavibacteriaceae bacterium | reverse complement strand
TCCTAATACTAAAACCATTCCAAGTGTCCTTGTGCATATTTTGAACTTTTTACAGATAATTAAAGATTAAAATTGTGAGTTTGGCTAATTTTAGCCAAAAATTTTTCAACTCGGATTGATAATTCGGTATGTTTTATAAGTGTTTCTGCAGGCGGAGGTAGGTAGATTATGTTGAAAAGCTATGGCTTCGCCGCAAACCGGTTAAATAATCAGCGCCTCAATCTGCGCGCATTCTTTTCTTATCTTCTGTTCGGCGTCTTCTAAATAAACTTTTTCCTGCACTTCCCGCTCAGTCTTAAGCGCTTCCACATACTTTTGCTTCGATTCGCTGCTTAGTCTGAACTTTTCTTCCAGCTCCTTTTCTTTTTGAACGCCTTCCTCTTTTACGAACGAAACCTGCTGGTTCTTTTCGTTTTTTATAGTATTAATAGTCTGAAGTAATTTTTGCTTCTGGTTCGAACCTTCCAGCATCGCTAAACCGGCCGATATTAATGATATCAAAAAACCGACTAAAAACGCAATCGCCCCCCATTTTAACCCGGTAGACATAATTACCGAAAACGCATTGTTCATCTTTGAAGCGTCGCCTAAAAAATTATTCGAATACCCCGCGCACCCGCCCATCATAAAAACGGTGACCGATAAAATCAAATTGTATGTCATTGCGTTCTTAAATGCCATTTTAGGATCCAGACTTTGAATCATGTGGAGATTGCTTATTCTGTCTTCAAGTATCGCAATGTTTGAGGCCGCAACTCGTTCGATTTCCTCTATTGTGGACTTCATCCTTTCATGAAGCTTTTTTCTTACACCTTCATTATCTTTCGATATGGATTCGAGCTCCCTTGTCTTTTCCTGCAATTCCACATCGAATTTTAACAGTTTATCGTCCACTTCTTTATAATATTTGTTTTTTATCTCGTTTATAACAATTTCCAGGGTATTTTTGAACTTTAAATGCAGCTTTTCCGATGCTCCAAGAAACAGTATGTTCTCGTTAGCCGAATATTTCTGCAATACGTTCTCAAGAAACGCGAGATTTTTTTCGAACTCCGGTGTGTAATAAGAAGACAACTTTAAATCTTTGAACTGGGTTAAATTTATCTTTATAACGTTCAGATCGAAATGTCTCGTGCCCTTTACGTCCCGGAAAAAGTTGGCGAACATTTCCACGGAGGGAACAAACTCGTAATAATAAAAGAAATTTCCGATTACAGAATTGTTCATAAAATATTCGAGCATCGATATGCTGTTCGCGTCTATGGCATATATCATCCGCTGAATATCAAAATCATATAAATCGCTAACTATGTCCCCGGAAAGTATCTGGTTGTTTAATACGGCTTCGGTATACGTGTTGTAAAATTTTGCGGATACTCCGTACGGTTTAATCGATAATGACTCCGCGAATTTCTCCTTGGCGGAAGGGATCTGCTTCTGATTCAAAAACAAGAATCCGCCGTATAAACTGATCAGATAATATATCTCTTCCCTGAATGTATCCCCTAATTCCGTGTCGTTCACCAAATCCTGGGCAGTATCCAGTAATTCGAGCGACTTTTGCGGGTTATAGAAATAATTGTCGTACGATAAAATTATCGAATGCAGGATGGCGTACAGAAAATTATTTTTGTTAGCCTTCTTTTCTATAAAATTGATGGCAGAAGCCGCAAAGTATTTTTTCTCGTTCCCCGGGTTCATCATAACCCATTTCGTATAAAAGTCTTTTATGGAATTATGTATGCTTTTTGTGCTCGATTGGGGCATTGATAATTTAAATAGTTCTTCAAGGTAGACCAGCAGCGGCGTCCTGTAAACCCAGAATAAAGGCGCATCCTCGTATCTGATAAATATCTCGTTTATAGGCAGCGGAAGAGAAAAGCTGAAGAAGCGGGAACTATCTTTGACAAGGCTCAGAAAATCGGAGTCCTTTTTCAGATCCAATTGCAGATATTCCCTGGATAGATTCTTAAATCTACGTGACAGCATTTCGGTTATTGCCGTATCGTTGAGATCACCTTCGTATATAATGTCGTCATTCATTCAATTCTGCCGTGATTTAAGAAAATTAATTTCCGGTCTTAATTATTCATATTTTAAAATGAACATATTAATCCTATATCCATCATCGTAATAAAAAGTGATTTTTTTAATATGAACGGGAGGTTAAAGAATGCAAATCATGCCTATTTTACCGGGATTTATGTACTTATAGTCATAAAAAATCTGTCTTATTCGTTCAAACAACGTCAGAAGTAGTAAAGATATTTTATCTTAAAAACGCCTGCTCTTGCCGCAACGTGCATAATTTGGGGAAGGAGGTTGCCGGCGGCATCATACCTGTCGCTCCTTTTATCCTTTTCGTTATACGCAAAATAAATCCAGCTTTTGGGTGAGAAATTGAACGAGAATAAGAGCCCGCTTATTATTTGCTGCATTTGATCTGCGGATCTGTCGAAAAGATTGTCCACGTAAACCCTCAGGTTAAGGTTATTAAAAGGAGTTATGGAAAAAAACGGACGGGCATTATATATTATGTCTACCACGCTTCCGGCGGGGTTGCCTTCCACCCACATATTGTACGATGTTCCTATCTGTAAGAAATTAAAAACATTCCATTCCGCATAGGAACCGAACCATGTGTAAAATGCAAGATAATCCTTGTTGAAATTGTATGTTTTTGCATACCCGCCGTAAATATTGGCGTCCCAGTTCGGGCTCAAATTAAAAGAAGCGTTGTAATCAACTTCGTAAGAGTTGTATTTAATTCCCTGATCCTTTGATTTGCCCGCAATAAATGTGATTTCATAACGCCAGTTACTCCGGAAATTCATGTTAAAGTCCAGAACGGCCGAGTGATCCCAATAATTTTCGACATTTTTATAATCAAATGAAAAGCCCCCCAGCAGAAGTATGTTGCTGACCGGGCCTTTGTCAAAGTACCAAATTGGACCCGTCAAAGGCGTAAATTCAGCTGTTCCTATCCACGGTACGTAACCTACCTGGCTTATGTCGAAATTCTTGCCTATGTATTTCGTTCTTATTAAATGCCACCAATGCCTGCCCAGCATGGTATACCCTGCCGAGAAAGCATAATCTCCCAAAGAATTTTTAACCGACCTGGCTGCCTGGTAAGCCAGCTGCCAGTCCGATCCGCGGAAGGCGCCGTCTACATCCAGCACTCCGTATGTAGTATCCTTAGTCTGCTTTCCGACTATCAGAGTCCCGATTGAAGAATTTTCGCCGAATTGTTTTTTAAGTCTTACGGCTCCGAAGTCCGCGTTAGGTTCGGTTTCGGAGACAGAGTCGTCCGTATAATTCTTCCGGCCTGTGGCTGCAACGAATCCCCCGTATTCCCAATCATTTATTCTTCCGAATGCTTTTGCACCTACTATTAAAGGGACGTCGGACCCGTCGGGCAGCTTCTTTCCTATCCGGCGTGAATAAAACAGTTCCAGAGGACTGTAGAACCCGGTATTGTTTTGTTTGCCGGCTGCCATGAATACCTCGTTGCCCTCGGTAAAGAAAGGTCTTTTTTCATCATAATAAGTTTCGTATTGGGAAATATTGAACTCGTACGGATCGGCTTCGATCTGTGCAAAGTCCGGGTTCGCAGTTAATTGAAATTTTAATTCAGATGACGGGTTATACATCAAATCCAGTCCGGCGTTGGGATTAATTTTATATTTGCCTGATTCCGAATACTGCGCTTTTACTATACCCACGGGATATATTTCCAGGTTTAATCCATTTACCGAAGGCTTGAAATTCTCGAAGATCAATTCCCCGAACTTGGATATTCTTTGTCCTTCGTTCCTGGCATATTTATTCCAGTACAAATCCTCGGATAAGGAAGGGATCCATCTGTCGAAATCCAGTCCCCATTCTTTTAGCGATGAATTATACTGAATTGACTTATAAGGAATCTTCATTTCCGCAACCCAGCCCCAGTCGTATACTTTTGTAGCGGCAAACCAAATCCCGTCCCAGTTATAATCTCTCTGCCGGGCATCGTCCAGGAGCCTGGCGTCTAATTTAACTCCCGAGACCGAAACTCCCAATTTGTACGCGGTTTTCCTGTCGCCGAAGGTATCGATCATAAAAGAGACGTATTCGCCCGCGGTATTGTCCAGCATCCCGGTAAATTCCTGGATATCCTTTTTATCTTCGAAGCACTTAAAGAGGACATATATCGCATCGTCAGTCGTTAGCACTTTGGCTACCGTCGGCCAGGTGGGTTTTTTACCGTAGTAGGGATTTAATTGGAAGAAACCGGTTGCGGAGTCCGCTGTATTCCAGATCGGATCAATAACGCCGTCGATTTTTATTCCGGTATTTATCTTCTTCAAATATAACTTTTTTACAT
>JBJKOY010000581.1:0-5414 GCA_046706945.1 Ignavibacteriaceae bacterium | reverse complement strand
GAAAACTTATCCACAATATATTCACATGGTCTAACCATTACTAACACAGCGAAAAAATATGAACTATTATCTCGCATTGCAAATTAATTTTTACAAAAAAAGAAGAAAATATTCCGAAGATATTTATTGACTCATATTTCGAATAAATAATTATCTTGTAAGTTTATCGTCTTATCTTTATTTTTAAAGTCTTTTGATTAAAGGAGTACGTTTATGAAAAGAACATTTCAGCCAAGCATAAGAAAAAGGAAGAATAAACACGGTTTCAGGGAGAGGATGAAGACCAAAAACGGCAGGAAAGTATTAGCCAGAAGAAGAGCAAAGGGAAGAAAAAAATTAACAGTTAGCGACGAGAAGTAATTCAGTTGAAACGGTTCGGACTCCCTGCCGGAGAAAGGATAAAGAACAAGAAAGATTTTGAGCGAATTTTTTCAAACGGCAGAATAATTCATTCGTCCGATAAAAGAGTAAGGGCCGCATACATAATCGAATCCGGGAGTAAAAATCCGGGAATAAAAATAGCGGTGGCGGTAAGCAGGAAATCAGGAATAGCGGTTTGGAGAAACCGCGTCAAAAGGCTGTTGCGCGAGTCTTATAGATTGAATAAAGAGCACTTGCTGACCTTTTGTATCGAGAACGGTTTTTTAATTAAGATTGTATTCTCTCCTTTTTTGACTCATAAAAAGAAAGCAAGTTTGATTAGTTTGGATGATTTTATGCCCGGAACAATTGATGTTTTAAATAAAATAAAGAGTTCGTTGTTATGAGGATGATATTTGTCTTTTTAATAAGACTTTATCAAAGACTAATTTCTCCGCTTTTCCCGCCGTCCTGTAGGTTCTATCCTTCCTGCTCGGAATATGCTGTTCAGGCCTTTACAAAATACGGAGTCTTAAAAGGCGGTGCCAAATCTGTTTGGCGAATATTAAGGTGTAATCCCTTCAATAAGGGGGGATATGATCCATTAGAGTAACGGAAAAAATGAATGGATAAAAAAACAACATTGGCTTTTATATTAATCGGCGCCATTTTGATGATTTGGCTTTACATGAACTCGCCGTCCCCGGTTAAAGCCCCTAAAAATGCGGCGGATACTACGTCTGTACTTAAAGATACAACGGCAAAGGAGAGCAAGGCCGTTGCAGAAGTTAAAACCGAAACCGGTAAAACCGTCAAGAAAAAGCTTCCGGAAGCCGACACGCTTTCTCTGGGCAAATATTTTTCTATTTCGCCGGAAAAACCGAAATATATTACAATCGAAAACGATCTCGTTAAGATGGAGTTTACCAGCAGAGGCGGCGATATTGAAAAATATTTTCTTAAGGAATACAAAAATTGGTATTCAGCAAATGCGGACAGTACCGGTAATTTTTATAAAACACACGTTCAATTAATAAATTATCCGGACGGAGGCCAGGGGCCCGATCTATCTTTTATTTCCTCCGACGGCAAAGCCATAAATACCGGCCTTCTTAATTTTACTTCCGATGCAAAAAAATATTACTATAAAATATCCGGCAAAGATTCGTTGATAATTACTTATACTCTTTATGTCGGCAAAGATCAATATATTGAAAAAAAATATATCCTATACGGCGACAAATACAGCATGGGGTATTCGGTTAAATTCGTCGGGATGGAAAATCTTATAAGCAATAACGACGTGGATCTTGTTTGGAACAAGGGTCTGAGATTTGTTGAAGAAAATTCCGTAGATGAAGCAACTTTTGCCAACGCCAGCGTTTATTACGGCGGCGATCATGTGGAAGTGCAGGCCTCCAAGAATAACGAGAAAGTCCAGAAAGATTTTACCGGCAGGGTAGACTGGATTGCGGCAAAGGATAAATATTTTGCCGCAATAATTGCTCCCGATGATCCTTCCTCCGTTAACGGCGCCTATGTTGAAGGCATTAAAGAGCCGATCAGGAATAACGGCGAAATGGCATATTATAATATAAGGTTAAAGCTGCCGTTCAACGATGTCAACACCGAAAAAAAATCATTTACAATTTTTATAGGACCCGTTCAATACAATTTATTAAAAGATTACGGACATAATTTCGATGCCCTTGTCGAATTCGGCAGTTTTTTCGGACTGAAATTTTTAATCAGGCCGATTTCCGAATACATACTTTTGCCCATTTTCACTTTTTTACATACGCTGATTCCCAATTACGGCTTAGTAATTATTGTCTTTTCTTTAATAATCAAACTGGTGCTCCACCCGCTCACCAAATCCAGCTACGAATCTATGAGGAAAATGCAGCTGCTTCAGCCTAAGATTACGGAGCTTAAAGAAAAACTCAAAGACGATCCCCAGAAAATGAACAAAGAAATGATGAAGCTTTATTCTACTTACGGGGTAAATCCTGCCGGCGGCTGTCTGCCGCTTGTTCTTCAAATGCCTATCTTTATCGCTTTGTTTGAGTTTTTCAAAGTAACCATTGAGCTCAGGCAGCAGCCGTTTATATTCTGGATAAAGGACCTGTCCCGTCCGGATATAATTTATAATTTGCCTTTCAAAATACCGTTTTTCGGAATTAGCGAAATAAGCGGCTTGGCTCTTCTTATGGGCATCACTACATTTTTCCAGCAAAAGATGAGCGTAAAAGATCCGAAGCAGCAGTCCCTTGTTTATATAATGCCTGTTTTTCTGACTTTGCTGTTTATGAGTTTCCCGGCAGGCTTAAACCTTTATTACTTAATGTTTAATATCTTTTCCATCGGACAGCAATATTATATTAATCATAAGCACGACGGAATGGAATTAAAACCGGTGAAGAACCCCAAGAAATCAAAAGGATTTTTCACAAAGATGATGGAAGCCGCGGAACAAAATGCAAAAGCGCAGCAGAGGAGAAAAAAATAGCAGTTATTATTATAGAATATATTATAAATGAATTTTATAAAGAAAATACTATGGATAATCCTTCCTTTTCTTTTCACAGTATCTTTCGCTCAATCCGTTCATAATTATTCCGTCGAATCCGGGGCTATAAACCTACCTTTCGGCTTGAAGGACAGGACGGCCACCCTTTTTCCCAAGGTTGCCCTTGCCCTGAGCGGCGGCGGGGCCAGGGGGCTGGCCCAAATAGGCGTTATCGAAGCGCTGAAAGACGCGGGTATACCCATAAATCTTATTGCCGGTACAAGTATGGGCAGCATTATAGGCGGACTTTATGCCTCCGGATATAACATCGGCGATATAGATTCTATCGCGGTGAATACCGACTGGAATAGTCTAATTGCCTCCGACCGGGAAACAAACAGAAGAGAACTATTCGTCGATCAAAAGGTTACCGAGGACAAGGCGATATTTTCTCTCAGATTAAAAGGGTTTCAGATTATCCTGCCCACCGCGTTGAGCAGCGGGCAAAAAATCTCAAATTATCTGAATCTCCTGGTGCTTGAAGCTCCGATTCATGTCGACTCGAGTTTTAACGAATTAAGGTGCGGTTACAGGGCGGTTTGTACCAATCTTGTTACCGGTCAGCCCGTAATTTTGGATTCCGGCTCGTTAAGCGAAGCGATGAGAGCAAGTTCCAGCGTATCCTTTTTCCTTTCACCGGTTAAGGTGGATTCGCTTGTACTGGTAGACGGCGGACTCGTAGCCAATATACCCGTAAAAATAGCAAAGCAAATGGGAGGGAATATCGTAATAGCCGTAAATACAACCAGCCCCCTCCACACGGAATCGGAATTAAGCTTGCCGTGGAATGTTGCCGATCAGGTGGTGAGCATTCCCATGAAAAGACTGAACGATTCAGAATTAAAATCCGCGAACAATATTATTACCCCCCGGCTCGACGATATAGCGATCGACGATTTTTCGGACGTCAAAAATTTAATTCAAAAAGGATATGATGCGGCAAAGCCGATTACAGGGAAAATAAAGGCAGAAATCGATTCCGCGTTTTATAAAAACTTTCCAGGAAAGAATTTTTTTATAAAGAACGTTTTGATCTCTCCGGATGCCGCGCCATTCGAGCAGGATTATTTAAAGAAATATTCCTCGCAGGATTCGGTCTCGAGAAACGAAATATTGAATGACCTTTATAATATTTATTCTGCCGGCGGCTTCGACAGTCTGAATGTAGATATTAAAACATTCCCGAACTATTCCGAAGTATCTTTTGCCGGAAAAGCAAAGCCGTTGGTGAAGGATATAAAAATTAAAGGAGTGACGCTTTTAAAAAGCGCTTCCGTCGACAGTGTTCTCGCTCCGCTGATAGACATGCCGTACGATCCGAAAAAATTGGTTAAGAAGATCATAGATGTAATTGAAATGTACAGGCAGGCAGGATATGCCCTGGCAGAAGTCGAAAAAGTAAATTTTGACGATAAAACGGGAATAATAACCGTAAACTTTGACGAGGGAAGAATTTCAAAGATAATTATATCTGGAAACGAATATACCGACCCGACCGTTATAACCAGAGAAATTCCCATAAAAAAGGGCGAGTCATTTAAAACATCGGCACTTGAACAGGCACTAGTTAATTTAAGAAGCACAAATCTTTTTGACGATATATTTATGAACGTCAAAAGGGAACATGGCCAAAATGTTCTTACTCTCCTTGTTAAAGAAAAGCCGTCTAGTTTATTGAGAGTAGGATTTCATATAGATAACGAGAACAAGGCCAACCTAAATCTGGACCTGGTCGATGAAAACTTGTTCGGGAGCGGTACCGAACTGGGGCTTCTGTTATCGCTTAGTTCCAGAAGCCGGGGTGTCTCACTTGAACATAAATCAAACAGGGTTTTCGATACGTATTTTACTTATAAAATAAACGCGTATTATAATCAGCACGATATTCTTACATACTCTGATGCTGCATCCGCTACAAGTACGAGATTCTACCGTCCGCAGTCGGGCGAGTACAGGGAGTTTTTTTACGGCGGTTCGCTTTCGCTCGGCACACAGGTGCAGCGGTTCGGTAATTTGATATTTCAAGGAAAATATCAGATAGACCAGATAAAAGTACTGCAAAACAACCTCGAAGATCCGATTAATCCCTACAAGATAAAAATAGTAAGCCTCGGCGTAAGCACTACGATTGATACGCAGGACAAATATCCGTATCCGAGAAAGGGATTTTATTTCAACGGTTCCTACGAATCTGCCCAGACGGTACTCGGGGGGGACATCGGTTACACCAAGCTTGCCTTCAACTATAAAAGTTATTTTACAATTGCATCGTCCAGCACTATCTCGCCGAGATTTGAAATGGGATTTGCCGATAAGACGCTGCCCTTAAGCGAACAGTTTTCGCTGGGAGGCCAAAATTCTTTTTTCGGAATGAGAGATAACGAATTCCGCGGACGACAGATATTCCTCGCTTCCCTGGAATACAGATACGAATTGCCATTCAAGATTTTCTTCGACACATATTTTGAACTTAGATACGACCTGG
>JBJKOY010000580.1:0-12917 GCA_046706945.1 Ignavibacteriaceae bacterium | reverse complement strand
TGCACCATTCCATCCCGTCCAATTCCGTTTCTTCCCTGCCTCCTTTTATATATACTTTATAACTGCTCCCGTTGTACTTGACGTCGACGGCCGCAACAACAGCCTGGCTTCCGAATTGTTTGGATGCTCTCGTAATTAAGTCCGGGTCTTTAACTATGGCGGAGTTTAACGATACCTTATCCGCCCCGGCTTTCAGCAGGGCTTCAATGTCTCGCAGTTCGGAAATACCTCCGCCGACGGTAAAAGGTATCCGTATAGCTTTTGCAACGTCTTTGACGAGCGGGACGAGTGTTTTTCTTTTTTCGGCCGACGCCGTAATATCCAGGAAGACAAGTTCGTCCGCTCCTTCGGAGGAGTAGCGTTCCGCCAGTTCGACGGGAGAACCGGCATCTTTTAAATTCACAAAGTTTGTTCCTTTTACAACCCTGCCGTCCTTTACGTCTAGACACGGGATTATTCTTTTACACAGCAATTTCGGATAACTCCTTAAGATCGATTTTATCTTCGTATATGGCCTTGCCGACGACAACGGCGTAAGGGTTTAGCGCAGCAGCTTTTTTAACGTCGGCAATATCTTTTATTCCGCCGGATATAATAAGCTTAATCGACGGGTAACGTTTCAGCAGTAAACCGTAGAGGTCTATGTTGGCGCCGGTCAGCATACCGTCCCTCGAGATATCCGTGCACAAAAATTTGGAAATGCCCAGGCTGCGGCAGTATTCTATGTGCTCGTATACCGAAACGGAAGTCTCTTCAGTCCAGCCGCTTACTTTGACTTTTTCATCCAAGATATCCGCCGCGGCAATTACCCTGTCTGGTGAATTGTTTTTTAATATGAGCTCGAATTCGTCTTTGTTTTTAATCGCAAGGGAACCGATTACAACGTCGTTTATGCCGAGTGAAAATAATTCGCTAGCCGATTTGGAATCTCTCACCCCGCCCCCGAACTGAACGATCAGTTTGGTTTGCGCCTTGATTGATTTAAGCGATTCGACGGAAGCAAACTTGCCGGTTTTCGAACCGAGCAAATCGACAAGATGCACATGCGTAAATCCCAGAGATTCGAAAATTTTTGCCTGTTCAAGAGGCGTGTTTTTGTAATACGTAATATTGTCGAAATCGCCTTTGGTCAGCCTTACAACCGAATCCTGGTATAGATCTATAGCAGGTATAATAATCATAGTTCGATAAAGTTTTTTAATATCTTCAGCCCGGCTTCGCCCGATTTTTCCGGGTGGAACTGAACGCCGTAATAATTTCCTTTTTCAAGAGATGCGGAGAAATCTATATTGTTGTTCGTTATACTGGTTGTTGCGTCGTTTACCGGTACGTAATAGGAGTTGGCAAAATAAAACCTTTCGCCGCTCTTTATATCTTTGAATAATTTGCTGTCCGAAATAATATTAACATCGTTCCATCCCATGTGGGGGACTTTTGTTTTCGAAGGATCGAATTTCAGCACCCTGCCGGGGAAGATGCCCAGGCAGGTAACGTTGCCTTCGTCGGATTTATCCATCATCAATTGCAGCCCCAGGCATATTCCCAGAATGGGTTTTTTTACGATCCTCAAAACGGAAAACAGGTTAAGCATATGAAGCTGCTTAATTGCGAAAGACGCTTCCCCGACGCCGGGGAAGATGATCTTATCGGCCCTGCAAATTTCATATTCGCTGCAAGAGATTTTGTATTTTTGATCCAGCGCAGTCAGTGCATTCGCAACCGAAGCGACGTTCCCAGCACCGTAATCTATTAATACTATCATAATAATCCTTTTGTCGAAGGTAAAATACCTTCGCTCCTTTCGTCGAACCTGCAAGCTTCATTTAAGGCTTTGGCAAATACTTTGAATATGGATTCGATTTTATGATGATCGTTTCTTGCCTTGGCTTTTATATAAATATTGGCCTTTAAACCGCCGGCCAGTCCTTTGAAAAATTCCTCGGTCAGTTCAGTAGGGAAACCTCCTACTTTCTCTCTTTCAAATTTACATTTAAAATTCAAATAAGTTCTGCCTCCTAAGTCGACGGTGCAGACGGCGGCCGCATCGTCCATCGGTATAAAATATCCGTATCTTCTGATGCCGCTTTTATCTCCCAGAGCTTCGTTCAGGGCATTTCCGAGAGTAATGCCTACGTCTTCCACCGTATGATGTTCGTCGACGTGAAGGTCGCCTTTAACCTTGATCTTCAGGTTTATATTGGCATGCCTTGCAATTTGTTCCAGCATATGATCGAAAAATCCCACGCCGGTGTTAATATCCGTATCTCCTTTTCCGTCGAGCGACAATTCTATTTTTATATCGGTTTCCTTCGTTTTCCTGTGCTGAACGGAACAGCGAAGCCGGGTCAGTATATAATTTACGGCTGCTTCGAAATCTTTCAGACCCGATTTCTTCCCGACGGTTACGCCGCTTTTAAGGCTGACGTCGAATACCTTATCAAAGGATCCGTCCGCTTCGTTTTCAACAACGATTCCTTCCGATTTAAAAATTTTGTCCAGACCGCTGCCGGCAACTGCGGAGATATCCCATGTTTCGAGGACAAACCCTTTCCGCGAAAGTCTTTTTAATCCGCTTACAAGCCCGCCGCATTCCGGGGATTCAAGCTTGAAAAATCCGGGGTCGACCGTCAATTTGTATCTCATATTTCAAACCGTAATGAAAATTAAAATTAAACCGATTCCTTAATTGCTTCCAGCAGCAGATCGTTTTCTTCTTCTTTGCCTACGGAAATCCTTAGACATCCCTGCAGTTTGGGCTGCGAACTCCTGTCCCTTATTATAATTCCTTTTTCCAAAAGATTTTTCTGAATTTCCCGGGGTTTATTAAATTTTACAAGCAGAAAATTCGCATCGGAACCGTATATTTGAGAGACGCAGTTAAGCCCTTCCAGCCGGCTTTTAAGTCTTTCTCTTTCTTTAACTATACCCGTTACATATTCGTTTTTTCTCCCTGAATTTTGAACGGCTTTTTTTACCGCATAACGCGTCAGGGAGTTTATATTGTACGGCGCCTTCACCTTGAATAAAACATCTATAATACAGGGATCGGCAATGCAGTAGCCTAAGCGGATACCCGCAAGCCCCCACGCTTTTGAGAACGTCCGGAGAACCACAAGGTTTTCGAAATTTTTTACTTCGCCCGCTACCGTGCCTTCGTATGAGAAATCGATATACGCTTCATCCACTACAATAACGGATTCGTATTTTTTGCAAAGCTCCGTAATATCCGCTTTATTCAAGAGGTTTCCCGTCGGGTTGTTCGGAGAGCAGAGAAACATCATTTTAGTACTGCGTGTATAGTTCTTCTCTATTCCGGCGAGGTCTATCTGAAAATTGTCGGTCAGCAGAATTTCTTTGGTCTCGACGTTGTTTATATCGCAGGCAACCTTGTACATACCGTAAGTCGGTCCGGGAATTATAACCTCGTCGGTCCCGGGATCGCAGAATGTCCTTATCAGCAGGTCTATTACTTCGTCGGAGCCTACGCCGAAGAACAAATTTTCTTCCGGGATTTTATAATATTCGCCCGTGATTTTTCGAAGGTCTTTCTGATGCGGATCGGGGTAGCGGTTTAAATTCAGTCCTTCCGTCTCATCGAAAGTAGAGCCCCAGCTGTTCTCGTTTGCGTCCAGCAGAATGCCCTCGCTGCTGTCGTAGATATCCCTTGCGGAAGTATACGGTGTAAGCGACAGGATATTTTTCCTTATGAGGCTGCGGATATTCATTTTAACCTCACGGAAACCGCGTTTTTATGGGCTTCAAGTCCCTCCGTTTCGGCCAGCGTTTGAACCGCTTCCGAAATATTCTTTAATCCTTCCGGCGTAAGCTGCTGGAAGGTAACCGTCTTCATGAACGATTCTACGGTTATACCCCCGAAGGCCCTGGCGTACCCGTATGTAGGAAGGGAATGATTCGTACCCGAAGCGTAATCGCCGGCGCTTTCCGGCGAATACTGCCCGATGAAAACCGAGCCAGCGTTGACAACGGAAGATTTAAATTTACCCGCGTCTTTTACGTTAAGGATTAAATGTTCCGGTGCGTATTCGTTTGCGAATTCAACGGCATGTTCTAAAGTATCCACGATTAATAAAAAGGAATTTTCCAACGCCTTCGAAGCGATGTCTTTCCTTGGCAGCAGTTTAATTTGAGACTCAAGTTCTGTTAATATTCTTTTTGAATTCGATTCGCTGCTGCAGACAAGCACTGCCTGTGAGTCGGGTCCGTGTTCCGCCTGCGAGAGAAGGTCCGATGCTGCGAACGAAGGATCGGCGTTCTCATCGGCTATAACAAGTACTTCGCTCGGCCCGGCGGGCATATCGACTGCGCATCCGCCGGTATCGATGCTTACAAGCATCTTTGCCGCGGTAACGTACTGGTTCCCCGGTCCGAAGATCTTATCGACTTTTTGAACGGCGGGAAGCCCGTACGCCATAAATCCGATCGCCTGTGCTCCCCCGATCTTATAAAATTCGGTTATGCCGCACAGCCCTGCCGCATAAAGGAGCGGATAATTTATTTTACCGCTCTTAGCCGGCGAACAGACAACTGTCCTGCCGCAACCGGCAATTTTCGCCGGTATCCCGAGCATGAGCATTGTGGAGGGAAGAACGGCGCTGCCGCCGGGAACGTAAAGTCCCGCGTTTTCAACGGGCCTGTATTCCCGCGAGCATTTTACTCCAGGTACGGTTTCCACTTCATAAGAAGACGGTTTTTGCTTAACATGAAAAGCTCCTATATTGGAAGCGGCAAATTCGATTGCCCGTTTAATCTTGCCGTCCAGCTTATTTCCCGCTTCAATAAATTCTTCTTCGCTCACGCGGAGACTTCCGCCTTCAAACCCGTCGAATTTTTTCGCAAGTTCCAGCACCGCCTCCTGTCCTCTTTTTTTTATATCGTCCAGAATCGGCTTTACTATGCCGAAAGCCGCGGCTGTATCTACGGCGGGTCTTTCAGTAAGCTCTCTAAGTTCTTCCTTATTCAAGTCTTTATAAAAATACTTTTTCATTGTATCAGGTTCTCAATCGGTAATAATAAAATTCCCGACGCACCGGCTTCTTTCAGGTCGTCGATAATACTCCAGAATTTGTCCGAAGGGATAACCGCGTGAACGGCAAGCATATTCTTATCCGCAAGATGCAGAACAGTAGGGCTCTTTAAAGAAGGTATTATCCCTATTATTCTATCAAGCGAATCCTTCGGTACGTTCATCATCAGGTATTTGGAATGTCTGGCGGTAAGTACGGATCTTATTCTTCTAAGAAGATCTTTCAGGATCAAGTCTTTTTCCCCGTCGAGCCCGGATGCGGAGGCGGAAATCATGACGGCTTCGGAATCGAATACCTTGAAAGATTTTTTAAGTTTATTCAGCATCAGTGTATTGCCGGTTGAGACAATGTCGCAGATAAGGTCGGCAACGCCGAGCGACGGCGCAATTTCCACCGAGCCGCTCAGTTCTATTATTTTTGCGTCGATGTTGTTTTTCTGAAGGAAGCTTTTGAGGATCCGCGGGTAGGTTGTTGCTATAATGCGGCCGTTTACGTCCTCCAATTTTTTCAGTTCCTTCTTTTCCGGGTAGGCGAACATCAAGCTGCAGCGGCCGAAGCCCAGCTTCTGCAGGACTTCCGTTTGGGTCTGTTTTTCGGCCAGGACATTCTCGCCAACGATGCCGATATCCGCAACTCCGTCCTGCACGTATTCGGGGATATCGTCGTCCCTTAGGAACAAAATATCCAGCGGGAAATTGCTTACGGAAACGACAAGCCTTTCGGAGTAATTCTCTATGTCGAGCCCGCACAGGCGCAGCAGTTCAAGGGATTTATCGGTCAGCCTTCCTTTTTTCTGGACCGCCAATTTTAAATTACCGTTCATTTCATATATCCTTTAAAAGCAAAAACCCCGACTTTAGCCGGGGTGCAGTTTTAATTCAAATTATTAAATTCAATACAAACCGGCATCGAAGTTCGAAGGATGGTGATGATGGGCTGTATGGTTGTTAAGTATCATTTTTATATTTATTTAAATCGCACAAAGTTAAATAAAATTTTTTTTAATTCAAATAAGGGATATTAAATTGTTATTAATTAAAGATTTAATTAAAACACGTCCAGCAGCTTTAACGACATAATAAAGATAGCTATCATTAATATAATCCTTATAAGCTTATCTCCTTTCCTTACCGAAAACTTTGCCGCCCACCATCCGCCGAAGGCATTGCCCCCCGCAAGACTGAGTCCGAACGTCCAGTTTACATTTCCGGTTATAATGAAGATTATCAGCGCGGGAACGGTATAGACCAAAACAATAAAAACCTTATGCATGTTCACATGAACGAGATCGAACTTAAGAAGGTAATTGATGGCCGCCATAAGAATAAACCCGACGCCCACCTGGATAAAGCCGCCGTAAAATCCTATAAAAATCATCGAAAGAATAACCGATACGGAAATTTTCTTGTTTTCCGCGTTGTCAAGTACGGTTCTGGGTTTGGGTAAAATCATGGAAATGATAATCCCGATCATCACCGCGGCAAGTATCTTCTGGAAAAGAGCATCGCTAATTTTTACCGCGAGCAGGGCGCCGATTATCGAGCCGGGCAGGGTGAGAAGCGCGAGCTTCATGCTTAACCCGAACTGCTGGTATTTTTCTTTTTTAAATGAATATACGGCCGATATATTCTGAATAAATATTGCGATGCGGTTCGTACCGTTCGCTACCGCGGCATCAAGTCCCAGAAATATCAGTACGGGAACGCTTAGGGTGGAACCTCCCCCTGCGGTAACGTTTATAAATCCCGCCACCGCGCCCACGGCAAATAAAATGATCAGGGCATAAATTTCGTTCAAAATTTATCTTCGTCTTGAAGCGTAAAAATAAAACAATTTACAAATATCCGTAAAAAGTTATAAATTACATAGCAAATGACTTTGACGATTTGAAAATATATTCGTAACTTGGCGCCGGAAACAATCTTTTAATGCGGGAAGGGAAAGGGGATTACCTTATAATTTTGCCGGTTGTTTACTTTTTCCTTTATAGTAAAAATTAAAAAATTATTCTGCCTTTACCGGAAATTCATAAAACATTTTATAAGATAACAAACAGGGTTTATGTTAAAGACGGAAATCAAATACGGCTTATTAACGGGAATAGGTATATGCTTTTGGATACTTGCCGAGTATTTCCTCGGCTTTCATACGGACAAAATGGAAGCGGGAGAATACGCAATTTATTTTGTTGTAATCATTCCTCTTTTTACGATATTTTTCGGACTTAGGGAAAAAAGAGATTTGCAGTACGGCGGTAAAATATCCGTGGGCAACGGCTTAAAAGCAGGGCTTATGATATCTTTAATAGCCGCGATAATCGTCATTATTTTCCTTATGCTTTATCTCAACTATATTAATCCGGATTATTCGGAACTCGGCGTGGCATATTATAAAAAGAAAATGATGCTCTCGAATAGAATAAATCTGCAGGATGCCCGGGAACTTGAGAGTATTAAGCAGATGTTCAGTTTTATTAATCAGCTGCTTTTCGGAGTAATAGGGACCGTAGGTACCGGGCTGTTTATTTCGTTTGCGGTGTCGTTATATTTTAAAAAGGGCGGAATAATAAGGAAGAAAGTAATATCGTAAGATAACTATTAACAGGAGAAGACTCATATGGTTACGAGAGAAAAGATCTCGGAATTCCTCGCGAAGAAATCGGTTGCCGTTGCGGGCGTTTCAAGGAGCGGAAAAAAATTCGGCAATTCGGCGCTGAAAGAACTGAAGAACAAAGGCTACCGTACCTTTGCGGTCAATCCCAACGCGGCGGAAATAGAGGGGGACAGGTGCTTTCCTTCGATATCTTCCATTGACGAGAAAGTGGAATCGGCATTGATAGCCGTACCGAAAAATGAATGCGAGAAGGTTGTCCGCGACGCCGTTTCTTCCGGAGTGAGAAATATATGGCTGCAGCAGGGTTCCGAATCGGAGGAAGCCGTAAACTACTGCGTTCAGAACCGGGTAAACGTTATCTACGGCGAATGCATCTTAATGTTCGCCGAACCGGCCGCGTTTTTTCACAAAGCACACAGGTGGGTCAACGGAATTCTGGGAAAATTGCCAGGATAAATTTGAATTAAATTTTCCTTGAAGTATTTTAGCGGTAATTATCAGTTGAAGAAATTTCTATCGGACTGTTAAAATGTCGATGAAATCCCCGCGATGAGTTCTTTTGAATGGACATACGAATTACGCTTTATTGTTGCGGTTGCACTGGGCTTTCTCATCGGGCTTGAAAGGGAAAGTTCGGGATCGGGACATAAGGGTAAAGTATCCGCCGGAGTCAGAACGCACACACTCATCAGCATGTTCGGCTTCGGGTGCGCCTGGCTTTATCATATAAAAGCGGAGATCGTTCTCCCGGTAGGTCTTCTTTCGATTGCCGCTCTTGCCTTAATCGGGTATCTGTCGAAGCTGAAGGAGGGCAGGGTAGGCTGGACGAGCGAAGTTGCCGAGCTGCTGACTTTCGTTATCGGCGCGCTTTCGCTTCTAACCGACGTTTGGGTTCCCATGGCGCTCGGTATAATTGGAACCCTGCTTCTTTCCGAAAAATCCGAAATTGAAAAGTACGTCGAAAAACTGGATAAATCCGAATTCCTCGCGGTTGTGAAGTTCCTTTTGATTACGCTGATCGTACTTCCCGCCTTGCCTGACAAAGAATATACACAGTTTAATCTTAATCCCACCCATATCTGGCAAATCGTAATAATGGTCTCAACGATAGGGTTTGTCGGATACTTTTTAATGAAGAAATTAGGCGGCAGGGCGGGTCTGTCCGTGTCGGGATTGCTGGGGGGAGTCGTATCCAGTACGGCGGTAAGCATTGCGGTAGGAAATATTGCCAAAAGGCAGCCCGGGCAGAGCAGGAACGCGCTTCAGTCTTCGATGTATGCCAGCAGCATAATGTATATAAGGATTTTGATAATAATCTGGATTATTAATCCCGCGGTGATTTACGGTTTATGGTGGAAGCTTGTAGCGCTCGGCGTAATAGGCGCGCTGCTGTCGGTAAGCATCGGAGCAAAATCGAGCGCCGGCGGCGAGCAGGTCAGTACGCTGCAGAACCCATTCGAGCTTAAGCCCGCGGTTATGTTTGCCGTACTGTTCGTAGTGCTCTCGGTAATTACGGTCCTTGTTAAAAAGTTCTTCGGCAGCGGGGGCATTCTTACCCTGTCAGCCGTAGTTGGGGTAACCGATATCGATCCGTTCATCCTTTCGCTTGTAAGGGGGCAACAGCCCGTCAACGCGCTTATAGTATCGGCAATAATAATTTCCATGATGAGCAATACCGTGATTAAGGGCATATACTTCGGTACCCTGGCAAAAGAAGCGAAAAAAGAGACATTTTTCAGGTACGGGTTGTGGGCCCTGCTTCACATACCCTTTATACTTCTTTAGAATCATAAAAACCTACTTTCCTATTTGAAAAATATTTTTTAGATTTTATACAAGTTATAATTTACTGCGCTTGCGGTTTGGCGCTATTTAGTGCGGGGAGGTAAATATGAGCAATATATATAAAATCGAACATTGGGCAGATCAGCATCACCCCAAATGGCTCGATTATCTCCGGATACTCCTGGGCGTTATTTTTATATTAAAAGGCATTGCGTTTATCGTAAACAAAGAACAGATAATGAACAATATTTCGCAGACCCAGTACTGGGTGGTTCATTATGCAATTGCTCACTATGTTATCGGGGGATATATCGTCTGCGGCGTAGCGATAATATTCGGGCTGTTTTTCAGGCTGGCCGTCCTTTTCGAAATACCCGCTCTTCTGGGAGCCATATTCTACGTGGATATGAATAAGAGTATTTTTTCGCTCAACTCCGAAACGGCGTACTCGGTAATCATACTTGCATTATTGATATTCTTCTTTTTTTACGGTCCCGGCAAAATATCCGTGGATTATTACCTGGATTCGCATAAGGATAAGAATTTCGATATGAGCTGAGCGCGGGATTAGTGTGCCGCGTCAAAGTTGATGAATTCTGCTTTACGTTTTAAGTCAATTTATATAACTTCGGGCGGAAAAGGGTATAATATTAATTACGGGACATGATATGAATGCAATATTAAGGATCGAAGACTGGAGCGAACACCATCATAACATAATTGCGGACTATCTGCGAATATTACTGGGACTGGTTATAATTTTCAGGTCGTTCTCGTTTGCAGCGCACGAAGATTTGATACACACCCTGATTCTCCGCGACGGTATTCAATACCTTACATTTATGGGCATACAGTACCTAATCCTGGCCGGCATCGGCGGAGGATTATTAATTACTTTCGGACTGCTTACCCGTGCCGGGGTTCTGCTTAATATCCCGGTTCTCTTTACCGAGATCTTTTTTGTCAGCATGCCGGGCAGACTAATGCCTGTGGACAGGGATTTAATAATTTCCGTAATAATATTCCTGCTGCTTTTATTTTTCCTAATTTACGGATCGGGAGAATTTTCCTCGGACCATTTCATAGAAGTTCACCGGGACGTATGGTAGAAGAAGTTTGTATTGACTTTCGGCTTATAATTTTCATATTTTCATAATTAAAATCGGGGAATAAATATTGCCGCACGGATTCTGCTTCTCTATGAATTTATTACCCGCTTAGGTTAAAGGGATTTATTTCAAATTGTCTGTTTGAAAAAGTTCATCACAAATATGGGGGCGGTATGAGTAAATCGTTAAGCAGACTCTATCAGTTGAGCGGGAACAATGCCGAAATAAAGTTTGAATTGGAGTTCGGAGAACAGCAGCACGGCATTACAACGATAATGCTGAACGACAAGCTGCTCGTAAATAACCTTGAAGGACCTCTCAGCCTTTCGCTCGGCTACAGTGATGAATTAAAAGACAAAACTTTATACTGCACTTCGACGGTAAGGTCCTACTCGGAAGAATCCGATACAACGAGGCTCTCCTATAAATTGTCGGGGGGCCTTATCCCGCTGAACGAAACCCTCGAGGAAAACGTGAACGGCAGGGGCGAGATCGTAATTTATACCGCCGAGTTCTTTTTTTATTAGGGATGCAATAAAAATACATTAATTAAGTCTTCGGTTAAATTAACATCGGGCCGCGCAGAAACACCTGAGATCAAACTAAAAATTAAAATCACGCATTATTCTTGCGTTATGCCATTAGCTGCTTTTCGGCCTGTTTATCGGCGTAAAAATTCTTAACCTTCACTGCGAAAATGTACAGTGTCAATAAGAGAGATATGAAGTTGGCGGCTATGATCGGGGTTTTGTTGAGTATAATCCCGTAGATCAGCCACCCTGCAATGCCGGTATTCAAAAGAGAAAACATTCCCAGCGAAATGTCTCGCGTGCTTTTAGTCCTGTATACCTTTACCACCTGTGGCAAATAAGCGACCGTGGTGCAGACTGCGGCAAAATATCCGATTATATTTTCCAATATTATTTCCTCAATTAATTTTAACCGGTAAAAATATTATAAATTTTGATGTAAAAGTAAATTGCGCCCAAGGCGGTTCCGGCGGCAGATATTTTCCTCAAATTTTAGGAATGATCCTTAAGCCCGTTGAATTTTCATAAGTATAGTATTTAAATGAAAAATTAACCGCCGAGCGTGCTAAGCAGCGCAAAGATAATTTAAATATTGGCAGATTGTTTAATCGAGAATATTTTCCGCGGAGCGAATCCTAAATATACCAGTAGGAGGTAGCCTGTTATAATCCAGAATAATTCCTTGGATCGTTTTAAAAAGACAAAAAGGAATGCGTTCAGCAGCGGGTCGGGCAGACCGGCGATATTAAAAAGAAAAATTATGCTGACGTCCTGCGGACCGACGGCGCCGGGGATGAAGAAGAATGCGATCCTTACTACGGATATCATCGATTCGATCAAAATTGTCTGCGTTAAGCTCGCATTTATTCCCATTACCTTAAGAATTACAAGAGACTCCGCGGACATTAAAAACCAGGTAAGCAGGAAGAACACGAATGTCAAAAGCATTCTTGTTTTATCGGCGCATGAAAATTCGGATAAAGTATTATTTATTTCAGCCGCAGGCCCCTGAAGCGGTTTCGAAATTTTTTCTAAAAATTTGAACCCGGATTCTGCCGGCAGGGAAATCAGTTTCGGCAGCAAATTTTTTCTGTATATAAGGTATGCGGTAAATAAAACGGCGGCGGATATTATTACGGATGCGGGAAATAGAAACCGTCCGGATAAAATTCCCGGGCGGGCGGTTTTGTCGGAGTAGTACGCAGCGAATACAGTCAGGCCTAAGATCAAAAATATGATTTGAGCGACGAGTATGTTGATCTTTGTAATTAGGTCTGCCGAAATACTTTCCGTGAACTGCAGGTTGAAATATTTTTTTAAAATAAAAGGGCGGACCACTTCCGCGTACGCCGCTCCCCCGGGAAGTGATGTCTGCAGAGTTTCCGTAGCGAGTCTTATCGGGAATAATTTTTTCAGCGGCATGAGCCGGCTGTTTTTCCCGAAAGAGATCAGCCAGCCGCACGAGTCGCTTAAAATAATGAAAAAGTACGGGATGAAAATTAAAAGTGCCGGCAATCCCAGTCCGTATATTTGCTGCGTCAGCCTGCCGGTATTTATCAAACCGTAATAGTCGGATAGTATCTTATAGCAAATGACAAGTACGGCCAATACAGCCAGGGTTTTTAATAAGGCATTTCTTCTCGATTTATTCACGGCGCTTTTATTTTCCCCGAACGTTACGGCAAAATAGAAAAAAAAGAACAAATTATTATTACCGGAATGTAAAATTTATGTAAACAGCCCACTACCTATTTCCGGTGCGGTATATGATTTTTAATTATAGAAGTGGGTGTTCATATAAGATCCGCAAATTCGGCATTCGTTATTCCTCGCAG